>JAGWXV010000026.1 GCA_018969705.1 Betaproteobacteria bacterium
GCATCCTTGGAACTCGAGCAGGCTCGGCCATGACCCGCAGTGTGCTGTTTGTCTGTGACCCACTGGGTGGGTTTAAGACCTATAAAGACACAACCTTTGCCATGATGCGGGAGTGTCAGCGGCAGGGCATTGAGATCCACACCGCTGAACTTCATGAGCTGCGGACCCGCGCCGATCGTGAGGGAAGCCGGCTTGAAGTTTTTGCCCACCAGATTCGCATCGATCAGCCGCAGGCGCCGATTTGGTGGATTGAAGACACTGCGCAATGGCAGCCAGCAAACAAGTTTGATCTGATTCTAATGCGCAAAGATCCGCCATTTGATGCGCGCTATCTCGCGGCCACGCAGCAGCTGGAAATCGCACAACGCGGGGGCGTGCGTGTGCTGAATTGCCCGCAAGCCTTACGCAATCATGGCGAAAAGATGGCGGCGCTGGAGTTTCCAGCGCTTACACCGGAGACACTGATCTCAGCAGACCTGAAGGCCTTGAAAGAGTTTGCAATTCATTATCAGAAAATTGTCGTCAAGCCCCTGGATGCGATGGGCGGGATAGGCGTTTTTGTATTGGCGGCTGACGATCCCAATCTTCCGTCTGCAATTGAATTGCTCACTGATCACGGCACAAAACAAATTGTGATTCAGCGCTATCTGCCAGCAATCTCGCAGGGCGATAAACGCATCATTGTGATTAACGGCAAGCCCGTGGAGTCTGCGCTTGCAAGAATCCCTCCAGCCGGCCAGTCGCGTGGAAATCTTGCCGCAGGCGGCAAGGGCGTCGTCATGGCGCTCTCCGCCCGCGACCGAGAAATCGCTCTGACGGTCGGTGAGGCCCTCGCACCCCGGGGCCTTATGCTGCTGGGCCTGGATGTAATTGGCGAGCACCTCACCGAGATCAATGTCACCAGTCCGACTGGATTTCAGGAAATCCAGTCGCAATCTGAGATCGACGTTGCACGCATGTTTATCGAAACGGCATTGGGATCATGACCGCTTTGATTTTGATTTGCCATGCGCCCTTAGGCCATGCCCTGCATGCTGTGGCCTGCCATGCTTTTGGCCGATATATTGCGGAAGTGGTCGTTGCGGATATCGCCGCAAACTCTTCACTCGATGATGCCGTTGCAACAATTGAAACGATATGGAAACAGGAAGGCTGCCCGCAGCAAGTTGTCTTGCTGGGTGACATCTTAGGCGCAACGCCCTGTAACGCAGCCTGCGCCTGGCTTAGCCTGCATCCGGAAATTCGTGCCCGCGGACTAACGGGCGTGAGTGTTCCGATGATGCTCAAGGCGTTTACTTATCGTGAGCTTCCTCCTGAAGAATTAGTTGAAAAACTCGCCGATACAGTCTCACCCTCTTGCGCGCCCTTGGCGCCCGCCAATTAGGGGCTCCGATGCCTAAGCAGACAGTTCCTGTTATCAATACCCTTGGCCTGCACCTGAGGGCTTCTTCGAAGCTCAGCCAGATGGCGACACGCTTTCCTTGCGAGGTCTGGCTATCCCGCAACGGCAGGCGGGTTAACGCAAAAAGCGTTCTGGGTGTGACAATGCTGGCCGCCGGAAAGGGCACCGAAGTAGAAATTGAAACCACCGGCGAGCAAGAGGCTGAGGCACTGCAGGCGCTGATTGATCTTTTTGCATCTCGATTCGGAGAGGAATCCTAGACATGGCATTTTCGGTCTCTGGGATTCCTGTCGGGCGGGGCATTGCAATTGGCCGTGCTTGGGTGCTGGCGCCCGCATCACTGGATGTGCCACGCCGCACGATTGAGGCAAACCAGGGCCACGCGGAGGTGGAGCGGCTCTACACTGCGGTCCGTGCCGTGGACGAAGAGTTTGAAAAGATGCGGCATGACCTGGGCAATGAGGTGGCTGCAGAGCTACGGGCCTTCCTAGATTTGCAGGCGATTGTTCTACATGACCCAATGCTCATCGAAGCCACGCGGGATCGGATTCTTACTGAGCAGTGCAATGCTGAGTGGGCCCTTGTGCAGCAATACGAACAGGTCGCAGAACAGTTCGATGCAATTGAAGATGCTTATCTCCGCGAGCGCCGGGCAGATGTTCGGCAGATTGTTGAACGCATTCTCAAAGCAATGCGCCATCCCGAAGGTGGCGCCCGAATTAGCCTTCCGCAGCCTGCTACAACTGCTTCTGGCCCGCATGCCGAATTGCCATGGATTCTTGTTGCCCATGACATTGCACCAGCCGATATGTTGCTGCTTAAGCAACACTCCTTTGCCGGATTCGCAACCGACACGGGCAGCCCCACATCGCACACCGCGATTCTCGCCCGCAGTCTTGGCCTGCCCGCAGTCGTTGGGCTGCAGACTCTTTACGGATTAATTCAGCAAGGCGAGCCCATCATTATCGATGCGGAAGCCGGGGTAGTCCTTGGCAGCATCGATGCGCCGATTCGTAGCATCTATGAGGTCCGACAGGCCGAGCAGGCGGTAGCCCGCAGCCGCCTAACGCGACTTAAAAATGTTGCTGCACAGACCCTCGATGGCCAGGCGGTAAGTCTTTTTGCAAATCTCGATCTGCCCTCTGATGCGGCCCATGCCATGGAGGCAGGCTGTCAGGGTGTGGGTCTTTTCCGTAGCGAATTTCTCTACATGAATCGCGACGACCCGCCCTCAGAAGAAGAACAATACGAGGCCTATAAAAGCGTTGTGGTCGCACTCAGGGGTCGGCCGGTCACGATTCGGACGCTTGACTCAGGGGCCGATAAAGATGTGCCCAGCGTATCAGCCCATCGGGATCCGCCTTCGAATCCGGCGCTTGCCTTGCGTGCGATCCGTTTATGTCTGGCTGAGCCCGAACTTTTTATGACCCAGCTGCGAGCCATTCTCAGGGCCTCAGCCCATGGCCCGATCAAACTTTTAATTCCGCTCATCAGCGGACCGCAAGAGATGATCGCCGCAAGAAAAATGGTCGAGGCAGCGATGGGGCAGCTAAAAGCCGGCCGTCTGGCCTTCGATGAGGCCATCGCAATTGGGGCGATGATTGAAGTGCCGGCGGCGGCCCTGGCAATTGACGGACTTTTGCCGGTGCTGGATTTTGCCTCCCTGGGCACAAACGATTTAATTCAATACACGCTGGCCATAGACCGGGCTGATGGCGATGTGGCCCATTTATATAACCCTCTGCATCCGGCGGTGCTGCGCTTGATTGCCGATGTAATCAAGGCCTGTAATCGGCGGGGCAAGCCCGTCTCGGTCTGTGGCGAGATGGCGGGCGATCCCGAGCTGACCCGGCTACTGTTGGGCTTTGGCCTGCGTGAATTTTCAATGCATCCGGCCCAGGTCTTGCTCATCAAACAAGAGATCCTTCGGTCACACGCCACCGACTGCAGCAAACAGTCATCGCGAATTCTTCGGCAGGGCGACCCCTCAAAGCTGACGGCCGCCCTGGCTAAGTGGAATCAAGACCGCGACCACATCTCCGGCTGAATCCAGCCTTCGCGCAGGGCCACAAGTGTTGCCTGGGTCCGATTTCGGACGCGCAGGGCCCGAAAAATCGCGCTGATATGGACTTTTGCAGTCCCCTCGGAGATACCGAGTTCAGTACAGATTTTTTTCGTTGGCTTGCCCTCGACCAGACAAAACAGAACCTCTTGTTGACGTGGAGTAATCGCTACAACGGGCCCTGGCTGCTCAAGCTCAAGCCTGCGGTATGGCTGCGCCGGAGCCTCTTTTAGTAGCAACGAGGTCGGGGGTAAAAAAGTTTGCTCCAGGCTTAGACGCTTTGTCACTCTTGGCTCTCCTTATGAAGACAATCAATCTGTCTGAGCCAGTATCCCGATGGGCTCCGTCCAAAAACTCAACAAATGCGAACTCTACGAGCGCGCAGCCCGGAGCCAAGCCGGGCTTTGTGTCAAAGTGTCAGGAAATTGACATCCCCCATCCTGGATGGATACCTTTTGCGGCTTACGTCAAAATTCCACATGGCAATCAATTCTCAGCAGGCGGGCTCAGTCGGGCCCATTACGCCACAGACAGCAGACTTCTCCGAGCCCCTGACGCTCAAAAGCGGCCAGTCATTTGGCCCTTACCAGCTCGTCTATGAGACCTATGGGACGCTAAACGCCTCACGCAGTAATGCGGTACTCATTTGTCATGCCTTAAATGCCTCCCATCATGTTGCAGGCAGCCGGCCCGACGATCCGCAAGCTTTAGGCTGGTGGGACAACATGGTGGGGCCGGGCAAACCTGTAGATACGAATCGTTTTTTTGTGATTGGCGTCAATAACCTTGGCTCCTGCTTTGGCTCGACCGGCCCAGCTTCAATCAATCCGGCGACGGGCCGTCCTTATGGCGCGGACTTCCCGGTTGTCACTGTCGATGACTGGGTCGATGCCCAGGCCCGGCTGGCTGACCGGCTCGGAATCGAGCAATTCGCTGCCGTTATGGGCGGCAGCCTCGGCGGCATGCAGGCTATGCAGTGGTCGATCGCCTACCCTAATCGGCTTCGGCATGCAGTGGTCATTGCCTCCACCGCGAGGCTATCCGCGCAAAACATCGCATTTAATGAAGTTGCACGTCGAGCAATTGTGAGTGATCCCGAGTTTCACAGTGGCCACTATTACGCCAAAAATACAGTGCCCAGGACTGGCCTATCGGTGGCCCGAATGATCGGCCACATCACTTACCTATCCGACGATGATATGGCCGAAAAATTTGGTCGGCAGCTGCGCGGCTCTGATGACTACCGCTTTGGCTTTGATGTGGAGTTTGAAATCGAATCTTATTTGCGCTATCAGGGAGAAAAGTTTTCGACTTATTTTGATGCCAATACCTATTTGCTGATTACGCGGGCGCTCGACTATTTTGATCCCGCTAAGGCCTTTTCAGGCAGTCTTTCGGCGGCACTGGCTGGTATCCAGTGCAGCAATTTGCTAATTTCGTTCACGACGGATTGGCGATTTCCGCCGGAGCGTTCCCGGGAAATGGTTGAGGCGTTGCTTGCCCAACGCAAGTCCGTCAGCTATGCCGAAATTGATGCACCCCACGGGCATGATGCTTTTTTGATGAATGATCCCCGCTACCACCATTTGGTTGCGGCTTACTTTGATCGTATCGGCCAGGAGTCTGGCGTATGACGGCCATTCCCCACCGTAACGGCGAGTCCTTGCGCGGCGATCTTGCACAGATCGCCAAATGGGTCACCCCACACACGCGAGTGCTGGATTTGGGCTGCGGCGATGGCACCTTATTGCACTGGCTGGCCGCCCATCAGTCCTGCGAAACACTCGGCGTCGAGATCGCCGATGAAAACGTATTGGCCTGCGTAAAGCGTGGGGTAAATGTCATTCAGGCTGACATCGACCAAGGGCTTGCAATGTTTGCGCAGGGCCGTTTTGATGTGGTCGTGCTTTCACAGGCTCTTCAAGCAACGCGTGAAACAGAGCGGGTGCTGCGAGAAATTGGCGAAATCGGCCGCGAGTGCTTGGTCAGTATCCCGAATTTTGGCCACTGGTCACATATCACCTCACTGCTTTCAGGCCACATGCCTGTTAACAAGCGGCTGCCGTATGCCTGGTATGACACGCCCAACTTCCACTTCGCGACCGCCCGGGACTTTGAAGAGCTCTTAATGCGGCTTGGCTTCGAGATTCTGGATCGTGCTTTCCTCGATGATGACGAGATGATCCGGTGGCTACCGAATCTGAGAAGCACGCTGGCGGTGTACCGCTTTCGCAAAAAATCGTCTTAAGTTGAGATTAAGGTAATCTTTCATCCAAGGGGGCACCGGCTGGCCCCGCCTAAAACTCATCACGCTTAGGGAAGTTAATTATGACCATCAAGACTATCGGCGTTATTGGCGCCGGCACCATGGGAAATGGTATTGCCCAGGCATTTGCCGCAAAAGGCTATGACGTCATCATGCAAGACATTGCTGAGCCTGCACTCGCGAAAGGGCTAGCAACCGTTTCGGGCTCCATGGATCGACTGATCAAAAAAGGGGCGCTAACTGAAGATGCAAAAAAAGCGACCTTGTCGCATATTTGCACCACCACCAAGGTTGAAGACCTCGCCTCAGCAGATCTTTTGATCGAAGCGGCTACCGAAAACGAATCTGTAAAAATTAAGATTCTCCAGGCTGTCGAAAAAGTACTGCGGCCTGAAACAATTATTGCGACGAACACCTCCTCGCTCTCAATCACCCGTCTTGCGGCTGCGACCCAACGGCCCGGACAGTTCGTCGGGATGCATTTTTTCAATCCCGTTCCGATGATGGCTCTCGTTGAAATTATTCGGGGCCTACAGACTTCAAAGCCTACGTTAACTGCGGTGACGGAGCTCGCCAAAGCAGTTGGAAAAACACCCATCGGAGTCAAAAATAGCGCTGGCTTTGTCGTCAACCGTATTCTCTGCCCAATGATTAATGAGGCTATTTTTGTCTATGCCGAGGGTTTAGCCTCAGCCGCTGAGATTGATGACGGTATGAAACTTGGCTGCAATCACCCGATCGGCCCGTTGGCATTGGCAGACCTGATCGGCCTTGAAGTGCTGCTAGCGGTAATGGAAGTGCTCTACAGTAATTTTGAAGATCCAAAATATCGCGCTGCGCCGCTGCTCAAAGAGATGGTGGACGCAGGCTATCTCGGCCGAAAATCAGGCCGGGGCTTTTATAGTTATTAACCGTTGAAACAAGATGTTTTAAGGTCGGCTGTTCCTCCGCTTAGCTTGGCCCTGCTGATGTGGGGCCTGGCTGCTGCGTTTTACTTATTTGGATTTTTTCAGCGGGTCACACCTGCCGCATTGGCCCAAGAGCTGGCCCAAGAACTTGCGCCCACCGCGACCGCTCTGGGCTGGCTATCGGCAACCTATTTTTATTGCTATGCCGTGATGCAGCTGCCTGCAGGCCTTCTTGCCGATCGCTTTGGCCCACGCCGGCTGTTTATTGCTGCCACAGCAGCCGCAGTCGCCGGAACACTCTTATTCGCATGGGCGGAAACCTTTGCGGCTGCTGCTGTCGGCCGCGGCATTATCGGGGCCGCAGCGGCGGTCGGATGGATTGGCATGCTAAAACTGGCGGCACACTGGTTTTCACCCCAGAAATTCGCCTCGATTTCAGGACTATCACTGACTGTCGGCACGATCGGGGCAGTTTTAGCAGGCTTTCCTTTGCGGCTTTTGTCAGATGAGTATGGCTGGCGAAACGTAGTCGCAGGAAGTGCTGGTTTCGCGGCCCTTGTTCTTCTCGGTATGCTTTTTATCCTGCGTGATGATCCCGCTGAGCGGGGCTATCGGAGCTGGGCTCCCGCCCCCCAGACTGACGACGCTCTCGCCAAGATTTCCGTATGGGACTCACTTCGTACACTGCCGAAAAAAGACCTAGCACTGCTTTGCCTGGGGCAAACAGCAGTCACGGGAAGCGTGGTGATGATGGCCGGACTCTGGGGGGTGCCGTTTTTAACGACTCTTTTTGATGTCAGTAGCCGCACTGCAGTTGGACTGACCTCGCTGATTCCTATTGGTTTTGCCGCAGGCAGTCTTGTGTTTGGCCCGTGGTCTGACCGGACTGGCCGGCGCAAAAAACCTCTCTTGGTGGGAACCCTTGGCGTATTTGCGGGCTTTATTCTGCTTGCCAGTGGCATTTCGCTCTCATCCTTGTGGGCTACCGCAGCACTTCTGTCAATGATTGGAATCAGTTCTGGCTCAATGGTGGTCGCTTTCGCCTACGGGAAAGATTTGGTCGGTGGCCGCCGCACCGCGACCATCACGGCCTTAGTCAACCTATCAGTCACTCTCGGATCGCTCGGGCTACAGCCGCTTTTTGGAGTGATCCTGGACTGGCAATGGGACGGCCTAGTGGTTGAGGGTGTACGGCGCTATGACGCGACTGCCTTCCAGTGGGGCTTTGCCGCCACCGCCCTATGGCTTGGACTCACCGCGATTGCCCAATGGAAAACCCGGGATGCAGTTAGTCCCGCCAAAACGCTGGGATTAGCATCACCGGGAGGGTAAGTAGCTCGTGAACCGTCTACGAAGATAACCCTTCTATTTTTAGAATGTAGGCCTAGCGATACAACACTGTCGGCAGCCACATGCCAATCGCCGGGAAAACATAGAGCAGCACCACGGCGACCACCTGTATGCCCATGAAGGGAAACATACCAGCAAAGATCTGATTAAGCGTGACATGCGGAGGTGCAACACCTTTTAAGTAAAACGCAGACATTGCCACCGGCGGGGATAAAAACGCCGTCTGCAGGTTAAGTGCCACCAAAAGCCCAAAGAACAAAGGATCAATTCCGAAATTATCCAGAAGCGGAATAAAAATCGGCATAAAGATCACAATGATTTCAGTCCACTCCAAGGGCCATCCCAGCAAAAAGATGATGACCTGGGAGAGAATTAAAAACTGAATCGGCGTTAAGCCAAGGCCCAATACCCACTTCTCGACAAGCTCCTGGCCGCCCAAGAGGGCAAAGGCGGCTGAAAAGATTGAGGAGCCCACAAAAAGCCAACAGACCATGGCGCTGGTCTTGCCTGTCAAAAAGACCGACTCTTTCACCACTTGATAATTTAGCCTGCGATAAGCAGCCGCCAGCAACGCCCCACCGATCGCACCTACAGCCGCAGCCTCGGTGGGTGTAGCCAGGCCAAACACGATCGAGCCCAGTACCGCAAGAATGAGCACCGCCAACGGAAAAAATGAGCCTAAGAGCATCTTGAAGATCTCAAGCCTTGCCCAGGTAAAGATGGCGTAAAACGCGACACCGAGCATAGATCCGATGCCCAGCATCCACCAATACCAGCTTGGTGCCGGTTGGCGCTCGGCAGGCGGCGCATCGGTTTTCGCAGTATCAGTCGCAGCAGATGCTGCCTCCTCTTTCGCCTGCGCTGGGGCAGAGGAGTTTGCGCCCATCTCGACTAGCTCTTCCTCGGCCTCTTCGTCGATCTCTTCGGCAGGGGCTTCTACGCCGATGCCCATTTCCATGAGGCCTGCGGCCTCATCGATCTTGGCTGGCGCTGTCACCACCGAATACAAAAAACCCATAAAGAGCGCAAAAAAGATGGCCGGCAACAATGCCACGATCGCGGTTTTAATCACCTGGCCCACTGATACGCCAGCATTGCTTGCACCAATAAAGCCGCGGGCTAAAGAAGGCAGCACCCGATCACTAAACGCCCGGCGCAGATTTTCATAGGCCTGCGGCAGATCAACCCTACGTTCCTCTTCAGCCAGCGGCGGCATCGAGGCGGGCTTAAGCTTGGCTACCAAAATGACATACAGGATATAAAGCCCCGCTAGCATGATGCCGGGGAAAAACGCGCCGGCATACAACTGCACAACGGAGACGCCAGCAGTTGCGCCATACACAATCAGCATGACTGAAGGCGGAATCAAGATACCAAGTGTTCCGCCTGCAGTGATCGCGCCCGCTGAGACGCGGATGTCATAGCCGCTTTTTAACATCTGTGGCAGAGCCAGCAGGCCCATCAGTGTTACCACAGCGCCCACGATGCCAGTAGCGGTTGCGAATACGGCACAAGTAAAGATAGTCGCAACAGCCAGCGATCCTGGCACTCGCACCAGCGCCAGATGCAGCGATCTAAATAACTTTTCAATCAGGTTAGCCCGCTCAACCAAATAGCCCATGAACACGAAGAGCGGAATCGCAATCAACACATCATTGGTCATCACGCCATAGGTCCGCTGGACCATCAGGGTAAGGGTATTGGTAAGCGCGAGATTAGGATCGCGAAAATAATAGGCAAAGAAGGTGAAAATCACGCCCATGCCCATGAGTGTGAAGGCAGTCGGAAAGCCAAGCATGATGGCCACCACAACCAGGGCAAGCATTAAAAGCCCAACGTGGCCCGACTCAAGATTGCCCCAGGGCATGAAGGCCAGTGTGGCCAGCACCACTAGGCCCATAATCGAAAAACCAAAAAGAAGTTCTTTACGCATTTTTGGTTTCTCCCTCGTGGGAAATCATGGCTTTCAGTTCATCGACATCGACCTCTTCCACGTCCTGTTCGCGGGAAGGCCATTCGCCTTCTTTGATACAGACCACGCAGCGAAGAATTTCAACGAGTCCCTGAACAATCAGAAAGGCGCCCGCGATCGGAATAAAAGTTTTAAAGGGATAAAGCGGCGGGCCATCGGCGGTAATTGATGAATGCTCAAGGATGCGCCAGGAGTCAGCGGCATAAAAATAGCCTGCATAGATCAGCGCACAGACGCCCGGAATAAAAAACACAATATAAAGAATCATGTCCATGATGGCCTGGGTTCTTGGCTTTAGAAATCCATAAAGAATGTCGCCGCGGACATGGCCATTTTTTGCCAAGGTGTAGGCGCCTGCCATCATGAAAAGAATGCCGTAGAGCATCATCTGGGCATCAAAGGCCCAGGCATGGGGGCTATTGAGGACATAGCGGGAGAAGACCTCAAAGCCAATTAGAAGCGTCAGGCCAATGATGAGCCAAGAAAATGCCTGCCCGACCCAGGTGGAGATTTTGTCAATGGTGAGGAATATTTTTTGCATTATTTAGAATCCCGAAGGTGACTCCGTATTAAAACAAAAGCAGCCCGGGATGTGGGCTGCTTTTGTTGGAAGCCGGCTGGCGACAGGCCGATTGGGCCTGGACCAGCCTTAATTAGCCTACCCTTACTTCTTGGCTTCTGCCTTCTTGGCAGGGGCGGCTGCCGGCCGGAAGTAGTGATCGTAAGCCATCCGACGCTGGACGTTGGTCTCAAGATCCCACTTCACCGCACGCGCAGCAAAGGCGCGCTGCGACTCGACGATCTTCTTGAACAGGGGATTCTCAGCGGCTTTCTTGTTGACGACTTCGTCAAACACACGCAGCTGTGAGCGCAGGACCGCATCGGGGGTCTTGAAGAACTTGACGCCCTGCTGGGTCTGCATTTCCATATAGTCTTTAGAGTAACGATCGACAGCTTTCCAGGACATATCGGCCGAGGCGGCCTCAACCGTGTTGTCCAGGATCGCGCGAAGCTTTGCGGGCAGTGCACGATACTTCGCCCCGTTAAAGAGAATCTCGAACTGTTCTGCATTCTGGTGATAGCTTTGCAGCATGCAGATCTTGGCTACATCAGGAAAGCCCAGCAGGCGGTCAGAGGAGGCGTTATTGAACTCGGCGCCATCCAGCAGGCCACGGTCCATCGCGGGAACAATCTCACCACCGGGCAGCGCGTTCACTGAAACGCCCATGGCCGTAAACATATCAATTGAAATTCCAACGGTACGGAATTTCATGCCCTTCATGTCTTCGATCTTGGTGATCGGCTTTTTGAACCATCCCAGCGGCTGGGTGGGCATTGGGCCATACACATAGGATTTCACGTCAGCGCCAACGGTTTTGTAAACCTCTTCGAGCAGTGCGGCGCCGCCACCATATTTGTGCCAAGACAGCAGCATGTTGGCGTCCATACCGAAGGATGGGCCCGATCCCCAGAGTGCCAGCGAGGGGTTCTTGCCGTAGTGGTAGACCACCACGCCGTGGCCACCATCCAGCGTGCCCTTGGAAACCGCATCAAGCAGGCCAAAGGCCGGGACCACTGAGCCTGCGGGCAGCACTTCGATACGCAGCTCGCCGCCGGTCATGTCGTTGACTTTTTTGGCGAAGTCGTTGGCGTACTCGTGGAAGATATCTTTCGCGGGCCAGGTCGACTGGAAGCGGAAGTTGGTTACCGACTGCGACTTTGCAATCATCGGGAATGCAAGCGCGCCAGCACCGGCAGCACCTGCACCGGCAAGAAACTTACGACGGGTCGGCTGCTTGGAAGCAACAGCCTTTACTTTTTTGGCATCAGCCATTC
>JAGWXV010000190.1 GCA_018969705.1 Betaproteobacteria bacterium
GCATTCACGGTCTCGATTGAGGCTGCAAGTGGCGTGACCACCGGCATCAGCGCAGCAGATCGTGCGACCACGATTGCAGCGGCGGTGGCCGCAGACGCCCGGCCACAGGATCTTGTGCAGCCCGGCCATATTTTTCCCTTGATGGCCCAATCCGGCGGTGTCTTGGCACGGGCGGGCCATACCGAGGCCGGCTGTGATCTAGCGGCCTTGGCAGGCTTTGAGCCTGCGGCGGTGATTTGTGAAATTTTGAAAGACGATGGCGAAATGGCCCGGCTTCCGGATCTGGTTGCGTTTGCCAAGACCCATGGATTAAAAATCGGCACGATTGCCGATCTCATTAAATATCGCAGTGCCCACGAGAGTCTGGTCTCGCGGCTGTCCGAGCGGGAGATTCAAACGGCCCATGGGCCGTTTCGTTTGGTGGTCTATCAGGACCGTGCGGCCCGACAGCCTCATCTGGCCCTCGTGCTGGGCACGCCAGTGCATGATCGTGAATGTCTGGTTCGGGTCCATGAGCCATTCACGGTGATGGATGCGCTGGACACGGGCCCCACCTCACACAGCTGGAGTCTGGCGCAGGCCTTGCAGGCTATTCAGCGTCATGGCGAGGGCGTGGTTGTATTGTTGAATTGCGCGATTTCTGCCGAGGCTTTGCTGGAAAAAGCCATGGCATCGGGTTCGCCTGCTGCCGGCCCGGTGAAGTCGGTAGCTGCAGGCCAGAGCGCCCAGCTGCGCAATTACGGACTGGGTGCGGCGATTTTGCGGGATATCGGCGTCGGAAAAATGCGGGTGTTATCGCAGCCGAGAAAAATGCCGAGCATGATGGGTTTTGGTTTGGAAGTGACCGGTTATCTTGGCGGAGAAGCCCATGAATGAAATCAAGGTGGACCTCGATGGTGAAGGTCTTCGAATCGCGATCGTGCAGGCAAGATTCAATGAAACCGTGGGCCAGGCCTTACGGGCATCGTGCCTTAAGGAGCTGGCCCGGCTGGGCGTGGATCCAAACGATACATTTCTTGCCACGGTGCCAGGTGCGCTTGAGATTCCATTGACCTTATCGCAGCTTGCAGAGACTGGCCGATTCGATGCCTTGATTGCCTTGGGGGCGGTGATTCGTGGTGAGACCTACCATTTCGAGGTCGTCTCCAATGAATCAGCTGCGGGCATTGCGCGGGTTGCCCTTGAGTTTCATATCCCAATTGCCAATGGGATTCTGACCACCGAGGACGATGCTCAGGCCATGGCCCGGGCCGATGAAAAAGGCCGCGACTGCGCGCAGGCAGCTGTTGAGATGGCCAATCTCTTGTTTGCGATTGACGATCAACTCAGCGGTGATGACGACTAGCCGGCCCGATTCAACTGCCCGGGGTGCCCGCAGGGCCTCGCGCAGTCTGACAGTTCAGGGCCTTTATCAGTGGCTGGTCTCCGGCGAAGATGCCGGTGCGATTGATGCTTTTTTGCGTGAACAGCAGGCATTTAGCCGATGCGATCAGGAATATTTTGATCGCCTGTTGCATGGGACTATTCGCGAGAGTGCTGCCTTGCGTGAAACGTTTTCATCGCAGTGTGATCGGCCCTTAGCGGAGCTCTCCCCGGTGGAACATGCCATCTTGCTCTTAGCAACTTACGAGCTCTTGCATGCGCCGGAAGTACCGTTTCGTGTTGTCATCAACGAGGCCATTGAGCTGAGCAAATCGTTTGGCGGCACCGATGGGCATAAGTACATCAACGGTGTGCTCGATAAGCTAGCGGCGGCTGTGCGACCCCATGGCTAATTTGGGTGAATTCGAATTCATCGCACAACTGTTGCAAGGCCCAGCGGCAGAAGGCCAGCC
>JAGWXV010000191.1 GCA_018969705.1 Betaproteobacteria bacterium
GCCTGACGCATCAGTCCCGCAATCTGACCTTTCATCATCCTGGACTTCCTTTTCTGGTTGAGCGAATGGAACCCGGCACAATCTTGCCGCCAAAATCATTCAGGATTGATTGCACCATCGGGTCGGCATGGATCTGGGCCTCTGCCTGGGCCTGGGCCTGGGCGGCCGCGTCTGCATCCTCGGCCGCCGCGGTCAGTGTCTCAGCCTCGCCGAGTTCGACATCAATTTTGCAAGGCTTGCCGAAGTGCGTCGCCAGTGCCTCCTGCGCTTTGCTGACCGTCGAAGACTCAGTGAGCGCAGGAATCGCCACCCGAAACTGCAGCCGCACGCTACGGCCGAGGTCCTCGAATGCAACGAGTTTTGCCTGCTGAACAAATTGCCGCGCCAGGCCCGAGACCGCAAGCGAACGCGAAACCGCAGGCCACTGCTGCGCAGTCAGTGACGCTGCCGGCAGTGCTGCAGCTGCAGTTGCGGGCACCGCCCGACTTTGTGAGGGCGCCGCCATCGTCCGCGGGGCGGCCACTACCGCCGCGATCGCCTGCGGGCGTGGTGCGCTCCGCGGGGGAGATGCTGGCGCTACGGAGGGCGCTATCGCGGCGGGCTGAAATGCAAAGAGCCGCAGCAGTGTCATCTCCAATCCGGTGCGTTCATCAGGCGCAAGCCGCAGATCTCTTCTGCCCAGTGTCACGATCTGATAATTGAGCTGCAGGGTCTCAGGAGACTGATGCTGGGCGAGTGCCTCGATCGCCCCACTGGGATCATCGCGAGATTCAATCTTTAAGGTTGCAAGGGCGCTGGCCTGATGAAAACATCGGGCCATGTCAGCAAGCAATGCATCCGCGGATGCGCCTGAGGTTTGTAATTCTTCAAGAGTTGCAAATGCGGCCTGCGGATCATTGCGGACGATGTCATGCATGAAGCGGCCCAACAGCTCACGCTGGACCAACCCGAGCATGGCCCGGACGGCAGGCTCTGTGATTTGTCCGCCCCCATAGGCAATTGCCTGATCCGTCAGCGACAGCCCGTCCCGCACGCTGCCCTGGGCCGCCACAGAAAGCCAGGTCAGGGCCTGGGGCTCGGCGCTGATTTTTTCTTCGTTTAAGACCCAGGCCAGATGCTGCTGCAAAAGCTCGGGCGGTACATTTTTAAGATTGAACTGCAGGCAACGCGAGAGCACGGTAACGGGAATCTTTTGCGGATCAGTCGTTGCCAGCAAAAACTTTACATCCGGTGGCGGCTCTTCCAGGGTCTTGAGCATCGCATTAAAGGCGTGATTCGACAGCATGTGGACTTCATCGATCACGTAAACCTTAAAGCGGCCCGCGGTCGGTGCGAACTGGGCCTGCTCGAGTAATTGCTGAATCTCACCCACCCCGCGATTGGAGGCGGCATCAATCTCGATGTAATCCACAAAACGGCCGCCATCGATCTGACTGCAGGCGCTGCAGACCCCACAGGGATTTGCGCTCACGCCGGACTCGCAATTCAATGCCTTGGCAATAATCCGGGCCAGAGTGGTCTTGCCAGTCCCGCGGGTACCCGTCAGTAGATAGGCATGATGCAGACGCTGGGCATTGAGCGCATGGGCAAGGGCCTTGACCACATGGTCCTGGCCCACCACCTGCGAAAACGATTTCGGCCGCCACTTACGGGCCAGCACTGCCGATGGCGATTGCAGCCCAGCAGCCGCAGGCTGCGGCAAATCTTCAGAGGAAAACAGGGCGTTAGTCATTCATCAGTGTGCGTCAAAGGGGGCGAGCCGGACCCCCGGCACTTGAGAAATTCAGCCTTGGCTGCTTCGTTCCCGACCTGACCAGTTATGCCGACTCCCAA
>JAGWXV010000192.1 GCA_018969705.1 Betaproteobacteria bacterium
GCACTAAGGCACGGCGGGCCTGCTCCCCGACATTTAAGCGCATTCCCTGGGCCTCGACATAGGCATGCCCTTCGGGAACATTTTCATCAATGACCACCGTACACTTAAACGGCAGGCCGGGATCTTCAACCGCTTTTTTCCATGACTCAGCCTCTTCGGCCCGAATGCGGAAAAACAATTTTTCACCCGGCTTGGGCAGTCGCATCAATGCCTCTTGGACTGCCGTCACGAAAGGGGTGCGCTCCATGCCCTCTTTACCGGAGAGGCGCTCGCCGATTTGATACGCCAGCTCCACCATGGGCTCACCCATTGCCTGGGGAAGTTCATTGATGGCCTCAAGCAGTGCATTAAGCGCTACCGTCAGTCGTTCAATCTCTGCCTTGGATTGGTCATAGCCTGCCGCGTAGCCCTCTTCGTGGCCCTTTTGCATGCCCTCCAGGTGGCCAGCGGCAAAACCTTCTTGCTTGCCCTCTGCATAGCCCGTGGCGTGCCCCGCCTCCATACCCAGACGGGCTGCCTCAGCACGAATGGCCTCCACCTCGTCAACGGTGGGCAGCGGTGCACGCGGGATTTCCGTCGGTGGGCGCGGATCAAATGACGGCGGCTTCCAGACCCGCAACGATGCGGTCAGCTCTTTTTCGAGCTCAGCCTCTTCTGCCGCCCTGCGCGCTCGGGTTTCTTCGGCAGCCTTATAGACCGAGTCGAGTGAGTACGTCATGACTTAGGATCAGACGAACTGATCAGCAGCCTTACCGCGTTCCATGTTGATGCGGCCCTCATCGGAGAGCGCACGGGCAATGACCAGCACTGCTTTTTGCTGATCCTCCACATCCTGAATCTTCATTGGTCCACGGGTCTCTAAGTCCTCTTTCACGCCCTCGGCGGCGCGGCGGGCCATGTTCTTTAAGAGTTTTTCTTTCAATCGCGGGCTTGCGCCTTTAAGCGCGACCACCAGCATGTCTTGGGGCACATCTAAAAGCAGAGTCTGCAACGAGCGATCATCAATATCCACCAAGTCTTCAAAGGTAAACATCTGCTCCAAAATCAACTGAGCGAGTTCGGCATCGTGCTCGCCAATCTTGGCAAGAGCGGCCTTATCCATACCGCCGGACATGAAGTTCAAGATCTCGGCAGTCGGCATCACACCGCCCACTGTACTTCTGCGTGTATCGCTGGTGCCTTCCATGGCGCGTGACATGACCTCGTTAAGTTCTTTGAGCGCCGCAGGCTGAACCTTTTGCAGCAACGCCACGCGAAGCATGAGCTCATCCCGAATGTCATCGGGAAAGAGTTTCGCCGTGGCCGCAGCATGCTGGGGCTCAAGAAAGACCATCACAGTCGCAATAATCTGCGGATGCTCGTTTTTAATCATCTCATAGAGCACATCCGGCTCCATGCGCTTTAAGGCCTCGACACCCGACATGTCGATGGCTGATTCGAGCTTACCCAACAGGTCGGAGGCGCCTTCGGAGCCAAGCGCCTTATGCAGCATGTTCTGCATAAATGAGTCGGTATCGAATGCCACCTGGGCGTTATTCGCTGTTGCGTCTTTGAACTGCCGCAATACTTCGATCACCAGCTCACGCGGCAGGGCGCGCACCACCGCCATTTTAGAGGAGAGCTTTTGAACCTCAAATGGTGAAAGCAGTCGCAGCACATCGGCAGCTGCCTCAGGGCCAACGGCGAGTAACACCACTGCAGACTTCGAAGCGCCGTCCAGATCATCGATTGATGTTGCGGCCGCTGAGGTCGCAGAGCGGACCCCCTCTTTTAAGGCCTGGGCAATGGATATTGGTTTTTCTTCTTGGACTTCTTCCTCAG
>JAGWXV010000193.1 GCA_018969705.1 Betaproteobacteria bacterium
CTATGGCCCCGTGTTAATCAGCGTGCAGCAGGATGAGTGGGCAGGCCTTTCACTGGAAGCCAGAGCAGAACTCAACTCTCGGCAAGGGATCTGCAAACAGCTGGAGCAGGCAGTGGCCGTACTGGACCCCGAGAGCATGCAGCCGGTGCCCGCCGATGGCGAAACGATTGGTGAAATCATGATCCGGGGCAATGTGGTGATGCGAGGCTATCTTAAAAATCCCGAGGCCACTGCGGCCGCACTCAAGGGCGGCTGGTTTCACTCGGGCGATCTTGCGGTGGTCTACCCCGATGGCTATATGAAAATTAAAGACCGCAGCAAAGACATCATTATTTCGGGCGGAGAGAACATCTCGTCAATCGAAGTAGAGGATGCCCTGTATCGGCATCCGGCCGTGCTGGCGGCTGCCGTGGTGGCCAAGCCCGATGAGCGCTGGGGCGAAACCCCCTGCGCTTTTATTGAACTCAAACCAGGGGCAGCTGCCACAGACGACGACATCATTGCCCACTGCCGCGGCTTACTGGCGGGATTTAAGGTCCCAAAGACCATCATCTTTCAAGAGCTTCCCAAAACCGCCACCGGTAAGATTCAGAAATTCGAACTGCGCAATCACTTTCAGCACTCGGCCCCACGATGACCATCCGTCCGAATCAGCCCCTCCTGGCAGGCAAAACAATCTTGGTCACGGGCGCCTCCAGTGGCCTGGGGGAGCATTTCTGCAGCGTATTGAAAGCCCAAGGCGCCCGCGTGATTGGTCTTGCCAGGCGCCCGCTTGCGGCAGGCAGTGTTGACCTGGCGATCCAGGCAGATATCACGGATTCCGCATCGGTAAACCAGGCCTTGAATGAAGCCTTAGGTAAGCCGGGATCCAAAGAAACGATTTATGGCTTAATCAATAACGCTGGCGTGGCGGTGACTGCGACTTTGCATGAGACCAGCCCAGAAGATGAGCAAAAGACCCTGCTCACGAATATCTCCGGAATCACCACCATGACCCGAGAGATCGTGCCTCATTTGAAGGCAGCGGGTGGCGGCGTGATTGTCAACATCGCTTCGGTGCTGGGGTTTCGGCCACTGAAAAGGGCTGCGATTTATTCTGCAACCAAGGCCGCCGTGATTCAGATGACGCGTTCAGCTGCTATCGAATTGGTCAAAGACAGTATTCGGGTAAATGCCCTTGCCCCGGGCTATGTCCGTACCGCCTTAAATGCCGAGGTCTTAAACGGGCCCGCAGGCGAGGCGCTGCTGCGAAAAATTCCGCTGGGCCGATCAGCCGATTTAAGTGAGCTCAATGCGCCGCTACTGTGCCTTTTGGATCCGAGTAACACTTATATGACCGGCTCTGTGCTCTTAGTGGATGGCGGTATGAGTGCAGGGCTATAGAACATTACACGGCGAGTGACTCATGGACTTTAATCTCTCCACCGAACATCAGCTGCTGATGCGCAAAGTGGATGACTTTGTGCAGGACCGGTTAATTCCCCTTGAGCAAGATCACTCCAGCTTTGATGCCCATGAGAATGTGCGTGAGGATTTATTGCAGACCCTGCGCCAAGAGGTAAAGGCGTTGGGGCTGTTTTCGCCGCAGATGCCCAAATCCCGGGGCGGGCTGGGCTTAACGCCAGTTGGCCAAGCGTTGCTCTATGAGCGCATGAACCTTTCAATTTTCGGGCCGGTGTGTTTTAACTGTGCCGCGCCCGATGACGGCAATATGACTGTACTTTCCAAAGTCGCCACCCAGGCCCAGCAAGACAAATGGCTGGATCCGATTGTCGATGGCCGTGTGCGCTCGGCCTTTGTCATGACTGAGCCTCACCC
>JAGWXV010000194.1 GCA_018969705.1 Betaproteobacteria bacterium
GGCCGAGGACTGCGGCGTGTCTGCTGCCATTGCTGCAGCCGATCGAAAACCGCTGACAGAAGTGCCGCAGGCGTGGGCGGTGTCTCATTGTCATAGCAGATGCCCAGGCCGCCACCGAGATCGAGATGTTGAATCTCAATGCCTGCAGCGCTGAGTCGATCGGTAAGCGCAAGCACCCGATCCACCGCTTCGAGAAAGGGCGACAGGCTCGTGATTTGAGAGCCGATATGGCAGTCAATACCTGCGATCAGCACAGAGGGCATTGCCTTGGCTTGCAGATAGACCGCCTCGGCCTGATTCATAGAAATACCAAACTTATTTTCTTTTAGGCCCGTTGAGATGTAAGGATGGGTCTTCGCATCGATATCCGGATTGACACGCAGTGAGATCGGCGCCACCTGCTTGAGCTCCGCTGCCACCTCTGCAACCCGATGCAGCTCTGCCTCTGATTCAATGTTGATGCATTTGATGTTGGCAGCCAAAGCGGCCGCAATCTCAGTTTTGGTTTTCCCAACCCCAGAAAACACGATTCGATCGGGCTGTCCTCCTGCCGCAAGTACCCGTTGGAGTTCGCCTGCCGAGACAATGTCAAATCCCGCACCCTGGGCGGCCAGCAATGCAATTAGAGCGAGATTGGAATTTGCTTTCAGCGCATAACAAATGAGCGCATTTTTTTCTGTGGCAGCCGCCGCGAATTGCTGATAGGCCTCAAGCACTGTCCGCTCGGAATAGACATAACAGGGCGTGCCAAAGTTCTGAGCAATCTCGGTCAGCGGCCGGCCCTCGCAGCACAGTACGCCGGCTGAATTGCGATGAAAGCGCGTCCCGGCAAGAGGGCCAGAGGACGAGGCAGTAGCGTTCATTGTTTTGGCGGCTGCGTTGACACGTTGGTGGCTGGACTGGATGACGCAGGGTCGGCCGCGTTGGCCGCTGCAGGCGCAGGGAACTGGGGCTTGGGCAGGGACAGCGGCCCCTTTTGGCCGCAGCCGACTAAAATCATCGCCATCAATGGCGCGAGCCGATAGCCGAAGGTGCGCATTCTATTCATGGAAGAGAAGTATGACCGAAACTGAATTTCTGGATCAGGCCACCAAGGTCTTGGATGCCATCGAACGTAGGGCGGATACATGGTCACAGGACGATGACACTGAAATTGAATCAGGCCGTCATGGACCCGTCCTGGAGCTTGAGTTTCCCTCCGGCCGAAAGCTGGTTTTGAATTTGCAGACCCCGATGCAGCAGATTTGGCTTGCTTCGCCGCGTGGCGCATTTCATTTTGGATGGCGAGAGGGCGCCTGGGTCGACACACGCTCCGGATCTGATTTTTGGAAGGTCTTTATGGAACAGGCGAGTCTAGAGGCCGGCCGGCGGCTGGCCGACACCGATTAAAAGGCTTTATCTCAAGCCGACACTGGCCACGCCCACGCCCGGCCGGCTTTCTTGGGTGTAGAACTCGCCTCCGATATTCAGTACGCCATTGGGCATCGCGCGGCCGCTGGCGGGTGTTTTGGCAAGCGCGACTTTGGCGAACTCCATCCAGATGGGCAGCGCGAGGCCGCCGCCGGTCTCGCGGTCGCCCAATTTTCTTGGCTGATCGAAACCCACCCAGGCCACTCCCACCATACTGGCGTTATAGCCTGCGAACCAGGCATCCATCGAGTCATTGGTGGTGCCCGTTTTTCCTGCTAAATCTCCGCGGCCCAGAGATAGGGCCCGCATCGCCGTTCCTGATCGTACGACCTCTTGCATCATGCTGTCGGCAATAAAGACATGCCGTGGATCCATCACCCGCTGGCT
>JAGWXV010000027.1 GCA_018969705.1 Betaproteobacteria bacterium
CGGCAGGATTGGAAGCATGCCTTGGAGACGCTGCATTCGACCAATAACTTTCCTGAGTTCACGGGCCGCATTTGTCCTGCGCCCTGCGAGGCTGCCTGTACCCTCAACGTCAATGATGATCCGGTTGGCATTAAGTCCATTGAGCACGCCATCATTGATCGTGGGTGGGCCGAGGGCTGGGTCGTGCCACAGCCAGCCGCTACAAAAACCGGCAAGACCGTTGCGGTCGTCGGTTCCGGTCCGGCGGGACTTGCGGCGGCCCAGCAGCTTGCGCGGGCCGGACACACGGTGACCGTCTTTGAAAAAAATGACCGCATCGGTGGGCTGCTGCGCTATGGCATTCCTGATTTCAAGATGGAAAAGATTCACATTGATCGCCGCGTAGAGCAGATGCAGGCCGAGGGCGTTATTTTTAAAACCGGAGTGCTGGTGGCGGCCCTCCCGGCTGAGGCCAAGGTCACCAACTGGGCGAAGACTTCGATCAGCCCGAAGGAGCTGATGGCCGAATTTGATGCGGTGCTGCTGACCGGTGGCGCCGAGCAGCCGCGGGATCTCCCCGCGCCGGGCCGTGAGCTGCGTGGCATTCATTTCGCGATGGAGTTTTTGCCGCAGCAAAACAAAGTGAATGCGGGTGATCCACTTGAGGGTCAGATTCGTGCTGACGGAAAGCATGTCATCGTCATTGGTGGTGGCGATACCGGCTCGGATTGTGTGGGCACGTCGAATCGTCATGGCGCAGCAAGCGTGACCCAGTTTGAGCTCATGCCACAGCCGCCCGAGCATGAGAACAAGGCCCTGACTTGGCCGTATTGGCCGATTAAGCTGCGGACATCCTCGAGCCATGAGGAAGGTTGTGATCGGGAGTTTGCGATCGCGACCAAAGAGTTCATGGGTGAAAACGGACAGGTTACCGCTTTAAAGAGTGTGCGGGTCGAATGGAAAGACGGCAAGATGGTGGAGGTCGCCGGCTCAGAGCAGATCTTGAAGGCCGATTTGGTGTTGTTGGCCATGGGTTTCGTTTCGCCGATCGGATCCATTGTTGAGGCATTTGGTGTCGATAAGGACGCACGTGGTAATGCGCGGGCCAGCACTGAGGGCGACCGTTGCTACGCCACAAACGTTAAGAAAGTGTTTGCCGCTGGAGACATGCGTCGCGGCCAGTCACTGGTGGTCTGGGCGATCCGAGAGGGCCGCCAGGCGGCCCGGGCGGTAGACGAATTTTTGATGGGCGCATCGGCACTGCCGCGATAAATGCACGCAGAGCAGAACCGCTAAGTTTGCTGTGCCGAGAGAAGCCATGAGATCACGCCTGCCGAACGTGGGCACCACCATTTTTACGGTGATGTCCGCCCTTGCCAATCGCAGTAGCGCCGTCAATCTCGGCCAGGGCTTTCCCGACTTCGAGCCCGATCCGGAGCTCTTGGATGCGGTGAATGCGGCCATGCGGTCTGGCCATAATCAATATGCACCGCTCAATGGTGTTGCTGCCTTACGTGAGGCGGTCGCAGAAAAAATTAGCCTGTTGTATGGACGCCGTTACGATCCCGAGACCGAGGTCATGATCACCGCCGGGGCGACCCAGGCCCTAATGACTGCGATCTTGGCGCTGGTACATCCGGGCGATGAGGTCATTGTTCTTGAGCCGGTGTACGACAGCTACATTCCCAGCATTGAATTGGCCGGAGCGCAGGCGATTCGCGTACCGATGACATCGGCCTACCGTGTGGACTGGGACCGCGTCGCATCGGCCGTTTCGCCCAAGACCCGGGCCATCATGGTGAACTCTCCGCATAACCCATCGGGAATGATTCTCCGCGAGGCAGAGCTGCGAATTCTTGAGTCCATCGTGCTACGGCATAACCTGCTGGTGATTTCGGATGAAGTTTATGAGCACATGATTTTTGATGGCGAGCCGCATCGCAGTGTTAGTGCATATCCGGCTCTGGCTGAGCGGGCCATTGTGGTGTCATCGTTTGGTAAGACCTTTCATGTGACTGGCTGGAAGGTGGGCTCGGTCGTCGCCCCGCGGGAGATCATGGCCGAGTTTCGCAAAGTCCATCAGTTCAATGTCTTTGTGACCAATAGCGTCATGCAGGTCGGCCTGTCGGCCTATATGCAGAATGCCGAACGCTACCTAACGCTGCCGCAGTTTTATCAGCGAAAGCGGGATTTTTTTCGCCAGGGCCTTGCAAAGACCCCGTTTCGGCTCTATCCCTGCGAGGGAACTTTTTTTCAGCTTGCGGATTATTCAGCCATCTCTACGCACTCAGAGCTTGATTTTTGTAAGTGGCTGACCACCGAGATTGGGGTAGCGGCGATTCCCATGTCGGCGTTTCATCAGGATCCCGTCGAAAATAAAACCATTCGGTTTTGTTTTGCCAAAAAAGAGGAGACCCTGTCGCGGGCCCTGGAGCGGCTCGCGGCATTGGCATGATCCTTCCGGGCATTCCAGAGATGGTGTTTGTCGATCTGGAGACGACCGGGGCGACCGCGACTCGGGACCGCATTACCGAGATCGGCATCGTGCATGTCTCAGCCCGTGGCGTGGAGCGATTTAATCAGCTGATTCATCCTCAGGCCCGGATTCCTGATTTCATTGCGCGGCTTACCGGCATTACCGATGAGATGGTGGCGGATGCGCCCAGTTTTGAAGCAGTTGCTGGAGATCTGATTGATCGGCTGTCGGGAAAGCTCTTTATCGCACACAATGCCCGCTTCGATTACGGTTTTTTGAAAAACGAATTCAAGCGATGTGGCATCGATTTTCGGGCCCGTGTCTTGTGCACAGTGAAACTTTCTCAGGCCTTGTTTCCCGATGCGCCACGGCACAACCTTGATGCATTGATTGAGCGGCATGGACTAGTTCCTTCGGGCCGGCATCGCGCCTTGGCTGATGCCGATCTGATTTTTCAATTCTGGGAAAAGCTCTGGCCGTTATTTTCGGCAGAGGTGTTGCAGCAGACGATCGCAACGTTGACTGCCCGGCCTGCCTTGCCGGCGCAGCTTGACCCCGATCTTCCCGAGAGAATTCCCGAGGGCCATGGGGTGTATATCTTTTATGGCGAGAACAACCTGCCACTTTATGTCGGCAAGTCAAATCATCTGCGCAAACGGGTCCTCTCGCATTTCGCATCGGATCATGCGCGTGGCAAGGAGATGAGCCTATCGATGCAGGTGCGGCGTGTTGATTGGATCGAGACTGGCGGTGAGATTGCTGCATTGCTGCTGGAGTCATCGCTCGTTAAAAAATTATTGCCGACCCATAACCAGCGCCTTAGGCGCAATAAAGAACTCTGTTCATGGCGCGTTGCGCCCCAGCTGGAGCCCGTGCCGGATGGCCCCAACGCCGCGCAGGCGGAGCTGGTCTGGGCCAGAGATTTAAATCTCGGGGCCCAGCCGGATTTGTATGGGATTTTTCGCAGCCAGCGCGATGCTGTGGAGATGCTCACCGAGATTGCACGCAAAGAAAGTCTCTGCAAGGTCTTGCTGGGGCTCGAGAAGGCCGCGCCCGGCGCAGCGTGCTTCGGCTTTCAGCTAAAGACCTGCCGCGGTGGCTGTATCGGCCGCGAGCGTTTAGCGTTGCATCATGCGCGACTGCTCATGGCGCTGTCGAAGCTGCGCCTGCCAGCCTGGCCGCATCGGGGTCCGATTGGTCTGCGTGAGGATTTGGTTGTGCATGTGGTGGATGCCTGGTGCTATCTCGGCTCAGCCAGTCGAGAAGACGAAATCCATAGCCTGCTTGCAAATGGCCGGCCTGAGTTCGATCTGGATATCTATAAAATTTTGCGTAAAGCCATGCGCTGTCTGCCCACGGTTGCGCTATAAAACACTTTTCTTACCATTGCGGGCATGGACACTAAAACCTTCACCATCGGACGAATTCAGCGCGCTGACTATGAACCTCGCGATCGGCAGCTCGTCTTGCATTTTCAAGATGGCAGTCTGCGCCGCTATCAGTCAGTCCCCAGCGAGGTCTATCGGCGCCTGTGCAACGCTCCCAACCCCACAACCTATTGGGAAGATCGCATCGCCGAGGAATATCCCCAGGCCCGGGGTAAGTCGCATGCGGATGCTGAGACAGCGCAAAAAAAGCTTGATGATCTCTTTGGCTGATTCAGAGTCCGAACCCATCACGACCGCCACTGCGGTGGCCAGTCATGTAGAACGTCAGCGCCGGGAGCGCCGGCAGGTGTTGGCGGGGCTTGCCGCAGCCCCCTTGGTCGGACTGATGAGTCCAGCCTTCAGTCAGGATCGGCAGGCGATCGCAGCTCTGCAATCCGGCGGCCTTGCGTTGATTCGTCATGCTTTGACGGTTCCGGGTGTCGGAGATCCGCCTAACTTTCAGCTTGGTGATTGCAGCACCCAGCGCAACCTCTCACCACAGGGACGTGAACAATCCCGAGCGATTGGCCGATGGTTTTTAGAGCGTGGCCTTCGGCCAGATCGCGTCCGATCCAGTCAGTGGTGCCGATGCCTGGAGACCGCCAGTGAGGCGTTTCGTTCGATGGGCCGAGGGCCCGAGATCCCGATTGAGCCCTGGGCCGCATTGAACTCATTTTTTCAGGGACAAGGCGATCGTGAGCGTCAGCTGCAGCAGGCCTTTCAGGCAGCCCGCACTTTGGCGCAGCGGCCTGCAGCATCAGGCTTTGAAGTCTGGGTCACGCATCAGGTTACGGTGACTGGCCTGACCGGCCAGTATGTGGCGATGGGGGAGATGCTGGTGGTTTCTTACGATGGCCCCAACAAGCCACTCAAACTATTGGCCGCCGTGATTACCTTTTAGAACATTGGCCAGATAGCGTCCGGTGTGACTCTCAGCACACTGGGCCACCGCCTCTGGCGTGCCGACTACCACCAGCTGTCCGCCACCATCTCCGCCTTCGGGGCCAAGATCAATGATCCAGTCTGCGGTTTTAATGACATCAAGATTATGCTCAATGATGATCAGGGTGTTGCCGCCATCTCGCAGTGTTTGCAGGACTTTTAACAGAAGAGCGATGTCATGAAAATGCAGTCCGGTTGTCGGCTCATCAAGGATATAGAGTGTTTTCCCGGTATCGCGTTTGGAGAGTTCTTGCGAGAGCTTGACCCGTTGGGCCTCGCCGCCGGATAACGTCGTGGCACTCTGACCCAGCTTGATATAGCCCAGCCCAACATCAATCAGTGTCTGCAGCCGTCGAGAGATATTCGGCACCGCACGGAAAAATTCCATTGCTTCATCTATCGTCAGGCCGAGCACTTCAGCAATATTTTTCCCGCGATATCGCACATCGAGGGTCTCACGGTTATAACGCAGACCATGGCAGACATCGCAGGGCACGTACACATCCGGCAGGAAGTGCATTTCAACTCGGACAAGGCCATCACCCTGGCAGGCCTCACATCGGCCACCCTTAACGTTAAAAGAGAAGCGGCCTGTGTCATAGCCACGTTCGCGGGCAGTGGGCGTCTGTGCGAAGAGCTCGCGGATTGGCGTAAAGAGGCCCGTATAAGTGGCGGGATTGCTTCTCGGTGTTCGTCCAATTGGGCTCTGGTCCACACTGATGACCTTATCGAAGAACTCCAGGCCCTCAATGGCTTCCATGGCTGCGGGCT
The DNA here is from genome assembly GCA_018969705.1 of Betaproteobacteria bacterium. Taxonomy (GTDB): domain Bacteria; phylum Pseudomonadota; class Gammaproteobacteria; order Burkholderiales; family Burkholderiaceae_A; genus Lacustribacter. Next base: position 5,596 of record JAGWXV010000027.1, read on the forward strand.
CGAGATGGGCGCCATTGATTTTTTTGGCTGCTGCAGCGACGAGCGTATCGTTGATGAGGGTGGATTTCCCGGAGCCGGATACGCCGGTAATGCAGACCATCAGCCCGCAGGGGATCTCCGCCGTAACCTGCTTGAGATTATTACCGTGGGCGCCCACCACGCGCAGCCATCGCTCGCCTGGACGCTGACGCTGTGTTGGAATCGGTATGCTGCGCTGGCCGTTGAGGTATTGGCCAGTGAGTGAGCGGGGCGCGCTCAGGATATCTTGCAGGCCACCGATGGCGACCACTTCGCCACCATGCTGGCCTGCACCTGGCCCCATGTCGATGATGAAGTCGGCGGTGCGAATGGCATCTTCATCATGCTCGACAACGATCACGGTATTGCCCAAATCACGCAGTTTTCGCAAGGTCGAAAGCAGGCGGTCGTTATCACGCTGATGCAATCCGATGGAGGGCTCATCGAGCACATACATCACGCCGGAGAGGCCCGCACCGATCTGGCTGGCCAGCCGGATGCGCTGGCCTTCGCCGCCGGAGAGCGTAGCGGCCGAGCGATCCAGGGTCAGATAGTCCAGGCCGACATTAATGAGAAATCCAAGGCGTTGAGAAATTTCTGAAAGAATTTTTTCGCCAATCGCTGCCCGCATGCCCGAGAGCTGCAGCTGCTCGAGTCGCTGCAGTGCGGATTTCAGCGGCATAGCCGCTAAGCTCGGCAGATCAATGTCATGGCCTGGCGCTCCAACTCGGACGAATCGGGCCTCCGGCCGAAGCCGCGATCCTGCGCAGGCCGGGCAGGCCTGGATGCTGCGATAGCGGCCGAGTTCTTCCTTGACCGCAGCAGCATCTGTCTCTCGCCATCGGCGCTCTAGGTTGGGCAGGATGCCCTCGAATGGATGCCGTCGCGTGATGAGCGCTCCACGGTCTCCCGGGTAACGTAGGGGCAGCGCCTCATCGCCGGAGCCATGAAGAATCATTGACTGAATGCGATCTGGCAGCTGCTCAAACGGCGTTTCGAGATCAAATTGGTAATGATCCGAGAGGCTCTGCAGTAGCTGAAAATAAAATGCGTTGCGCCGATCCCAGCCTTTGATGGCACCTGATGCAAGGCTTAAGTTGGGAAACTGAACAACCCGTTTGGGATCAAAAAACTCAACAGTGCCGATGCCGTCGCACGACACGCAGGCGCCGGCCGGACTATTAAATGAAAAAAGTCCGGGCTCGAGATCCTTCAGGCTAAATCCACATTCCGGGCAAGACAGGGTGGTCGAAAAGACATGGGCATGGGATTCTGCCGAGGCCGGACTTTTGTCGTCTGTCTCGCAGCTGACCAGGGCCCGTCCGTTGCCGAGCCGCAGTGCAGTCTCTAAAGACTCAGCCAGACGCTGTGCGATTTCCGGCTTCACTTTGAGCCGATCAATCACGATATCGATTGAGTGTCTTTGGTTTTTATTTAACCCGATAAGCTGATCGATATCGCGCAACAGCGGCGGCTGGTGCTCAGTCTGCACCCGGACCCGGACAAAGCCCTGCGCCCGCAGGCTGTTGATGAGTTCGGCATGCTCTCCTTTACGCTGTGAAAGCACCGGCGCAAGAATGGTGAGCCGAGCCTGCTCTGGCCAGGCCAGGATCTGATCCACCATCTGAGAAACGGTCTGAGACTCTAGCCGATGATGCGGATGCTGGGGGCAGTGGGCCACCCCAGCCCGTGCAAACAGTAGCCGGAGATAGTCGTGAATTTCCGTCACTGTGCCAACGGTGGAACGCGGGTTGTGACTAGCGGCCTTCTGTTCGATGGCGATCGCTGGTGATAAGCCCTCAATGAGATCGACATCGGGTTTTTCCATCAGCTGCAGAAACTGTCGGGCGTAGGCCGATAAGGACTCCACATAGCGCCGCTGACCCTCGGCGTACAGCGTGTCAAAGGCCAGGGAGGACTTTCCCGATCCGGAGAGTCCGGTGATGACAATCAGCTGATGCCGTGGCAAATCCGCATCAATATTTTTTAGGTTATGGGTCCGGGCGCCGCGCACTCGAAGCACTGATTGCGGGAAAAGCGATTGCATAAGCCAGGCCGTAAAGGGTTTGCGTGTGGATTGGGGTCAGCGTGATTGGGCCAGAGCGACTCAGCGCACTTAAAGCAAAAGGCCAATCGACTACTATACCCCGTGGTTATGACTCAAGCAGCCTCAACGATTCGTTTCACCGGCCAAGAATGGCGGGCCTGTCTAGCCCTCTCTATGCTTTACGGCCTGCGGATGCTCGGCCTGTTTCTTGTCTTCCCCGTGCTGGCCGCCGAGTCTCAGGCACTTCAGGGCGGAGATGATCCCGTTTGGGTCGGCATCGCTGCGGGCGTCTATGGACTGACCCAGGCACTTCTGCAGATCCCATTTGGCGCAGCCTCGGATCGCTATGGCCGACGCCGCGTGATTCTGTTTGGCCTTGCGATCTTCGCCTTAGGAAGTGTTGTCGCGGCGCTCGCCACAAGCATTTATGGCCTGGCCGTTGGCCGGGCCCTGCAGGGCGCCGGCGCGATCTCAGCTGCAGTGACTGCATTTTTGGCAGACTCAACGCGTGAGGAGGTTCGCACGCGAGCGATGGCGATGATTGGCGCGACCATTGGACTTGCATTTGCGCTGTCCTTGGTGATGGCGCCTGTGCTATCAGCGATCTTTGGAATGTCCGGCCTCTTTTGGCTGACTGCAGCGCTGGTGGTTATGGCGATGATTCCTGTGATGCGAATGGCAGAGCCCGCCCGCCGGCAGACCCCTGAGATTTCATTTTCCGACATCCAGCGCATCGTGCTGCGCGATGGCCAGTTGATGCGGCTCAATCTGGGCATCTTCATGATTCACATGACTCAGACCGCGATATTTGTGGTGGTCCCTTTGGCCCTCATTCAGATGGGTCTCGATCTGCATGATCACTGGATGCTCTACCTGCCCGTGGTGATGGCATCTTTTGGCCTCATGCTGATGCCAATTTTCTGGTCCGAGCGGACGGGCCGTAGCCGGCCCGCCTTTCTCTATGCAATCGCATTGATGGGCGCATCGATCGCGGGCTTTGGCCTTGCGGCATCTTCGTTATGGGCTTGGGCGTTGTTGCTGCTTGGATTTTTCACCGCATTTAATGCCTTGGAGGCGTTTCTGCCTTCCTGGGTCTCACGGGTGGCGCCATCCTCGCATCGGGGGCTGGCCCTCGGTGTCTACAACACCACGCAATCTCTCGGGCTTTTCTCCGGCGGCCTGCTGGGCGGCCTGCTGGCCAAGGCCTTTGGCGCAGCTGCAGTCTACTGGGCCTGCGCTGCCGCGATCCTGGTTTGGGGCATCATCTCTCTTGGACTGAAAGAATTGGGCCCCCGCCGGCCCCGGGCAGCCTAGCCAAATGGCTGATCGCCAGGATCGGACTTCTCGTCCATGCTGTGGCTGTCCCACTACCGGGCGTTTTATCAGGAGATAAAGTTATGTTGATGGTTGGAGTCGCAAGAGTTGGCAATGATCCGGTTGCACGCTATACCCCAGATGGTAAGCCCGTCATGGATATTTCATTGGCCTTTGATTATGGCCGCAAGGGCAATGATGGCCGCCGGCCCACCCAGTGGGTCAATGCCACGATGTGGGGCGACCGCGTTGAGCGTCTGCAGCCCTATCTGTCAAAAGGCTCCCAGGTCTTCGTGACGCTGTCAGAGCCGCATATCGAGACCTATGAAAAAAAAGACGGCAGCGGCCAAGGATTTTCGCTGCGGGCGCGCTTAACTGAGCTGGAATTTGTGGGTGGCCGCCGCGAGGAGTCCGCCGGCGAGTCCGCGGATGCGCCCGCCGCGGCGCCGTCCCGGCCAGCGAAGTCAGCAGCCAAGGCGCCAGGTTTTGACGACCTGGACGACGACATTCCTTTTTAAGCAGAATCCTCTCCCGATTTGGGGGCGGGGCGGCCCGCTGTTGTGCCCGAAGGCCGATGGTGTCGGGTAAAATCAAATCTCTTCTCCGATCGCGCCGCCTTTGCGGCGCGCGTTTTTTGAGCACAGCGAAACGCCATGCCCATTTATCCCTACCGTTGCGAAAACTGTGGCTTTCAGAAAGATGCCCTGCAAAAACTTTCTGACGTTCCGTTGCGGGACTGCCCTGAGTGTGGCCAGCCCCGCCTAGTGAAGCAGCTCACCGCTGCCGGCTTTGCCCTGAAGGGCACGGGCTGGTATGTCACGGACTTCCGTGACTCAGGAAAAAAATCGGCCCCATCGGATGCCGCAAAGCCGGCCGCAGCAGCCGCTGAGGCCAGCGGCGGTGCGGGCGAGACCACTTCTGCAACGCCCGCCGCAGCTGCTGAGCCCACATCAACCTCGTCGGCCACAGCATCGGCATCGGCCCCTACATCATCTGCCACAGCGCCATCGTCGGCCGCGCCCCCGGCATCGGCCGCCGGAGCCTAACGCAAGTGCCTATGCAGATTGTTCGGTCGCACTTTAAGCGCTATCTGCTTGCAGGCCTGCTGCTGTGGACGCCGATTGCCATCACGATTTGGGTGATTACTTGGGTCTTTGATGCCCTTGATAACGTTCTGCCGGTTGCCCTGCGCTCCGAGGTGCTCTTCGGCGTCCATGTGCCGGGATTCGGTGTTTTGGTTGTGGTGTTGTTCATTCTGATTACGGGATTTCTTGCCGCAAATTTGATTGGCCAGAAGCTGGTGGAAGTCTGGGAAGGCGTGATGCGCCGAATCCCACTCGTGCGCTCAATTTATTCCTCGGTCAAGCAGGTGAGCGATACGATTTTGTCGCCCAATGGCCAGGCCTTTCGTCAGGCGGTGTTGGTCCAGTATCCGCGACATGGCAGCTGGACCATCGGGTTTCTCACGGGCACGCCCTCAGCAGAAGTTGCAGCTCATCTGCCTGCGGATTGCGTCTCGATTTATGTTCCGACCACACCAAATCCAACATCAGGATTTTTTCTGATGATGCCTCGGGCCGAGGTCATCGAGCTCTCGATTGGTGTTGATGCGGCCTTGAAGTATGTGGTGAGCATGGGCACAGTGCCACCACTTCCCACCGCGCGGCCAAAGCCGTAGGGTTGACGCTGCCGGGCGACCTCTCGTTTAGGAAACGTTATGCGATCTCAATACGCCGGCTCGGTTTGTACAGAGCAGCTTGGACAACAGGTGACCCTATGCGGCTGGGTCCACCGACGCCGGGACCATGGTGGCGTTATTTTCATTGACCTGCGCGATCGTGAGGGCTTGGCCCAAGTCGTTTGTGATCCGGACCGTCCCGCGATGTTTAAAACTGCCGAGACGCTTCGTAATGAATTTTGTATTCAAATTACGGGCCTGGTTCGTCCGCGGCCGGCCGGCACTGCAAATCCAAATCTAAAAAGCGGTGAGATTGAAATTCTCTGCCATGAGATTTCGGTGCTGAATCCATCAGTGACACCGCCTTTTCAGCTCGATGACGACAACCTCTCGGAAACGACAAGACTGACCCATCGCGTGCTCGATCTGCGTCGGCCTGCAATGCAGAAAAACCTTATGCTCCGTTACCGGGTTGCAATGGAAGTGCGCCGCACTCTTGATGCCGAAGGCTTCATCGATGTCGAGACGCCGATGCTGACGAAATCAACGCCCGAAGGCGCGCGGGATTATCTTGTGCCTTCGCGGGTCAATGCGGGGGAGTT
>JAGWXV010000195.1 GCA_018969705.1 Betaproteobacteria bacterium
ATGGCGTGGCCAATTTGATGATCGCCACGATCTGCGCAGGATTTTTATTGATTGGCCTTGGCATTGCGCGCTGCGGCGACTGGATTCAGCGGATTCCAGAATCCATTGTGGTGGGCTTTACCAATGGCATCGCGGTGATCATCGGCTTATCGCAGGTAAAAGATTTTTTCGGCCTGCCAATTGCAGAGGTGCCCGCCGAGTTTTTTGCAAAGACAAAGGCGATCTTTGGCGCGTTGCCGGCATGGAATCCGGCTGCACTTGCGCTAGCGATTGGCGCCTTGTGCATGGTGGTGCTCTGGCCAAAGAGTTACACAGCACAGCAGACCCGCTGGGGTCGTTGGGTATCGCGCCTGCCAGGAACATTGGCCGCCCTGATGATGGGAACCCTCGCGGTGGTGATGTTTGATCTTCAAGTCGCCACCATCGGCAGTGTCTTTGGCGGCATTCCACAGGGAATGCCCGCCTTCAGCATTCCCGAGATGAATCTCGAAATCATTCAACGCTTACTGCCCGAGATTCTGACGATTGCGTTTCTTGGGGCAGTTGAATCGCTGCTCTGCGCTAGGGTTGGCGATTCCATGACCAAAAGCAGCCATGACCCAAATCAGGAGCTCATGGCCCAAGGGCTTGCCAATATCGCCTCGCCACTTTGGGGTGGATTCTGTGCAACGGGCACTGTCGCCCGAACGGTGACCAATATTCGTGCAGGAGGACGCAGCCCCATGGCCGGCATGATTCATGCCGCTGTGTTACTCGCCATTCTTTTGGGTGCTGCACCCCTAGCCGAGCACGTGCCGCTGGCAACGCTGGCGGGCATTTTGATGTTTGTGGCCTGGAATATGGGCGAGTGGCGAGCGTTTGCGCATCTGGGCCGACTGGCGATGCAGGATCGTATTCTGCTGCTCTTGACCTTTGTACTCACCGTGATGGCCGATGTCACCATTGCGGTGGGCGCGGCCGTGGCGCTGGCGGTGCTTTTTACTGCTTTAGCCCGTATTGCGAAGGGCCGCAGCGATTCCGTTGATCGATAGATGAATACCGATCTGGGTGCGTGGGTCTTGCTGGCCCTCTCGCCAGCGGCGAATCAATTCAATCTGCAAGTGGTTTAAGGGATCAAGATAAGGAATCCGCTGAGTGATCAGCGCGGCCAGTTCGGGGCTGGAGGCAAGCCGATGCCGCTGACCGGTGATGGTCTCAAGCGCCTTTTCAGTGCGCATCCACTCGGACTCGATTCGGGCCATGACCGCCTTGGCGCGCTTGCGATCATGGACAAGCTCTGCATAGCGCCTGGCCAAGGCGAGATTGGCCTTGGCCATCACCATATCCATATTGGAGAGAAGGGTGGAGAAAAACGGCCACTCGCGATGCATTTGCTGAAGTAGCGCGGCATTTTTTTTCGGTGCTGCTTCAAGCAACTGAGCAACTGCAGACCCAAAGCCATACCAGCCAGGGAGATTGACTCGGCTTTGGCCCCATGAAAATCCCCAAGGAATGGCCCGCAGGTCATGGATGCTGCGTGAGGCCTTCCTGGAGGCCGGCCTGGATCCGATGTTGAGTTCAGCAATCTCGCTGATGGGGGTTGCCTCAAAAAAGTAATCTTCAAATCCTTCTGTCTCGTACACCAGACTGCGATACGCCTGCATGCTTTGATCGGACAGGGCCTGTGCGATGGCCAGAAAATCCTGGGGCGTTTTTTGCTTTGAAGACAGCAGGGTGGCCTCCAACACGGCGCAGACCAGAGTCTCGAGATTTTTCGCGCCAATCTC
>JAGWXV010000196.1 GCA_018969705.1 Betaproteobacteria bacterium
CCCTTTTTGGATGAATTGACGTGCCCGATGCCTTTGCTCCACAGACCCTTGACATGGCCCTGCAGGCCATCTCCAGCCAGATCAGTGAGTCAGTAAGTGCAGAGCAAATCCCGCTTGCTGCAGCTGGGGGTCGCTTTCTAGCGCGTGATGTTTGCAGCCCGAAAGACGTGCCTGCCCATCCGCTTTCTGCCATGGACGGATTCGCGTTTTCCCTGAGTCACCTGAACAAAGCCGATACGAATAAACCCCTATCACTGAGGGTTACTGGAAAGTCACTCGCAGGCCGGCCTTTGGAGGGTTTCGCTGACCCTGCAGGCTGCATTCGTATCTTCACCGGCGCCCGGGTGCCGGAGGGCTTTGACGCTGTCATTCCCCAAGAGCGCGTCAGCCAATCAACATCTGGTGAACAAGTTGAATTTTCCACCGAGGGCATCTCGCCCATGGCCAATATCCGGCAGGCCGGGGAAGACATTGCGGGCGGTGCAGTCGCACTTGCCGCCGGCACGCGCATTAGCGCGCAGGCAATCGCCCTGCTCGCCTCCATCGGGATTGCGCAAGTGGAGGTCATGCGGTCACTGCGGGTGGCGGTACTTTCCACAGGCGATGAGGTTGCGGATCCTGGAGGCCCACTGCCAGAGGGTGCAATCTACGACGCAAATCGGCCCCTGCTCATGGAGTTGATTCGTGCGATCGGTGCGAACCCCATCGATCTGGGCATTGTTCGCGATGACGCGGATAGCTTGCGGCACCATCTTCGGCATGCCGCATCGATTGCCGATGCAGTGATTACTTCAGGCGGCGTCAGTGTTGGCGAAGCGGATCACACTCGGGCAGTGATGCAATCACTCGGTGAAATTGCATTTTGGAAGCTGGCCATTAAACCGGGCCGGCCACTGGCCGCAGGCTGGATTCACAATGAAAGCGGTCAGCAGACACCTTTTTTTGGCCTGCCAGGAAATCCGGTTGCTGCCTTTGTGACTTTTCAAGGCATTGTTGGGCCATGCCTGCAGCGGCTCGGTGGTGCGACTCCGGTTAAACAGCCCACGGTGCGCGCACGGCTTGCGAGGGCCACCAAAAAAACACCGGGCCGAACTGAATTTCTTCGCTGCAAACTCACTCGCGATGCGCAAGGCGACTGGCGCGCCGAGATCGCAGCCTCTCAGGGTGCCGCCAGCATTAAGTCCTTGGTGGATGCCGATGGCCTTGCAGTGCTGCCGCACGATGCGGGGCCGCTGGCCGAGGGCGCGGCTATCGATGTGTTACTGCTGAAATAACTTAGGCCTTCGGCGCCGCCGGTGTGCGGCAGAGGCTTGCGACACGGAACGTGCCCATCAATCCAGAGTGTTGATGCTCAGCCACATGGCAATGAATCATCCAATCGCCTGGGCTTTCCGCAACAAACGCGATCTCTTGGGTCTTAAACGGCCAGACCAGCGTTGAGTCTTTAAACGGGCCCCACTGGCCATTGGGCAGCCGTTCGCGAAACACGATGCCATGAAAATGCATGGGATGAAACCAGGCGGTTTTATTATCGATCAAACATCGCACCGTGCAGCCCTGCTCAAATGTAAACAGCGGATCAGGATGTTTGCCGTGTACATCCATGTGCGAGCCATGATCATTGCCTTTACCATTCATGAGCCAGATGGCCTCACGAGTCGCTTTGTTCGATAGCGCGCCACCCTCCAGCACCATCTTCACCGATTCAGCGCCCGCGAGCACCGGCTCAAACAGCGTATTCGGGGGCAGCTCCCCGAAGGGCTTAC
>JAGWXV010000197.1 GCA_018969705.1 Betaproteobacteria bacterium
TCGCGAATGAGCTCCATTTCCATGCGTTTTTTCTCGCGGATCTCTGGGGTCATCATCGCCAGCTCCGCCTTCATGCGCTCATCAATCTCATCCTCAAGCTTCTGCTCTTCTTCGGTGACTTCCACCAGGGGCGGAAAGAGAATGGGCTTGACGACCACAAAGAAGAAAATCGCCAGCGCACCGAGGATGATGGCGAACTTAGAGATCTCTTTTGCGAGCTCGATAAAGCCTGCATCCTTATAAAACGGCATGTGCTCCACGGGCTCCGGTGTAAACGGAATATTGGCCACGCTCACCGAGTCGCCCCGCTCCTGACGAAAGCCCACTGCATCACGAGCCAGCGCAATCATTTGCTGAAGTTCAGCCGGCTGATACGGGGACTGCTTGACTTCGCCAGACTTCGAATCGGTCTGTGATTTGTAATTCACCACCACCGCGGCCGACACCCGACGCAGCTCGCCCTTGGCGCGCTTTAAGTACTCAATCGTGCGATCCACTTCGTAGTTGGTGGTGAGCTCATTGCGCGAGGTCTGGCCCTGACCACCGTCGCCAGGAGCGTTGAGCGTTCTGGCTTGATTGGCACCGGGCCCCGCAGCACCTTTTTGTATGGGGGCTTGGGCGTTTGGCGGCGGTTGATTGGTGAGCGCTCCGGGAATGCCTCCTGTAGAAGGCGTTGTGCCCTGAAGGTTGATGCTTTGCTGGCTGCGAATTGCACCGGGGCTTGGCGGTGTGTTTTTACCGAATGCCTCTTGGGTGCGCGCCAGCTCATTGAAATCCATATCGAGAGTGACCTGGGCCTTCACATTGCCCTTGCCTGTAATCGGCTCCAGGATGCTGGAGACACGTTTCGATAGCGCGGCCTCAAGTTCTTGCACGTATTTCAGCTGCGATTGATTCAGCCCCTCGGCGCGATCAGGGTTCGGAGACAGCAGGCTGCCCTCGGAATCCAAAATCGTGACATCCTGCGGGCCCATCTGCGGCACAGAAGATCCCACCAAGTGAGTAATGGCAAGCGCCTGCTGCTTGTCTAAGAATCGGCCAGGGTGAAGCGTGAGCACCACCGACGCGGTTGGCCGCTGCTGCTCGCGGACAAACGCTGATTGTTTTGGCACCGCCAAATGCACGCGCGCAGTTTTCACTGGCGTTAACGCAGAGATACTTTTAGCAAGCTCCCCTTCGAGGCCGCGCTGATAGTTGACCTGCTCGACAAACTGGCTGGTGCCCAGACGCTGGTTTTCCAAAAGCTCAAAGCCCACGAAACCGGATTTCGGCAGGCCCTGGCCCGCTAGCTTCAGACGCGTCTCATGAACAGTCTTGGTGGGCACCATCAGGGCGCCGCCGCCCTCCGTAAACTTGTACGGAACACCCATTTGTTGTAAAGAGGCAACGATTGCCGCTGAATCTTTTTCATCGACATTTGAAAAGAGGATCCGATAGTCGTCTTTTGCCCCCGAAAACGAGGTGAAAAGAATAACCAAGAGCAGAAACAGCGCGCCACCGCCCAGGATCGCCTTTTGCGCCATAGGCAAGGCTTTCAGCCGATTGACGAGGTCCTGCAAAGCCTGCGAGCGGTCCGTCCCAAGCGGTTTTTGGGCAGAATTTGCCGAAGCCGCTCCTGGAGCAGCCGCCGCAGCGGCACCACCGCCGATATTGACGACCGCTGCGTTGGCATCAGCCGCCTGAATTGGGTTTTGGACGTTGTCAGCCACTCGGGTTGTAGTGCAAAGTTAAAGTA
>JAGWXV010000198.1 GCA_018969705.1 Betaproteobacteria bacterium
TGGTCATCATGGGCCTGATGCTGGTCTCAACGAGCCTGTGCCTGATTCGCAACACGCCGAAGATGCTCCGAGAGGCCCGCTCTTGGCGTGACCAGGTCCGCGATTCCACCTTCCCTGCGTTTAAGCATCGGGCGGCAGTTGCGCTTACGGCGCCATCGGCGGAGCAGCGGCTGGCGGAATTTTCAGCGGCCCTTCGTGAACGTGGTTATCGTCTGCGCGCCGTGGAGCCGCACGCAGCCGGCCGGCTGCCCCTACTCGTTGCGCGCAAGGGCACGTCGAATCGGCTGGGTTATATCTCGGCCCATCTCGCGATTGTGGTGATCTCTTTGGGTGGCCTGCTGGACAGTGAATTGCCGCTTCGGACCATGGCCTGGTGGACCGATAAAGCCCCGCTGCAGATGAATCAATTTCAAGGCAATGAAGTTCCAGGCAGCGCACGGCTGCCCGCGCATACGCCCAGCTACCGGGCCAATTCGCTGGTTCCCGAGGGCGGTACTACGGATGTCGCGGTCGTGGCCCAGGGCAATGGCTCACTGCTCTTAGACCTGCCGTTTGAACTGCATCTCAAGCAGTTTCGTATTGAGTACTACCCCACCGGCATGCCCAAGCTTTTTGCAAGTGATGTGGTCTTAAAAGACAAAGAAACGGGCCAAGAGAAGACCGCCACAATTGAAGTCAATAAGCCCCTGATCCACCGGGGTGTGGCGATTTATCAGTCAAGTTTCGACGATGGCGGCTCTCACCTCAAACTGACTGCGTACCCGATGGCGGGCCCGATACGCAGCGGTCTGCCGGTGGAGCTGACGGTCGGGCAGAGCGTTGGCCTGAAAAATTCCCAGAGCAATCTCTCGTTGGAGCTCACGGGATTTAAGCCGATTAACGTTGAGAACATGGGCGAGCCGCCGAACGACCGTGAGGCCGAAGACCCGTTTAAAAAGCATGTTGCTACTGTGTTATCGCCTGCCTTGAATTCCGAAAAATCCAAACAGCTGCGCAATGTTGGGCCGTCGATTAACTACAAGCTTCGCGATGCCAGTGGTCAGGCGAAAGAGTTTCATACCTATATGCTGCCGATCGAGCTTGAGGGCGCGCGGGTTTATCTGGCGGGCGTGCGCAACTCGCCGGATGAGCAGTTTCGTTATCTTCGAATTCCCGCCGACGCCAAAGACTCCCTTGATGAATTCATGCGGCTTCGGGCTGCGATGGCGGATCCCGCTATGCGGGCGGCAGCCTCACGCCGGTTCGCGGCCCAGTCGGCGCCCGCAAATGTTTCAGTAACGCTGGCCGAGAGCGCCCAGAAGGCCTTAGAGGCCGTGGCAGAGGGGGGCATCAATCAGCTGGGGCAGCTGCTGGAAAAAACAGTGCCCGAGGCCGAGCGCGAGCGGGCTGCCGAGATCGTGCTGCGGCTTCTGACGGGCGCCTTCTGGGAGCTCTGGCAGCAGGCCCGCACCAAAGACGGCCTTCTGCCCCTTGAGCGTAATGAAGACAATATCCGGTTTGCCCAGCTGGCCCTTAATGCGGTAAGCGACGCCCAGCTCTTTGATGCGCCGCTCCTGGTGGCGCTCAATGATTTTCAAGAGGTCAAGGCCAGCGTGTTTCAGGTCACGCGCTCACCGGGCAAGACCACCGTCTACATAGGGTGTCTGTTGCTCACGCTGGGCGTTTTCGCGATGCTGTATGTCCAAGAGCGTCGGGTCTGGCTGTGGTCTCAGAATCAGGGGGGCGA
>JAGWXV010000199.1 GCA_018969705.1 Betaproteobacteria bacterium
AGATTTGCTCTGCGGCACTCCATCGGATCAATACCGATGCGGCGCGCCGACTGCTCAATAAGGGTCTCCATCAGAATGGCCGCCTCTGGCCGGCCAGCACCCCGATAAATGCCCACTGGCGCAGCATGACTACGAGTCGCAAGCCCTTGAATATTCACCTGTTGAATCGCGTAAGGGCCAGGAAGGATTCGCGCAGCATTGCGCAAAGGCACCATTGAAGAGTAAGGCAGCCACGCGCCGAGCGTGAAATGCAGCTGCGCTCGCAAACCCAGCACGCTGCCTTGCGGACTGACCCAGAGTGCGCCCTGTAATCGGCTGCCTCGGCCATGGGGGCCCGCGACAAAATCCTCTGATCGGGTTGAACGCCAGCGCAGCGTAATACTTGGTCCCAGCGATTCGAGATGGCGCGCCAGCAAAGCCAGAGCGAGCTCCTCCGGGCTGACCGAAGCGCGGGCGCCAAAGGCGCCGCCGACATCCGGTGTCATGATGTGGACACGATCTGTCGGTAGGCCAAGCACGGCCGCAATATCCGCCTGGGCCCGCGAGGGAGTCTGCGACCCAATCCAAACCGACATCGACTGGTTTGAGGTGCTCCATTGAACCGCGCAGTGACGTGGCTCCATGGGCACCGCAGCAACCCTCGGCAGATGAAGATCGGATTCGGCCATGGGTGGCGTTGTGGGACAAGACCCCTTTTGGAAATTGACGCGCGTAAACGGTGATGCATCCTGCTGCCAATCCACGATCGCGGGCAGAGGCCGTAGCTTCAGCACGACCCGGGCTGCGGCCTGTCGGGCCTGCAGGGCTGACTCTGCTATGACCGCTACAACTGGCTGGCCCACGAAGTGCACAGCATCGCGCGGCAACACCGAAAATTCATAGGGTTCAAGTGAGGCCAACACTGGATTAACGGTGGGCATAAAGTGGCTGCCCAACTCTATTGCGCTGATAACAGCAACCACGCCCGGCTGCTGGCGGGCGGCCTCAGCGTCGATACCAAGGATTTGAGCGTGGGCCTGAGCGCTTCGAACAAAGACGACGTGCAGGGCCTGCGGCAGCACAACATCATCGCCAAAACAGGCGCCCCCCCGCACAAGCGGGCCATCCTCCCTGCGCAGGGGAGGATACACTTGACCGATGGCTTGTCTGCCGTCGCTATTTCCCAATCACTTATGCCTTTCTGAGCGTCGGGCCATTACGGCTGCGCAAACGAATTTTAACAAATGATCTCTGACGAATTTGAACAACACTACAACGCGCGACTTGCCGTTCCCGATCATGCAACTTGGTTTGATGCATGGAAAACCGAGAGCGCCGCAGCCCGACAGGCGCTGGCTTGTCAGCTCGACATTACGTACGACAACGAGGAGAAAGGCAGTCTCGATTTTTTTCCTACTGCCCAAAAAACAGGCGCACAGCCAGGCTTAATCTTTATTCATGGCGGATATTGGAAGGCCATGGACAAATCCGACTACAGCTGGATCGCTAGGCCCTGGGTGCAGCAGGGGGCACACGTGCTGGTGATCAATTACATGCTTTGCCCGAAGGCAACGATTGGAGAGATCGTCAAACAGGTACGCCGCGGCTATCGGTGGATAGTCGATCACAGCGCGACACTAGGGCTTGATCCCTCGCGGCTGACCCTGGTCGGACACTCTGCGGGTGCCCACTTAGCGGCCGCAATTCTGACGGATCCGCAGCTGCCCGCGCCATCTGCAATTCTGGG
>JAGWXV010000200.1 GCA_018969705.1 Betaproteobacteria bacterium
TTAATCATCGGCGCGATCACGGCGCTGTTTATGGGTTTTCTGGGCATCGTACAAAATGACATCAAGCGCGTGGTGGCCTACTCGACACTGTCGCAGCTGGGCTATATGACCGTGGCTTTGGGCGCGTCCGCCTACTCGGTGGCAATTTTCCACCTCATGACCCATGCGTTTTTCAAAGCGCTTTTATTTTTAGCGGCTGGCTCGGTCATTATCGGCATGCATCATGATCAAGACATTCGGAATATGGGTGGCCTGTGGAAGAAGATGCCCATTACCTGGGCGGTGTCATTGCTGGGATCGTTGGCTCTAATTGGTGCGCCGTTTTTCTCTGGCTTTTACTCAAAAGACATGATCATTGAGGCAGTTGGCGCCTCAAATCTTGCTGCCGCATCCGTGGTGTACGGGATGCTGCTGCTGGGCGTTTTTGTGACCGCCTTCTACAGCTTTCGGATGTTCTTTCTGGTCTTTCACGGCAGCCCGCGCTGGGCTGCCGGTGGCCAAGCCCACGGCGGGCATGATGATCACGACCACCACGGCGGAGCGCCACACGAATCGCCCTGGGTGGTGACACTGCCATTGATTGCGTTGGCGGTCCCGTCGGTTGTTTTGGGCGCGATCGCAATTGGCCCGATGCTCTTTGGAGATTATTTCAAGGGCGTGATTACCGTGGATCCTGGCCATCCAGCCATGGCGACGCTGGCATCTCATTTTCATGGCGCATTTGCCCTGGGCCTGCACAGCATCCAGACCCTGCCATTTTGGCTTGCCCTTGCTGGTGTCGGCGCGGCTGCTTATTTTTATCTGATAAATCCTGCGATTCCCGCACGGCTGTCCGTCCAGTTTTCTGCGATTCATCGGCTGCTGGATCAGAAGTACTTTATGGACCGCTTTAATGAGATTGTTTTTGCTGGAGGTGCACGGCTAATCGGCGGGCAGCTCTGGAAGCGGGCCGATCAGGGCCTCATCGATGGATTTCTGGTGAATGGCAGCGCCCGGGTGGTCGCCGCGATCGCCTCGATTATGCGAATCGGCCAGACCGGCTATCTCTATCACTATGCGATTGCCATGATTCTTGGCGTTGCGCTCATGCTCTGGTGGTTTGCACCGGTCATGAATCCTGCTCCGTTGGTGAAGTAATGACGACAGGCTTTCCGATCCTTTCGCTGGCAATCTGGCTTCCGCTTCTATCGGGGGCAGCGCTAATTTTCGCCGGCCGCTCAGTGGCGCACTCGAACCTGCGGCAGGCTGCCCTTGCCGCATCCGTGCTGTGTTTTCTGGTCACCATTCCACTCATCACTGGTTTTGATGTCAACGCCTCGGGCATGCAGTTTGTTGAGAAGGTCCTCTGGATTGAGCGATTTGGCATTCACTACGCCCTGGGCATTGATGGCTTGTCGATGTGGTTTATCCCGCTGACCGCTTTGATCACCATCTTTGTAGTGATTGCAGGCTGGGAGGTGATCGAGGACCGAGTAGGCGCCTATATGGGCGCGTTTTTGCTGCTTTCTGGCCTGATGATCGGTGTCTTTTCAGCACTCGATGGCGTGCTTTTTTATGTGTTTTTCGAAGCCACCCTGATTCCCATGTATTTGATTATCGGTATCTGGGGCGGACCAAATCGTGTGTACGCAGCCTTTAAGTTTTTCCTCTATACGCTTTTGGGATCGCTGCTGACACTGGTGGCCTTTGTCTATCTGTACATGAAGTCGGGCAGCTT
>JAGWXV010000201.1 GCA_018969705.1 Betaproteobacteria bacterium
TCTGCAAATCAGATTCTTTTTTTTGAAGACGACGGCTCGGCAAGCGTTGTCGATACCGGCTACGTCAAGCACGCCGCGCTGACTAGCGCATTGGTGGAGCGCATGCTTAGCGGGCGGCCCCTAGCACGAATTCTAAATACCCATCTTCATTCCGATCACTGCGGGGGAAATGCGGCGCTGGCCCAACGATTCGGAGCAGCGATTTTTGTGCCCAGCGGTTCGTTTCATCTGGCTCGGAATTGGCAGCTTGAGGACTTAAGTTTCACCGCTACGGGCCAGCGCTGTGAACGCTTCGTGCCGGCTGGATCGATTCACGCGGGTCAGCAATTAACTCTCGGCTCACTGATTTGGGAAGTCCATGCGGCAGCAGGCCATGATCCAGAATCCATCATGCTTTTTGCGCCATCACATCGCATTTTGATTTCAGCAGACGCCCTGTGGGAGGATGGCTTTGGCGTAACGTTTCCAGAGCTCTCTGGCGAAAGTGGATTTCAAGAGCAGCAGGAAGTCTTGGAGCGTATCGAATCCCTTCAGCCGACGATGGTGATTCCAGGTCACGGTCCGATCTTTGTCGATCTTGACTTAGCACTTGCCCGCGCCCGGGGCCGGCTGGCGTGGCTGAAGGCAGATCCCGTTCGCAACGCCCGTTATGCGCTGAAAGTGCTCGTGAAATTCATCATGCTTGATTTGGAAAAAGCCACCGAAGTCCAGCTTTTTAAGCGGCTCGGGAGCGCACAGGTCTTTTGTGATGCCAGCGCGCAGGCCGACCTTTCGCCATATCAGGCCTTGCATTGGTCTTTAGAGAGTCTGGTGAAGGCCGGCGCCCTTGCGCGGCAGGACGACTTACTGATTTCGCCCTAAAGCAGAGTCGTCACGGCTATCGGGGCGCCATGCGAATAGCACCGTCGAGCCGAATGACCTCGCCATTGAGGTAATCGTTCTCGATGATGTGGCCCACCAGCTGAGCAAACTCTTCGGGTCTGCCCATGCGGGCTGGAAACGGCACCGATCGATTTAAAGAATCTTGTACCTCTTGGGGAAAGGACAGCAGCATCGGCGTGGCCATGATTCCTGGCGCAATGGTCATCACACGAATGCGGCTTCGAGCCAGCTCACGGGCAATTGGCAGGGTCATGCCCACGATGCCGCCCTTGGAGGCCGAGTAGGCGGCCTGGCCAATCTGGCCGTCGAAGGCTGCCACCGACGCAGTGTTGATGATCACGCCAGCCGTTTCTTCGGTTTCAGCCTGCGCGCGCTCGCTGATGGCCTGCGCGGCGAGCCGCAGCATATTAAAGGAGCCAATCAGATTGATGGTAATTGCGCGGCTAAAGCTCTCGAGCCGATGGGGACCTTCTTTGCCCAATACTTTTTCTGCTGGGGCAATGCCGGCACAGTTAATGAGGCCGTGCAGGCTGCCAAATTGATCGCAGGCGAAGTCCACGGCGGCTTTCGCGCTTACTGAATCCGATACGTCGGTCGTGATGAACTTCACTGAATCCGATAGGGCCTGGCTTGGGCGATTTAAGTCAGCGATGACCACACGTGCGCCGCGCTCCGCAAGCCAGGCGCTGGTGACACCGCCAAGGCCAGAAGCCCCGCCAGTAACAATGAATACTTTGTCTTTGATCTGCATGGGTTTGACTTTAGGGGAGGCTGACGCTAAGGTCAAACCGAAGCCAAATGATCAAATTCTGGAGTCAATTGCGTG
>JAGWXV010000202.1 GCA_018969705.1 Betaproteobacteria bacterium
ATCCGCACGCCTGGGCCTGGAGATTCTGTATGCATCAAACTGTCACTTGCTGATTGATCGATAAGGGAAGTCTACGCAAAAGCAATAGCATCACCAGCCCCACGGTCATGACTGCTGCCGCAGCCAGTAGGCCTGCGTTATAGCTGCCCGTGCGCTCACTGATCCATCCGGTGAGGGCTGGCGCAAGGATCTGGGCAATGCCATAGGCGATGGTCAAGGTGCTCATCATCCTCGCGGGGCGCGTCGGATAAAAACGGCCAGCTAGGCCCATCATCATGCTCACAATCCCCGCAAAGGTGAAGCCGAAACAAAGCGCGCCGGCGATCGGACCGAAAAGCCCCCCGCCGGCAAGGGGCAACAAGATACCGGCGATATGCAACACACTGGCAATCATTAACGCATCGATAGCGCCCACGCGCCGGGCAATCAAATCCCAGAGCATGCAAGACGGCGCGGCAGCTGCGCCCAGGATGACGAACACCCAAAACCCAACATCTTGCATTTCCGGCAGCGCGTTAACGATTGCGACAATAAATGTCGAGGTCACTACAAATCCAACACCTGCACAGAAATAAAACGCCAGCAGCAGCCTTCTTACTGCAACTGTTGGTGGCCGATCCTGCATTTTTGATTCGCGCTCCACTTCCGGGGCAGGCATCGGTTTGGGCAGCCAGGCCCATGCCGGCAGCACCAAAATAAGCCCCAAAAGGCTGAGAAAGAGCCAGTTTTCCGACCACAGCACATGCTCCGATAGCATCAAGACCGCGAAGGAGCTCATCACGACACTTAGGCCCACGCCCGAAAAGTGCGCGCCGAGCTCGGCACGGTGACCATTGCGCATCAGCCAATTCATCACTAAGGCGCCGCCCAGCATCATGCCAACGGCAGTGCTCAACCCAGCAAGAAAGCGGGAGATTGCCCAGCCCACCTCGCTCGAAACCATGCCCATCATCGCCGTGCTGATCACTGCCAGAATAAGGCCCCAGCGATAAAGGCGATCTTTAAGATTTAAGTCACTGATTCGGCCGCATAGAAAAACGCCGGTGAAGTAGCCCGCGTAGTTGGCGGTGGCCAGCCATCCCCCGGCGCCCAGGCCCAGCCCAGCCTGCTCGCGCATGATGGGCAGCATCGGTGTGTAGGCAAATCGTGCAATGCCCAGGGTAATCAGCAGGCCGATGATGCCGGCGATACTGGCTTTTGCTCGGGGGGAGAAGCTCAACGGCTCAGGCCAAATGGGGGCAGCGACAAGACATCCCGCAAGTCTCCTGCCTTCATTCTCTCGACACAAGTTGGCATCCCGGCCACCCTAGGCATGCGGCGCTGTCATTGTTTTGTCATATATTTCCATATAATTAGAAATGTGGAAGAACAACAAGTCCTAAAAGCGCTCGCAGCCCTCGCCCAGGCCAGTCGGCTGCAGGTTTTTCGCAGCCTCGTGGTGGCGGGACCCTCCGGGGCCACGCCCGGTGCGCTCAGCGATGAACTCAATCTGCCAAACGCAACGCTGTCGTTTCACCTTAAAGAGCTGGCCAATGCCGGCCTGATTCATCAAGAGCGTGTCGGCCGAAACCTGATTTATCGGGTCGAGTTCGCACAGATGAATCGTGTCGTGGGCTACCTCTCTCAGAATTGCTGCGAGGGTCGCGCGCAATGCATCGATACCGCCGATACGGCTTTCAAGTGCGAAGGGGCCTG
>JAGWXV010000203.1 GCA_018969705.1 Betaproteobacteria bacterium
GGGCGGATCAGATTGGGCTTGGCCGGGTCCGCGAGGTCCTTGGCCATCTCGCTGACAGCTATGGCGAGGATCGTTATCGGATCTCTCCGTTGATCCAGCAGCGTGCGTACGCTGGAAAGGGATTTCATGTCTGATGTGCCGTTAACCGCAGCCCAAGCCCAGTCACTGGCGGAGGCAACACGCGATGCCATGTACTCACGGGATCGGGCCGCCCAGGCGCTTGGCATTCAAATTCAGTCCATTGGCCCCGGCGTTGCAGTGCTGTCGATGAAGGTCCGCAGCGATATGGTCAATGGCCACCACATCTGCCATGGTGGCATGATTTTTACGCTTGCCGATACGGCTTTTGCATACGCCTGCAACAGTTATAACAAGAACACGGTGGCTTCGGCCTGCACTATTGATTTTCTTGCACCGGGCCGCGAGGGCACCGTGCTGACCGCCGAGGCCCAAGAGCAGTCTTTATCCGGCAGAACCGGTGTCTACGATGTCACGGTGCGCGATGATTCCGGTAAGGCCATTGCACTTTTTCGTGGCAAAAGCTATCGCATCAGCGGAGAAGTTATTGCTGGCCTAGAGCAGGCCGATCAGAGCTAATAAAGAAAATAGGTTGACCAAGGGAGTTCCCACATATGCCAAAGCGAAAACCAAAGTCATCGGGCGGATTGCATTCGATTGAGAGCGCAAGCCGCGATGAGATCTCTGCACTCCAGTTAAAGCGGCTGAAGTGGTCGGTCAAGCATACCTATGACAATGTGGCCCCGTATCGCGAAAAGTGTAAGAAAAAAGGTGTCCATCCCAGCGACTTAAAGCAGTTAAAAGATCTCGCAAAGTTTCCCTTTATGACCAAATCGGATCTGCGGGATCACTATCCCTTTGGTCTTTTTGCAGTGCCACGCGAGAAACTCCTGCGGCTGCATGCTTCAAGCGGCACTACGGGTAAGCCCATCGTGGTCGGCTACACCATGAATGATTTAAACAACTGGGCTGATTTAGTGGCCCGCTCGATTTATGCAGCAGGCGGCCGGCCGGGCGACATGGTGCATGTTGCATACGGCTATGGCATGTTCACTGGCGGCCTAGGCGCCCATTATGGTGCTGAGCGCTTGGGCTGCACTGTGGTGCCAATGTCGGGCGGCCAGACCGAAAAGCAGGTCTCACAGATTCTGGATTTCCGCCCCGACATCATCATGGTGACGCCGTCGTATTCGTTAGTCATTGCCGAGGCATTTGAAAAGATGGGCATTGGGCCCGATCAGATCTCACTGCGTTGTGGAATTTTCGGAGCCGAGCCCTGGGGTGAGGGCATGCGGGGCGAGATTGAGCGCAAGCTGGGCATTGATGCTGTCGATATTTATGGTTTGACCGAAGTCATGGGGCCGGGTGTCGCCAGTGAGTGCATTGAAACAAAAGATGGCCCTGTGATTTGGGAGGATCATTTCTATCCCGAAGTCATTGACCCTCAAATAGAGGAAGTCCTGCCGGATGGCGAAGAAGGCGAGCTGGTCTTTACCTCGCTCACCAAAGAGGCCTTTCCGGTCATTCGTTATCGGACACGGGACCTCACGCGGCTGCTGCCGCCCACATCACGCGCATTTCGGCGGTTTGCAAAAATTACCGGCCGATCTGATGACATGCTGATTATTCGTGGGGTTAATGTGTTTCCCAGCCAGATCGAAGAGCAGAT
>JAGWXV010000204.1 GCA_018969705.1 Betaproteobacteria bacterium
ATTACTTGCCAAACTTCCATGTCTTACCAACCTTTCTCAGAGGGCATCAGCTCGTGGGGCTGATTATTCAGTGGACTCCCTGGCGTTCCTTTTTTTTACAAGCGGGGCCATACAAACCAGTGTGGCCACAAGCAAGATGAGCTCAATGATATACACAACGACATATCCCGTCGCGGCGCCGGCGAATTCCCTGCCAAAAAAGGTGCCGGCATCCCCCATCGCTACCACCAAATCCCGCACCACTCCCCCGATCGCCATGGCCAGTCCCGCCGCTGTCGCCTGTACTGCCCCCCAGGCCCCCAGGGCTAGGCCGACCTGCTCTTTTGGGGCGCTCTGCATGGTTGCGGTCAGGGTGCCGTGGCCGAAAAGCCCTGCCCCCAGTCCAATCAAAAAGGTACCCGCGGTAAACAAAGGCGCTGACTGTATCGGGGCAGCAGCGATCACGGCCACAAAAGCGGGTATGCCAACCAGTGCCCCGATTCCCGACATACGATAGGGATCTGCACCGCGGCCCAACACCCGAGAAGCAAACCAAAATCCAATCAAACTTCCGATCGCCAGTGTTGCAGTCAGCAGTGTCGTCGCGCTTACGCTTAAGCCAAGCACTTCGCCGCCGTAAGGCTCGAGCAAAACATCTTCCATAGTGAATGCCATGGTACCCAGGCCAACCACAGCAAGACGCCGAAGCGCTGCTGGCCCTTGTGAAAAAGTCCGCCAAGACTCCGTAAACGAAGGATCAGGGATCGCAGAGCGCTTGCGATTGCGATCTCTGGCCTCCTGCTTCCACATGGCAGTCACGTTCAGAATGATGGTCAAGACCGCTGCGCCCTGAATCACTTGAATGAGTCGGCCCGGACTGTAATCTTCAAGCAACGCACCAAAAGCCAAGGCGCTCACGATCATGCCCGCTAATAACGTGACATACATCAGGCCCACGACCTTGGGCTGCGATTCTTGGGGAACAAGATCGGTAGCTAGCGCGAGGCCCACCGTCTGCACGGTATGCAAGCCCGCACCGACCAACAGAAATGCGATGGCCGCGCCCAGGTGTCCCACCCAGATCGGTGCATTGGCCGCCTGACCGGCCCCTGCGAGCACCAGAAGTGCAAACGGCATTACTGCGAAACCACCGAACTGCAGCATCGTGCCCATCCAGAGAAAAGGTACCCGACGCCAGCCGAGTTCTGAGCGATGAATATCCGATTTAAAGCCGATGAGTGCACGCAGCGGCGCAAACACGATGGGCAGCGCCACCATGATCGACACGATCGAGGCAGGCACCTTCAACTCAACGATCATGACGCGATTTAAGGTTCCGATGAGCAACACCAATGCCATACCTACCGAGATTTGAAACAGCGACAGCCGCAGCAGTCTTGATAGCGGCAGATCTGGGGTCGCCGCATCCGCGAAAGGAAGAAACCTTGACCCCATGGAGGTCCAGGTCTGAACGAGCGATCGGCTAAAGCGATTCACGATTTGCGCATTTTAGGCAAGGGCTTCAAATACTGCGTCCATGACAGCGCACACCAAAAGAAAAGGGTCCCGAAGCCATGAACTTCGGAACCCTTTTGTAGCGAAGCCGAGGGAGTGGCTGCGCTACTTCTTGACGGCCGGCTGCGCCGCCACCGTTTTTTGACCACCTTGCAGGAAGTCTTT
>JAGWXV010000205.1 GCA_018969705.1 Betaproteobacteria bacterium
GCGATGGCCGCTGCCCGAGCTGCGGCGGCAATGGCTTTGAGCATGTGGAGATGCAATTTCTCTCAGATGTCTATCTGCGCTGCCCAGACTGCGACGGTAAGCGCTTTCGTAAAGAGATCCTGGAAATTGAATTGCAGGGCAAATCGATTGCCGATGTCTTAGAGCTCACCATTAGCCAGGCCTTGGAGTTTTTTGCTGGCGATACTGAAATCGCCACCCGGCTCAAGCCGCTTGTCGATGTAGGCTTAAGCTATCTAAAGTGTGGCCAGCCCGTGCCCACCCTATCCGGCGGCGAGGCACAGCGGCTCAAAATCGCTGGCCATCTGTCTGAGGCCGCCAACAAATCCATTCAAGGTGCGCTGCTCATTTTCGATGAGCCCACCACGGGACTTCATTTCGATGACATCGCCAAATTGCTGAAGGCGCTCTTGGCCTTAAAAGCAGCAGG
The DNA here is from genome assembly GCA_018969705.1 of Betaproteobacteria bacterium. Lineage (GTDB taxonomy): Bacteria > Pseudomonadota > Gammaproteobacteria > Burkholderiales > Burkholderiaceae_A > Lacustribacter. The sequence goes on from JAGWXV010000205.1 coordinate 449, forward strand.
CCATAGCCTGTTGATCGTTGAGCACAACCTGGATGTCATTGGCGCGGCCGACTGGATCATCGACCTTGGGCCCGAGGCAGGGGCAGATGGCGGCCAAATTGTGATTCAGGGGACCGTCGATGATGTCAAAGCCTGCCCGCAGTCGCATACCGGCCGCGCGCTGATCCAGGCCCACCAGGCCCTCAATAAAACCTGGTCGGTCCAGGAGCCCTCAGTCCGTGCGTCGGGCGCCCATTCAGCCATTGAAATTCATGGTGCACGCGAACACAACCTGAAAAATATTCACGTCAATATTCCGCGCGAAAAAATGACCGTCATCACCGGGGTATCGGGTAGCGGTAAATCCACGCTGGCCTTCGATATTCTTTTTGCAGAGGGTCAGCGGCGCTATCTTGAGTCGCTCAATGCCTACGCGCGGCAGTTTGTTCAGCCCGCCTCACGGCCAGATATCGATGCTGTCTTTGGAATCCCGCCCACGGTGGCTATTGAACAACGCACCAGCCGCGGGGGCCGAAAAAGCACAGTCGGAACCCTAACCGAGATTCACCACTTCCTGCGCCTGCTTTTTGTCAAAGCAGGTGTTCAGCACTGCCCTGACTGCGATACTGCGATCCGGCCACAGAGTATCGAGTCGATTCTCGCTACACTCATGTCGCGCCATCGCGGCCAGCGCATTGGGCTGATGGCCCCGCTTGTGATTAATCGCAAAGGGATTTACCAGGACCTCGCAAAGTGGGCGGCCTCAAAAGGCCATCGCCATCTGCGTGTCGATGGTGAGTTTGTATCGACTGAGCCCTTTCCCAAGCTGGACCGCTTCAAAGAGCACACCATTGAGCTGCCGATTGGCGATGCCCAAGTACAGCCTACTAACGAGTCCGCATTAAAGTCACTGCTCGAAGAAACCTTAAATTACGGACAAGGCGTGGTCCATGTCATGGCCCCACTTGATCAGCCCCGATCAGAAATCACGGTGCTCTCCACCCGGCGGGCCTGCCCATCATGCGGCACAGGATTCTCGGAACTCGATCCGCGACTTTTTTCCTACAACTCTAAGCATGGCTGGTGCTCAGGCTGCTTTGGCACTGGAGTGGAGCTGGCCGAGTTCGATAGCAGCCAGACCGGCGAAGAAGAAAACTGGCAGGAGCAATCCGAAGCCGGTGATGTAACGGTCTGCTCAAACTGCGA
>JAGWXV010000206.1 GCA_018969705.1 Betaproteobacteria bacterium
GATCAGCTGATTGCACAGCCCAGCCCAACGTTCGCATTGGGCAGCAGATGGGGGTGAAATTTCATGGCGGCAGGCCAGTAGCGCCGGGCTTTCCAAGGCCTCTTGCAGATGAGCGGCCAGCACTTTGGCATCGACCTGCCGCCCGTCCCACCATTGATGGTGTTTGGCCACGTGATCGACCAGGGCGGCGTGAATATTCAGGGCCTTGCCGGTATCGCGAAGCGCAGACCGTGGCTTATAGGTGGTCACCGATGCGGCCAGTGCCGCCCGCTCGCGGCCATATTTTTGATAAATGTATTGAATGACTTCCTCGCGCCGCTGATGTTCAAAATCCACATCAATATCGGGCGGCTCATTGCGCTCTTTGGAAATAAATCGCTCAAAAAGCATGCTCATGCGGGCCGGATCGACTTCGGTAATGCCCAGGCAATAACAGACCGCAGAGTTGGCGGCTGATCCTCGGCCCTGACAGAGAATTCCTTTGCTGCGTGCAAAGTCCACGATGTCATAGACCGTTAAAAAGTAAGGCTCATAACGCAGCTCATGGATGAGCTGCAGCTCATGCTCAATTTGTTGGCGGACCTTGGGATTGATGCCTTGGGGAAAGCGTCGGCGTACGCCTTCTTCGGTGAGATGCCGAAGCCACTGGGTGGGTGTGAGTCCCGGCGGCACAATTTCTTCGGGATACTCATAGCGCAGTTCATCCAAAGAAAACTGGCAGCGTTTGGCTACCGCTACTGTTGCGGCCATCAGCTCGGGGGAATAAATGCGGGCCAATCGCAGACGGTTGCGCAGATGCTGCTCGGCGTTTGGGGTAAACCGTTTGCCGCAGGCGGTAATCGGCAGTCCATGCCGAATCGCCGTCAGCGTATCGGCCAGTGGTTTGCGTGAGCGGCGGTGCATGACCACATCACTGGTGGCCACCAGGCCCACCCGATGCAGTGCTGCCAGGGTCTGCAGATGATCACGCCAGGTGTTGTCGTGGCCACGCAGCAGTAATGCGCAGCCAATGTAGAGACGATCAGCAAATAGTTCCTTAAGCCGCTGGATTGCCGGGTAATGCCGGGCAGTGCTATCACTGGAGTCTCCAATCCAAATCACAAGGCAGTCGGGCAGCCCGCTTTGCAGATCGTCAACGCTCAGCCGGTAGTGGCCCTTGATTTCACGGCGTCGTGTCTGGGTGATGAGCCATCCCAGCTGGGCATAGCCCTGACGTGACATGGCGATCACCACAATTCGTCCGGCCAGATCAGCGCAGGAAAACTGGGCCCCAATCAGTAACTGAATTCCCAGCGGCTTGGCGGCCATATGGGCCTGGACTGCGCCTGCGACCGAGGCCTCATCAGCAATAGCGACCGCTTGATAGCCCAGATGATGGGCCCGCTCAATTAACTCGGCAGGCGCTGAGGCGCCATGCAGAAAGGAGTAGTGGCTGCGGCAGATGAGTTCAGCAAATTCCATGACGCAGCAGGCTTAAGAAAAAAATCCATGCAGATACCAGTCATGGGCAGGAGTACGAAAAATCCACAGCAAAGACTGCTGGGGAGATCGGGCAATAAAGTAGTCACGCTGCACGATGCTGCCGGGTGTTTCTTCCCACCACCCGGCCTCAATACGCTCTG
>JAGWXV010000028.1 GCA_018969705.1 Betaproteobacteria bacterium
GCATTTCCCGATGCGCGGGGCCACTTTGGACCCTATGGGGGAAGCTTTGTCTCCGAGACACTGACCCATGTGCTCGAAGAATTACGCAAGGCCTACGATCGTTATCGCCAGGACCCCGAGTTCATTGAAGAGTTTCATCGCGAACTGAAACACTTTGTCGGCCGGCCAAGCCCGGTGTACCACGCCCGCCGCTGGTCCGAGATGTGTGGCGGTGCGCAGATTTACTTTAAACGCGAGGATCTGAATCACACCGGCGCACATAAGGTGAACAACACGATCGGCCAGGCCTTGTTGGCCCGTCGCATGGGCAAGCCCCGTGTGATCGCGGAGACGGGTGCTGGTCAGCATGGGGTTGCGACTGCTACGGTCGCTGCCCGATTCGGCATGGAGTGCGTGGTGTACATGGGCGCCACCGATGTGGTGCGCCAGGCGGCCAATGTGTACCGCATGAAACTTCTCGGCGCGACTGTGGTTCCGGTAGAAAGCGGCTCGAAAACGCTTAAGGACGCGTTAAACGAAGCCATGCGTGACTGGGTCACCAATGTCGAAAATACTTACTACATCATCGGCACCGTGGCGGGCCCCCATCCCTATCCGATGATGGTGCGCGACTTTAATTCGGTAGTGGGCAAGGAATGCCTCTGGCAGATGCCCGAGATGGTGGGCCGTCAGCCCGATATGGTCGTGGCCTGTGTGGGCGGTGGCAGCAATGCCATGGGAATCTTCTATGACTATCTCAATATCCCGGGTGTACAGCTTGTCGGGGTTGAGGCCGCCGGCGAGGGTATCGCCTCAGGACGCCATGCGGCCCCGCTGTCAGCGGGAACACCCGGTGTTCTGCACGGCAATCGGACTTACCTTATGCAGGATGCCGCGGGTCAGATCGCCGAGACCCATTCGGTGTCGGCGGGCTTGGACTATCCGGGGGTTGGCCCCGAGCATGCATGGTTAAAGGATTCGGGCCGCGCGCGCTATGCCGCCATCACGGATCAGGAAAGCCTGGAGGCCTTTCATACTTGTTGTCGTATCGAAGGAATCATTCCAGCGCTGGAGTCTAGCCATGCCCTGGCGTATGCCGCAAAGATCGCGCCCACGTTGCCGAAAGATCAGATCATTCTTGTGAATCTCTCTGGCCGTGGCGATAAGGATATGCATACCGTGGCTGAGCGCTCCGGGATGCATCTCTAAGTCACGGAAATCCACTTGTCGCGACTCCAGCAAAAATTTGACTGGCTTGCCCGTGAGGGCCGCACGGGTCTAATTCCCTATGTCACGGCGGGCGACCCTGCCCGTGAATCTGTGGTGCGCTTGATGCACACGCTGGTCAAGCACGGTGCCGATGTCATTGAGTTGGGCGTGCCGTTTTCGGATCCCATGGCCGATGGACCAGTGATTCAGCGTTCAAGTGAGCGGGCCTTAGCCCGGCATGTCACGCTTGCCGATTGCCTGGGCTGGGTGCGTGAGTTTCGATCCTCCGATGCAGCCACGCCGGTTGTATTGATGGGCTATGCCAATCCGGTTGAGCGCTTTGGCATTGATCGATTTGTTGCTCAGGCAAAAGAATCTGGTGTCGATGGCACGATCGTGGTGGACTATCCGCCCGAGGAGTGCGAAGAATTCAGCAACACTTTGAAATCGCGTGGCATGGACCCCATCTTTCTTTTGGCGCCGACCTCAACCGAGTCGCGAATGCGAGATGTCGCCCGGCTTGGCGCAGGCTATCTGTATTACGTATCGTTAAAGGGAGTCACCGGGGCGGGCCACCTAGATCCAGCCGCGGTCGGCGATCGCGTGCAGCAGATTCGGCGTTTTACTTCCATGCCAATTGGAGTGGGCTTCGGAATTAGTGATGCTGATTCGGCAGTGGCAGTTGCCCGGCATGCCGATGCCGTCGTGATTGGCAGTGCGCTGATTCGGGTGATGGAAGATGCAGTGAAGACAGGATCGGATACGCTATCTGCAGCAGCGGGGTTCATCTCAGGCATTCGGCAGGCCTTGGACTGCATGCCGAAGAAACTGCACTCGGAGGCCGCATGAGTTGGATTGACAAGATTCTCCCCCCCAAGATTCAGCGCTCAGAGGGCCCACGTCGCAGCGTGCCTGAGGGCCTGTGGCTGAAGTGCCCCTCCTGCGAGTCCGTTCTGTATCGGACCGATTTAGAAAATAACCAGCAGGTCTGCCCGAAGTGCAGTCACCATCTGCGGATTCGTGCCCGTGATCGGCTCGATAAGCTTCTAGATCCCGAGGGCCGTTTTGAAATTGGCCAAGAAGTCCTGCCGATCGATTCCCTGAAATTTAAAGATAGCCGTAAATATCCTGAGCGGCTCACCGAGGCCATGGAGCAAACCGGTGAGACCGATGCCTTAATCGCGATGAGCGGCGCAATCAAATCCGTGCCGGTTGTCGTGGCCTGTTTTGAGTTCGAGTTTATGGGCGGCTCAATGGGCTCGGTAGTGGGTGAGCGGTTCGTGCGTGCTGTTGAAGTGGCGCTTGAAAGCAAGGTGCCATTTGTCAGCATCGCCGCAAGTGGCGGCGCCCGCATGCAAGAGGGCCTGCTGTCGCTGATGCAGATGGCCCGCACCACCGCGGTCTTGCAGCGGTTAAGCCAAGCGCGGTTGCCCTATATTTCTATTCTCACGGATCCCACCATGGGCGGCGTATCCGCCAGCTTTGCCTTTTTGGGCGATGTGGTAATGGCTGAGCCCAAGGCCTTGGTGGGTTTCGCGGGGCCGCGTGTGATTGAGCAGACGGTTCGTGAGAAGCTTCCTGCCGGATTTCAGCGGGCTGAGTTTCTCTTGGAAAAAGGCGCTGTTGACCGGCTTGTTGATCGACGGAAAATGCGCGATGAGCTTGCTGATTTGCTGACGCTGTTGCTGCGGCAGCCCGCTGATGCAGCCCGCCAAAGTTGACGCTTTCTGACTGGCTAGAAAAAATCACCTCCCAGCATGTCCGGCCGATTGATCTCGGTCTGGACCGGGTGGTCCGCGTGGCGCAGGCCATGGGGTTTCCCGAAGGACGATCCTTCAGCGGACCAAGCATTCGACTGGGCTGCCCATCCATTCTTGTTGGTGGAACCAATGGCAAGGGCTCGACCTGCGCCATGCTGGAGTCGATTCTGCTGCAGTCGGGCTATCGGGTCGCGGTCTACACCTCGCCGCATTTGCTGCGGTTTAACGAGCGGCTTCGTATCAATAACGAGGAAGTCTCTGAGCCCGAGTTGATCGCTGCATTTGAGCGTGTTGAGCAGGCGAGGGCAGAGACATCACTGACTTATTTTGAATTCACAACATTAGCAATTTTTGACATCGTCTGGCGACATCGTGTTGACATTGCCGTACTGGAAATTGGACTGGGTGGCCGGCTTGATGCGGTCAATATTGTGGATGCCGATTGTTCAATTCTCGTGTCAGTCGACTTGGATCACCAGGAATTTCTTGGTGAAACCCGCGAGCAGATTGGCTGGGAAAAGGCCCATATCGCCAAGCCCGATCGGCCGTTTATCTGCGCGGATCCTGAGCCGCCGAAGTCAGTTGCTGAAGTCGTTAAGGCGCAGGGCGCCGATCTCTGGCAGTTTGGCCAGGATTTTAATTTTCAGGGCGATCGGCAGCAGTGGAGCTGGGCAGGCCAGGGCCAGCGCCGAAATGCAATGGCCTATCCGGCCTTACGCGGCGCCAATCAGTTAATCAATGCATCGGCGGCGCTTGCCGCACTATCTTCCTTGAAAGAGCGGCTGCCGGTTACGCAGGGTGCTGTTCGGCAGGGATTTGCGCTGGTCGAGCTGGCCGCGCGCTTTCAGGTGCTGCCGGGCCAGCCGGCGGTGGTGTTGGACGTGGCTCACAATCCGCATGCGGCCGGCGTGCTGGCGGTCAATTTGGATCAGATGGGATTTTTTCCAAAGACTGTTGCCGTGGTGGGCATTGTGGCGGGTAAGGATGCAGCAGCGATCTTTTTGCGACTGGCCGATCGCATCGATCACTGGTGCTTGTGTTCCCTGACCGGGCCAGATGCCGGGCCGCGCGCACGGTCGGCAGAAGCGCTTGCGGAAACACTGAGAGCAGTGATTCCAAATGCGGCGTTGAGTTGCCATGATGATGCCGGGCATGCCTTTAGCGCTGCGAAATCGATGGTGCAGTCAAATGATAGAATTGTGGTATTCGGATCTTTCTTGACAATCGCTGCACTCCCACACTTGCGCCATGTCCGCTGATCGCGAAACACGTTCCCACCAGCGCGACGAACAAGCGTCAGACCCGATGGCCGATCATAAGCGCCGGGCCCGCTGGAGACTCCTTGGTGCCATCATCATTGTTGCTGCAGTCGCCGGGCTTGCGCCGCTGTTGCTTGAAGATCAGGCCAGACCCCTATCGCAGGATTTATTAATCGAGATCCCTTCGCGTAACTCTGTTTTTTCAAAAATTGAATCGCTGCGTCCCGCGACGCCACCGCCGGAAGCGGCCGCAGAGGAAAAACCAAAAGCAGCCGATCCAAAGCCTGAGCCGAAGGCAGAGGCAAAAGCCGAATCAAAACCCGAGGTCAAGGCTGAACCAAAGGTGGAACCGAAGTCGACCGCTAAGTCGGAGCCCAAGAAAACTGCTACCCAGGCAGGCTTTCTTGTGCAAGTCGGTGCCTATTCCAAGCTCGATGCGGCCAATGGCGTTAAGGCACGGCTTGCCTCAGGCGGCCATAGTGTCAGTGTCGAGACCATCAAACTCGACGATGGATCGGAGCGGCATCGTGTGCGCATCGGACCCTTTGAGACACGTGAGCTTGCCAACCAGGTCCGAGACCGTGCGAAGTCGCAGGGCTACGATGCCATGGTGGTCACGCCCTGATGCAGTGGCTTGAGGCGCTGACCTGGATTGATCTGCTGGTAATCGGGATCATTCTTCTGTCAACACTCTTATCGCTATTTCGTGGACTGATTAAAGAGATCGCCTCGCTCGCGATCTGGGTCTTGGCGATTGTTGGCGCAAGCCGACTCGCATCGCCTGCAGCTGCTTTATTGCCCCAGTGGCTTGCGCCACCGCTACAGCAGACTGCCGCCTTTATCATCATCTTGTTGCTGATACTGCTGTTGGGAAGGCTACTGACGATGCTGCTGCGAGAAGTCGTGAGTGCGGCCGGCATCAGCGGCCTGGATCGGCTGCTGGGTCTTGGCTTTGGCCTGGCGCGCGGGGCCTTGCTGGTGATCGTGCTGGCCATCCTTGGGGCAATGACGGCGCTGCCGAGCCAGCCTGCCTGGCAGAAGGCCCAAAGTAGGCCGTTTTTAGAGCTCGGAATCCGTACCGCCGCGCCCTGGCTGCCCCCGACACTCGGAGATCGGCTTAGACTTCCGGTTTCACCAACCTCCATGACCCATCCCTCGGGGAGCCCAGTATGTGTGGCGTGATCGGTGTAGTTGGACATTCGGCAGTTAATCAACTGCTCTACGATGGCTTGCTGCTGCTTCAGCATCGCGGCCAAGATGCCGCAGGCATTTCCACCGCCAAGGGTAAGCGCATCCATATTCACCGCGGCAATGGCCTGGTCCGTGATGTGTTTCGCACTCGGGATATGCGCAATCTTCGAGGCGAGATGGGCATCGGCCATGTCCGCTATCCCACCGCAGGCAGCGCCTCGAATTCCGAAGAGGCCCAGCCGTTTTATGTGAATGCACCCTTTGGAATTGTGCTGGGCCATAACGGCAACCTCACCAATGCCGAGGAACTTCAGCAGGATATGTACCGCCGGGATCGTCGCCACATCAACACCGAGTCGGATTCCGAGGTGCTCTTGAATGTCTTTGCCCATGAGCTGCAGCAGGCCGTATCGGGACTCTCATTGGATGAGTCCTCGATTTTTGCTGCCGTTTCGGCCCTGCATGCCCGGGTTCGGGGGGCCTACGCCTGTGTGGCCATGATTGCGGGCTACGGCATCGTGGCGTTTCGCGACGCCTACGGCATTCGTCCGCTTGCCCTGGGCCGGCATGCGGATGCGCGCGGTGAAGAGTGGATGATTGCTTCGGAGACCGTGGCAATCAATGGCCTGGGCTTTACGCCGATTCGCGATGTTGCTCCGGGTGAGTGCGTGATTCTTACGCTCGATGGCCGGCTGCATTCCCGAGTCTGCGCCCGACATACCCGCTTAAATCCCTGTGTCTTTGAATACGTTTACTTTGCTAGGCCCGATTCGGTGATCGATGGCGTGAGCGTCTACGATGCCCGGCTGCGCATGGGCGAGACCCTGGCCGATAAGGTCCGCAGGCAGTTTCCATCGGGCGAGATTGATGTGGTGATGCCGATCCCGGATTCCAGCCGGCCTGCCGCTATTCAGCTGGCCATGCAGCTGGGCATCGACTATCGCGAGGGCTTTATCAAAAACCGCTATATCGGCCGAACCTTCATCATGCCTGGCCAGGCCGCCCGCAAAAAATCTGTCCGGCAAAAGCTCAATGCAATTCCATATGAATTTAAAAATAAAAGCGTACTGATTGTGGATGACTCGATTGTGCGGGGGACTACCAGCCAGGAGATTGTGCAGATGGCGCGGGATTCCGGTGCCAAGCGGGTGATCTTCGCCTCGGCGGCACCGCCGGTGCGCTACCCCAATGTCTATGGCATTGATATGCCCACCCGTGGCGAGCTGATTGCTTTCGGCCGCAGCGATGACGAGATCTGCAAAGCCATCGGTGCAGATGCCTTGATCTATCAGGATCTCGAAACAATGCGCTCCGATGTGATGAATCTGAACCCCAATATCGAGGGCCTTGAGGCATCATGCTTTGATGGCAACTACATTACAGGCGATATCAACGATCGCGTGCTGGACTCTCTGGAATATGCCCGCATTCATGGCGATGCCGATGCCACACGCAATCAGCTTGCCTTAAATCTGAACCATGACGAATAAGAAAAACCCGTCTTCTGCATCACGCCGTGACCTGGGCTTTGCGACCCGGGCCGTCCGAGGGGGCACGCGGCGTTCTGATTTCGGTGAGCACTCCGAGGCGCTGTATCTCACCTCAAGCTTTGTTTTTGACGATGCCCAGCAGGCTGCAGATCGCTTTCAGAACCGCGAGTCGGGCATGGTCTATTCGCGGTTTTCGAACCCCTCGGTGCAGATGTTCGAGGAGCGGCTTGCGTCTTTGGAAAACGCAGAGCGCTGTGTGGCGACCAGTTCCGGCATGGCGGCAATTCTGGCCACCTGCCTGGGGTTGCTGAAGGCCGGTGATCATGTCGTGTCTACCCCCAGCTTATTTGGTGCAACGGTTCAGCTTTTCGAAACTACTCTGCGCAAATTCAACGTGCCGGTGGATTATGTGTCGCTCACCGATCCTCAGGCTTGGGCCAAGGCCGTGACGCCGGCGACAAAACTCTTTTATATCGAAACGCCTTCCAACCCACTGACTGAGATTGCCGATATTTCCGCGATAGCGGCCGTCGCGCGCAAGCACGGCATCACGCTGGTGGTGGATAACTGCTTTTGTACACCCGCCTTACAGCAGCCGTTGGCGCTGGGCGCTGATCTCGTCTTACATTCGGCAACCAAGTATCTCGATGGCCAGGGCCGCGTGCTCGGGGGCGCCGTCGCTGGTCGCAGTGAGTTGATCGAGCCAATTTTTCAGGTGGTCCGCACCTGTGGCCCCTCGTTATCACCCTTTAATGCTTGGGTGCTGCATAAGGGCCTAGAGACTTTAGATCTGCGGATGCGTGCCCACAGCGCATCGGCACTCGCCTTAGCCGGCTGGCTTGAGCAGCACCCCCGTGTCGCGCGTGTTTTGTATCCGGGATTGGCTTCGCATCCTCAGTATGCGCTTGCGATGCGTCAGCAAAGCGCGGGCGGCGCAATTGTGTCCTTTGAATTAAAAGGTGCCAATCCCACCGAGCAGCAGCAGCGGGCATTTTCACTTATCAATGCAGTTCAGATCATGTCGGTCACGGGCAATCTCGGTGATACCCGCACGACGATTACCCATCCGGCCTCGACCACCCATGGCCGCATTTCCCCGCAGGCCCGCGAGCAAGCCGGTATTCGTGAGAGCTTAGTCCGCATTGCAGTGGGCCTGGAAGACCTCGAGGATCTCAAGGCAGATCTCGACGCTGGCCTGGCCGCTTAGGGCCTGCCAATGGATCGGTTGTTAGCGAAAGATCCGCCGCCGCATCGCGATCTGTGCACCGACTGTGGGGTATCGCGGTCCTCGCAGCCGAAACGTTGCGCTACCGCTTGCCAGTTCATTGCACCCGACTATCCCGCAAAGGAGCGGCAGGTCCATGGCCGAGCCCGCAGGCCCCATCAGGCGGATGAACAATTCTTTGGCCCGTATCAGATTCTGAATCGGGCCGCACTGAAAACGCCTGCGCCGGGGGCCCAATGGACCGGCATCACCACCCGAATTGCGCAACGGCTCTTAGAGGAAAAGATGGTCGACGCTGTGCTCACCATGGCGCCGGATGAAGAGGACCGTTGGCGGCCGGTGCCGGTGCTGATTACCGAACCCCAAGACATGGAGCGCTGCCGCGGCATGCGCATGGGCTACGCGCCGCTGCTGGCCTTGCTTGAGCCGGCATTACAAAAAGGCTTTGAGCGCATCGCAGTGATTGGAATTCCATGTCAGGTCTATGCACTGCGGGCCCTTGAAAAAGAACTGGGCTTTAAAAAAATCTATGTGATCGGCACACCGTGCTCGGATAACACTACCACTGAGCGGTTTCATGAGTTTTTAAAACTCCTGACCCCCAAGCCCGAGACCATTACTTATCTTGAGTTCTGTGCGGATTATCACGTTGAAATTCGTTTTGATAGCGGCAAGAAAAAACGTATTCCTTTTCTGATGCTGCCCTTATCCAAACTGCCCCAGGATTTTTTTCCGCTGACATGTCGTACCTGTGTGGATTACACCAATGTGCTGTCGGATATCACGGTGGGCTATATGGGTGGCGAAGGCCAGCAGTGGCTGATTGTGCGCAATGACACGGGCGCTGAATTACTGAGCCTGCTGGGCGATGAAATTCGGCTGTCGACACCAGGAAGCGCTGGCAAGCGGCAGGGCCCCGTGAAAGGCTTTTTACAAAATACAGAGCGGGCCGCAGGCGGGCTGCCACTGCGCAGCATGCCATCATGGCTGCGGCCAATCGTGGGCTGGCTGATGCCGAAAATTGGACCCCGGGGCCTTGAGTTTGCCCGGGCCCGTGTGGAGATGAAGGCCATCGAGAGCGTGATTCATCTGCGGCGCGAAGAGCCGCGGCGGGTGAAGTCCATGGTGCCAGAGCATGTCTGGCAGCTGGTGAGGCCTTATGGCCTGAAGCGAGACCAGGGCTAGTGAAAATCTCGGGAAGAAGTCTCAAGCGGCCCGATAAGCTCAGCTAAAAGATCGGATTGATCTTCAACCCGCTGGGCCAAAAGATTACGGACCTGGCCGGCTGCATGGGGATCAATATGCTGATCACGCTGCCAAGTGCCATAGACCAGCATCAGCTGGGAATACAGCACCGCTTTATAAAAGCGCTCCAAGACTTCGGGCTGAATGATCACATTGATCATTCCGGTTTCGTCCTCCAGAGAGATAAAGAGTGTGCCGCGCGCAGTACTGGGCCGCTGCCGATGGGTAACCAGGCCTGCCGCGCGCGCTAGCCGGCCGTGTGCATAGCGATTTAAGACTTCCGCTGGCTGGACGCCGAGCCGTGTAAGTGTTGGTCGCAGCACCGCAAGTGGATGGCGGCCAAGTGTCAGCCCAAGGCTTGCATAGTCGGCAACGATGTCATCACCTTCTGTGGGTGCAGATAGCTCAGGCAAAGGTTCGTGAATTGGAGCGGTAGTGAGCAGTGCAGGCCGGCGGTGCTGGCCGCTAGTGGCCCAGACGGCCTGATGGCGATGGCCGGCAATGGATCGCAGCGCGCCCGCGGCCGCCAATGCATTTAAGTCCCCCCGATCCAGGCCGACACGCAGCGCCAGATCTTCCACCGATGTGTAGGGCCGATGCAGCACGATGTCTTGCATGGCCTGCTCGGAGAGTCCTGCGACTCTGTTGAATCCGAGACGGACTCCGTGGGGTTCAAGATGTGTTTCAACATTACTGAATTGAACATCGACTGCCAGCACGCGGACACCATTGCGTTTTGCATCTTGAATCAGCTGGGAAGGCGAATAAAACCCAAGCGGCTG
>JAGWXV010000207.1 GCA_018969705.1 Betaproteobacteria bacterium
GCGATGCCGGAGATAACGGCTTGTTCCATGGTCTCGTCTTCCTCATAGGTAATCAATGTGCCCGATGCGGCCTCCTGGGCAAGCGGCATCTCAGGGTCCGTTAGGCTTGACAGCACTCGGGTCTTGACTTTGTATTTGCCAGCAAATTCCACCGATCGGATCTGCAAGACTTTGGAGCCAAGGCTTGCCATCTCCAACATCTCCTCGAAGGTCACTTTCTCTAACCGCTTGGCCTCGGGAACAATACGCGGATCGGTGGTATAGACGCCATCCACATCGGTGTAAATCAAGCACTCATCGGCCTTCAGTGCAGCCGCAACCGCAACGGCCGAAGTATCCGAACCGCCACGACCCAGGGTAGTGATGTTTTGATGGGCATCAATGCCCTGAAATCCAGTAATCACCACCACGGCGCCATCGGCCAGATCACGGCGCACGCGGGCATCGTCAATCGACTCGATCCGGGCCTTGGTGTAAGCCGAGTTTGTGGTCACCGGCACCTGCCAGCCGGTATAGCTTTTGGCCTTCACACCAATTGCCTGTAGCGCGATTGCCAAAAGCCCAACCGAGACCTGCTCGCCAGTGGATGCAATCTGATCCAGCTCACGGGGGTCAGCCCGATCCGAGATCTCTTTAGCCAAGCCCAGCAGGCGATTGGTCTCGCCAGACATTGCAGAGGGCACGACAACCACCTGGTAGCCGGCCTTATGCCACTTGGCAATGCGACGGGCCACATTCTTGATACGCTCAATTGAGCCCATCGATGTGCCGCCATATTTATGCACAATTAATGCCATAACGCTTTGATTTCCTAAGATGCCCGCAATTATCGCGCAATCCTTAGGTGGCCCCGCTCCCGCACCACACGCCAGATCTCGGCGGAGCCCGGCTCGGAGAGGTCCATCTGCGCAAAGGGCTCCCGGGCTTCCCGAAGCTGACGCAAAAACTCCGTCAGCCGGCGTGTTGGCGGGGTCGGCGCGCCGTGGTGCTTAAGCCAACCCCGGATGATCCGGGCGGCCAGGGCCTCGTCTTGCATAAACAAAAGCTCGACATTGAGCATCCCGCCGGGCAGACGGCTTTGCTCTAAGGCCTGATCAGTCACCAACTCCAAGAGATCGCGGGCCGTCTGCAGATGCGAGATGCTGCGGCTCATCGCAGAATCTGCACCCTCTCGAATACTGCGCAAGACAGGCATCACCTCATGCCGGATTCGGTTGCGCGCCAATGATCGATCTGCATTGCTAGGGTCTTCTACCCAACGCAGGCCCTCGGACTGTGCGTAATCCAAAAGCGCCTGGCGACTGTGATCCAAAAGCGGCCGCCAACGGGTGATCTGTCGGCCCTCAATGTCAGCTGTAGACAGCCGGGTCATGGCCGACAGGCCCTCGAGTCCCGCGCCACGAATCCATTGCAGTAGGGCCGTCTCAATCAAATCATCCCGGTGATGGGCAAGCAGCAACACCGCAGCAGGCGGCAGGCACTTAGCAAAGGCCTGATAGCGATGGCGCCGCGCAGCTGCCTCTAAGCCCAAATGGCCCAGCTCAGCTTCGGGAATCGCAACATGCATCACCTGCAACGGCAGGCCCAGCGCGTGACAAAACGC
>JAGWXV010000208.1 GCA_018969705.1 Betaproteobacteria bacterium
TCGAGATGCGTCCGCTCATTGGCAATCGCGTTTATGGCTGCGATGACTGTCAGCAGGTCTGTCCATGGAATCAGTATGCCCAGCAGGCAACACTTCCCGATTTCGATGTCCGTCACGGCCTGAATCGTGCGACCCTGCTGGAGCTGCTGCAGTGGACGGAAACTCAATTTTTAGAACGCCATCAGGGCAGTGCGATTTTGCGAATCGGCTATGAGCGGTGGCTGCGTAACCTCGTGGTCGCCGCCGGCAATGCATTGGCTTCGGCTGACTGTCCGGCCGAGATCAGATCCGGACTGATCGCATCGTTACAGCGGCATCGTCCAGTGGCAAGCGATTTAGTGGCGGAACATATCGACTGGGCACTAGCCCAAGGCCTTCAAGACCGTTACCCAGAGCGTAATCGTCAACATTGACCCGAGGGTTGAGATCGACACCAGGCCAGCGGTCAGCGGCCCGTTGCCGCCCATTCGGACCGCAAGAATATAGGCACTACTGGCGGTCGGCATGGTGGCAAACAAAATCGCGATATCACGCTGCAGGCCCTCAATGCCCATCCACTTGCAGGCGGCCCAGACCACGGGCGGTGTGATCAGCAGTTTGATGGCGGTGATGGAGATCCCTTGCCAGCGGGCGGCCGTACTTTTCATTCCCGCAAAGCTCAGCCCCGCACCTACACACATCAAACCAAGAGAAATTGCCGCGGAGCTGGCCCGGTCGAGCACCCCGTAAATGAGCTCCGGGGGAATGAGCCCCAGAAAATTACAAATGACTCCTGCCAGGGTTGCAATGAGCAGCGGGTTGCGCAGCAACTCTGCAATCAGTCTGGCCGGATGCAGGGTGTTAGCCAAAAAGGAAACGGCCATGACATTGGCCAATGGAACCGCAAATCCGACAATCACTGCCATCATGGCAAGGCCCTCGCCACCCCATGCGCGGGAGGCAACGGCAAAAGCAACATAGGTATTAAAACGAAATGCGCACTGGATGCCGGATGCCCAGTCCATCCTTGTCACACCGGGAATCCATCGGGTCAGAACGCCGAGTGCTGCGGCAACGAGCACACCCACTGTCGCGGCCTGGACCATCAGCGTGGTTTGGCCAGAGGCCAGCGAGGTCCGTGTGACTGCCGCAAATAGCAAGGCAGGAAACAGCACGAAGTACACCAGCCGCTCGGCGCCCTCCCAGAAGCTGCGGCCGATCCACCCTGAGTGCATGATGATGGCACCCGCCACAATCATGGCGAAGTCAGGGAAAAGAAGTGAAAATCCGTTCATGGTGAGCAAGGCAGACGTACAGTCTAACGGGCCGATCAGGCCCGATGCATCCGATGCCGCTGAAATCGATCGCTTTTGTGATGCGATGTGGCTGGAAGTGGGCCTGTCGAAAAATACGCTATCGGCCTACCGCCAAGATCTCTCTGATCTTGGCGCGTGGCTGATGAGCGAGGGCCGCGCAGGCCTGCAGAGGGCTTCACGCGAGGACATTAGCCGATATTTCTCTGTGCGTTTTGCAAGCATTCGGGCCAGCACCGCCAATCGGAGACTCTCGTCATTGCGCCGCTATTACGGCTGGCTGTTGCTGCATGGCCGACGCGAAGAC
>JAGWXV010000209.1 GCA_018969705.1 Betaproteobacteria bacterium
AAGAGACGACTCTCGCCTGCCGGACAATTTTCAAGCCCTCGCGGTTCGCATTGGTTCAAAGAAATAGGCCCAAGCGGTTTGCAAGCCACTTCAGTTTAAAAGAAAACTAGGGCGGCGGTCGAGGTCGCAGCCGGGCGATCAAACGGCCCGTTAAGGACCACATTGGCGTAATTCAAAAATCCCGCGATGGTGACCCAGCCAATGTAAGGAACCATCAGCAAAAAAGCGGGACGCGAGATTTTCCAGAACAGGATCATGATCGCGGCAATCGACAGCCAGAGAAACACCAGCTCCACCATCGCCCAGTCAGGCCGCTTGGCTGTGAAAAATAGCCCGCTCCACAACATATGCAGCAGGCTATTGATCGCAAAGAGGCCCAGGATCCAGCGCCGCTGGCCGTCGGAGCTGGCCCGTCTCCAGGCCAAAACCCCCGCCGTCACGATGAGTATAAAAACAGTCGTCCAGATCACCCCGAAGGCCCAGTCGGGCGGCTTCCACTCGGGCTGACGCAGGGCCTGATACCAGGGGCCGAGATCGGTGAGCTGCTGGCCAATCATCGAGACGACCGAGACCCAGGCCACTGCGATCGCGATCTGCCGAAAGAGACCGGGGACATACGGCTTTTGAGAAGTGGTTGTCATTTTCAAAAGTTTAGGTGTTTTTACGGTTGATCCGAAAATGTTGACTGGAAAATCCGTACACTAGCGCCTGTTTGCCCCTGGCAGCACCTGCCGGGACCCCCTTTTTTTCTACCTCTGGAGATTTGCATGTTCGCAACCCTCGTGAAGGCCTCTGTTGCCAAAAAAGTGCTCCTGACCAGTGCCGCAGCAATCGCTGTTGCAGTGGCGGGCTGCGCACCCAAAGACTCGACCGTCAAGATCGGCCATGTCGGGCCGCTCACTGGCTCCATCGCCCACCTCGGAAAAGATAACGAAGCCGGCGCCAAGCTCGCGATCGCGGACTTAAATAAAGCCGACATCAAAATCGATGGAAAGAAAGTGACCTTTACGCTGATCTCGGAAGACGATGGCGCTGATCCCAAGCAGGGTACCGCTGCAGCACAGAAACTGGTGGATGCAAAAGTAGTCGGCGTGATTGGCCACCTGAACTCAGGGACGACCATTCCTGCCTCCAAGATCTACAGTGATGCAGGCATTCCCCAGATCTCGCCTTCTGCAACCAATCCGAAGTACACCCAGCAGGGCTTTAAGACTACCTTCCGTGTAGTAGCTAACGATGCCACCCTTGGCGGCGTGCTCGGTAAATACGCAGTGAACGAGCTGAAGGGCAAAAGCATTGCGGTGATTGATGACCGCACCGCATACGGCCAGGGCGTTGCCGATGAGTTCGTCAAAGGTGTTGAGGCTGCAGGCGGCAAAGTCGTAGATCGCCAGTTCACCACTGATAAAGCAACTGACTTTATGTCGATTCTTACCGCGATCCGCGCCAAGAAGCCCGATGTCGTGTTCTTTGGCGGCATGGATGCAGTTGGCGGCCCAATGCTGCGTCAAATGGATCAGCTGAAAATCAACGCCAAATTTATGGGCGGCGATGGCATCTGCACGGGTGAGCTGATCAAGCT
>JAGWXV010000210.1 GCA_018969705.1 Betaproteobacteria bacterium
TACCGCAAAGGTCATCACACGTTTATCGCCAGCATGGACGACCGACTGGATGACCGATGAAGGAAAAGAAAAACTTCGGCAGTACGGCATCGCACCGCCAGTACACAAAGTCAGCGATGTGGCGGTGATGAAGTTCATGCCCCGTATCACTGAGCGAGAAGCCGAGGTGGTGCCATGTCCGCAGTGCGGCTCTCAGCAGACCGTGGAAAGCGCCCATTTTGGGTCGACCGCCTGCAAGGCGCTTTACCGATGCCTGGATTGCCGCGAGACATTTGATTATTTCAAGCCGTATTGATGAGAAGACAAAAGCCAAGTCAGGGAGAGTAGTTGCCATGGCGATTCAGTTTCATCCTTTAAGAGTTAAGCGTGTCAGTCCGGAGGCAGCAAATTCTGTAGCCATTACATTTGCGATCCCGCCGGAAAAAAAAGATCTATTCCAGTTTCAGCCGGGGCAATTTCTGACCCTGCGGGCGCAGCTCAATGGCCAAGATGTGCGGCGTAACTACTCCATTAGCAGCCCGCGCAGCCGTTTTATTCGCAGCAATGAGCTTGAAATTGGCATTCGGCCAGTGGAAGAGGGCGTGTTCTCAAATTGGGCGGTCAACCATATCAAGGCCGGCGATACGATTGAAGTCATGCCACCGGATGGGCGCTTCACCGTCAAAAAAGACCGGGCTATTCACCGCGTTGGCTTTGCAAGTGGCTCGGGCATCACGCCGATACTCTCGATTGCGGCGACCACGCTTGAGGAGCAGCCCGATTCGAAATTTACACTAGTCTATGGCAATCGTCGGATGTCCTCGGTCATGTTCAATGAGTCCCTGCAGGATTTAAAAGATCGCTTTCCAGGACGATTCACGATGATTCATACGCTCTCGCGGCAGGCCCAGGAAGTTGCGCTGCAGGAAGGCCGTATTGATGGCGATAAGGTCCGTCAGGTGATCAAGGCATTGCTGCCGGTGGCCAGCATGGACGAGGTTTTTATTTGTGGCCCTGAGTCCATGATCGAGGCAACCCAGCAGGCGTTGGTCGCGGCTGGCGTGCCCGAAAGCCGCGTGTACTTTGAGCGCTTCACGACAAGCCGGGAGCAGGCGGAAAAAGTCCAGTCGGATACCGATACTGCGCCGGTGCGTACCACCGCTAATAAAGACATCCTGCTGAAAGTAATCGTGGATGGTCATGAGCATGAGTTGCGCATCGGAAAAGACGAAAAACTCCTGGATGCCGCGATGAATGCGGGCCTTGATGTGCCGTTTTCCTGCAAGGCGGGTGTCTGCTGCACATGCCGCGGCCGCATTCTGGAGGGCAGCGCCACCATGCACAAGAACTACACGCTAGAAAAAGATGAGGTCGAGAAAGGCTATGTGCTGACCTGCCAGGCCACGGCAACGAGCCCGCAGGTCATCCTGACATTCGACGACCGCTAGTGGTGCCGGATCCCCCGGGCCAGCCCGGCGGCCTCAGTTAGAATACGCCGCTCGGAGAGGTGGCAGAGTGGTCGAATGTACCTGACTCGAAATCAGGCGTGGGGGTAACTCCACCGTGGGTTCGAATCCCACCCTCTCCGCCA
>JAGWXV010000029.1 GCA_018969705.1 Betaproteobacteria bacterium
GGTGGCGCAGCGGCCTGGCTGGCATGAGATTCCGGCGGTCGCCAACGCAATGCTCTTTGAAATTAAAAGCCCGCTGATTCTTCAGCCTGGTCCTGCCGCGCTGACCGATGGATTGGATGAGCTTTGCGCGATTATTCAGAAGTGGCGAAGTATGCAGCAGGCCGCTGCCTAGCGCTTAGCGTTGACAGACTTTCTGTCGGGCGGCCTGAATTGCAAGTGGGGCGGCCACTGTTCTTGACCCTTCCGGCGATGTACTAACGCGCTGAGTCTGCGTGGATGACCGAATCCACTGGGTGATGTCCCGAATGACTTCAGCGGCACGTAGCTGTCGCGTGAGCAGATGCCAGCCCTCTGGATAAATAAAAAACTGAACGTGGCTTGGCAGGCTTGAGCTTTCGTCATCCAGGCGCGACAGCCAGCTGCAAACTGGAGCGCGCGGAATGATGCGATCATTAAGCCCGTACAACACCAAGGTAGGCGTAGGAAAAGACATTGGATGGTGCAGCGCCTGGCCCATCAGGTCCGTGACCCCGAGAAGGCTACTGACCCGAGTCTCTTTAATAAAAAGCGGATCTCGGCTTAAGTCGCGCGCGACCTCCGGATCATCGGTGGGTTTTATTCCAAACGCACGCACGCCGCGGCCAGAGAAAGTGAAATTGGGGGCTACTGCATTCATCATTTGCAGGCCCGCCCGTTGAAACCACGGCATGGCTTCCGCGCCCCAGACGGCCGGCGCCTTCAGAATCAGTTGACTCACTGGTAGCCCTGGCGATTCGGTACTGGCCCGAAGCACGACGGCGCCGCCCATACTCTCTCCAATCACGGTGATCGGCAGGCCGGGATGTCGATCGCGCAGTTGGTCAACGACCTCACGTAAATCATCAATCAGCCGATCTGCGCCCGGCCAGACACCGGGGCTGGGGTTTGCACCAAACCCGCGCTGATCATAGGCGTAGACAGTTGCCTGCAGATCGGCGACCAGGCTACGGGCGAGGGGATCGAAGGCCTTGCTGTAGTCGTTAAACCCATGAACGCCAACCATGATGCGCTGCGGTGTTGCGGCCGGCCAGACCCGAAGCTGCAACGGGGTTGCATCCTGTAGGGTCATCACGCCGCGCTCGGGCATTGCCAAGGCCGGTAGTGCGTTTAGTACGGTGATGGTGAAGATAACCGCGGCGCATGCGCAGTGCTTCGACCAGCATGCCTTTAACGAAAAGATCCGCTTACTCAACAAGTGCAACAGACTTGATTTGACACCAGATGGGCTGGCTGACCGCCAGTCCCAGGCGATTAAGTGCGCGCCGGGTAACGCGCGCAAGAAATACGGTCTCGCCACAGCGCACGCTAATCAGGCATTGGGCAGGGTGTCGATCATCACTAATGGATTGAATCACACCCCGAATGCGATTTTGAATGGTGCTTTGATCATCCTCGGCCAAGGAGAGGCTGACATCGCGGGCCAGAATACGAATTCGGACTTGATGGCCAATTGGCTGGCCCTCATCCTTGACCCAGACTTCACCTCGATCAAAACGAATTCGGGCCAGGTGATCGGTTGAGTGTCGATCCACCACGCTGCCTTCAGTCATGATGCCTGCTTCATCACCAATCATCTGGGCAATGCGTGCATCACTGAGAGTCTGCGCGACCCCGCCGCTTGCCGTGACCCGGCCTTGCTCAAGAATCACGACATGGTCGGCGAGCCTTGCAAGCTCATCAAGCGAGTGAGTGACATAAAGCGCTGGAATTTTGAGTTCGCGGTGCAGCCGTTCAAGCCAGGGAATAATTTCTTTTTTCCGTGCAATATCCAGCGATGCCATTGGTTCATCTAAAAGAAGGAGCTTTGGTTCAGTAGCAAGGGCTCGCGCGATGGCGATGCGCTGTCGCTCACCGCCCGATAGGCCCTGCGGCGCACGAGACAGCAGATGCCCGATGCCCAGCAGTTCAATTGCAGCATCTAGCGCTTTCTTTCCTGCGAGACCCTTTATGCGAGAAAGACCAAACTCAAGGTTCCGCGCGACTGAGAGATGCTCAAAAAGACTCGCCTCTTGAAATACATAGCCGAGTGCCCGCTGCCACGTTGGCCTAAAGACGCCGGCCGAGCTGTCTTGCCAAACTGAATTCGAGATCCGCAGGACTCCCTTGGGCCGCTCCAGCCCTGCCACGCAGCGTAAGAGCGTTGTTTTGCCGCAGCCCGATGTACCGAAAATTACCGTGATGCCGGCGGCAGGAAGTGTGAGATCAACATCAAGCGAGAAGTTTGATCTCTGCAAAGCGAATTTCAGCTCCAGCCCAAAAGCATCACTCATGGCAGGACCCGATCAGAGCGTTTCTTAAGCCGCGCCAGCGCAATCAGCACAACAAAAGAAAACATCACCATGCCGGCAGCTAGACCATGGGCTTGGCGATATTCCATAGCTTCCACATGGCCATAGATCTGTGTCGAAACCACCCGAGTCTCGCCCGGAATGTTGCCGCCAATCATGAGCACAACGCCGAATTCGCCTACCGTATGGGCAAAGGTCAGTACCGTGGCCGTGAGAAGCCCTGGCTTGGCAAGCGGTAAGGCCACAGAGAAAAATGCGTCGATGGGCCGAGCCCGAAGTGTTGCGGCGACTTCCATAGGCCGGCGGCCAATTGCTTCGAAGGCATATTGAATGGGCTGGACCGCAAACGGCAAAGAAAAAATGACTGAGCCAATCAGCAGCCCACTAAATGAAAACGACATTAGCCCCAGGCCAAGGATTTGTGTGATTTCACCGATCAGCCCCTCGGGGCCGAGCAATATCAAAATGTAAAAACCAAGCACGGTCGGCGGTAATACAAGCGGCAAGGTCACCAGTGCGCCAATGGGGGCCCGCAGAGGGGACTCGGTCTGTGATAACCACCAGGCCAGTGGCGTTGCAATGAGCAGTAAAAGTACTGTGGTGGCGGTGGCCAGCTGAAGCGTCAGGCCGATGGCCTGCCAGGCTTCGGGGGAAATTGTCATGGCAGGGTGTACCCATAAGATCGAATGACTGCCTTTGCGTTTTCGCTACGCAAAAATTCGATGAATTGTTGGGCGGCCGGATTCGCTTTGCCACGCAGGAGTAAAACTAGGTCCTGCTGAATCGGCGAGTGCAGCGACTCGGGGATGATCCAGCCGGATCCCGTTTTGATTTTTCCGCCCTCGGCGACCTGGGCGAGGGCCACAAATCCGATTTCGGCATTGCCGGAGGCGACAAACTGATGGGCCTGAGTGATATTGCTGGCTTCAACTACTTTTGGTTTTGTGGCTTGTGTCATGCCCAGCTTTTCAATGACTTCAATTGCGGCAAGGCCGTAAGGCGCAAGCTTAGGGTTGGCAATCGCAATACGATCAAAGCGGCCGGTGCTCAGAAATTCGCCCTTGGCATCGATTAGTCCGTCACGCTTACTCCACAGCACAAGCCGGCCGATGGCGTAGGTGGCGCGCGACCCTGAGACGGCGAGCCCTTCGGATTCAAGCTTTTTTGGTGTTTCATCGTCAGCGGCAAGCAGCACATCAAAGGGCGCGCCATTTTTAATCTGGGCATACAGTTGGCCTGTGGCCCCAAGCGCGACGACGACTTTATGGCCAGTCGCTTTCTCAAAGCTCTGGGCCAGTGACCGCATGGGGGCGGCGAAGTTGGCGGCAACTGCCAGCCGAACCTCTGAGGCCCAGCCGGCGGATGACCAAACAAGTAGCGAGAAAAGCGCAACCGCTCTCCAGCGTAGCAACATCGTGAAAATGATTTTCGAAAAAAATTGACGAATGCCCAGCCAGACTTAACCGTGGATATAGGCCTCAAGCTGCGAGATTAACTGTTTTTGTTCTTCAATCATTTCCCGGACCACGTCCCCGATGGAGATCATGCCGATGACACGATCCTCTTTGACAACGGGCAGGTGTCGAATGCGCTTATCGGTCATGATTTGCATGCAGGCATCGATCTGGGTCTCAGGGCTAATCGAAATTACCGGTGCGGTCATGATCTGCCGCACATGGGTGTCATCGCAGCTGCGGCCTTTCAATTCACCCTGGCGGGCGTAATCCCGTTCAGAGAAGATCCCCACCAGCCGGTCCGCGTCGATCACGGGCAGGGCACCAATATGGTGACTGGCCATTACTTCAAGCGCATGGCGGACAGTTGCATCGGTGGTGACCGAGATAATCGGCCGGTTTTGGAGCGCAAGGACCTGCGTGATGGTTTTTGCCATGGTGACCCCCTTTCGCTGGGGCCTGCGCGGTGGTGCGGGCCCAACGCCCCCAATCTATTGGCAGACTCGGCTTGGCCGCAAGAGGGGATATCCATCCTCTGATCTGACCCTTTATTCCATAATATGAAAATATGATGCGTTGCGACAGAAAATTTTAGTTAGGGGGTTGCAGTGCACCAATTGATAGGTTCAAATCCGGTTTGTGCGCTGCATCAACATGAGTTTGCAAGCGGCCTACCCGGTTTTTAAAAAAGCAGTCAGCCCCTTAACACTTTGGAGAATTCAAGATGAAAAACGTAAACGAACAGTTTGTAGAGATCGCCAAGACCAACGTCGAGACGATGGTTGACCTGAGCAACGCTTCTTTCAGCGGTGTTGAGAA
Organism: Betaproteobacteria bacterium; assembly: GCA_018969705.1. Classification (GTDB taxonomy): domain Bacteria; phylum Pseudomonadota; class Gammaproteobacteria; order Burkholderiales; family Burkholderiaceae_A; genus Lacustribacter. The sequence continues at coordinate 4,601 of JAGWXV010000029.1, forward strand.
GTTTGTTGAGCTGCAGCTCAAAGTCGCCAAGGGCGCAATGGGCCAAAGCGCCGATAACCTCAAGGCACTCGTGTCGGTGAAAGATGTTCAGGACTTCGTGAAGGTGCAGTCCTCCTTCGCGCTGCCCACGATGGAGAGCGCAGTCGGCTACGCAAATGCCGTCTACGGCATCGTGTCCGAGACCGTGAACACCTACGCCAAGATGGCCGAGGCACAAATCGCGGCTGGCAACGAGAAGATCACCACCGCAGTGGAAGAGTTCTCCAAGAGTGCTCCCGCTGGTTCTGAGAGTGGTGTTGCGCTGGTCAAGTCCGCACTGACCGCTGCAAACACTGCCTACGAGACCGCCTCTAAAGCTGCCAAGCAGGCTGTTGCTGCTGTTGAGCAGAATGTTCAGTCGGCCACCAAGGCCAGCCTGAAGGCCGCTTCGACCGCACTCAAAGCTGCCTAAGTCTTAGTTTCTGGTTCGGTTCAAAAAGGCCCGCATTCGCGGGCCTTTTTGTTTTTCCTGCACAAGATGCTTGAGAGGCCGCCTTGCGCTGCGGCGCGCAAAATCGGGCGGCTCAGGGTCTGCGAGGCATGCCAGAATTACGATTACGACCCCAGCGCAGTCGCCGATGCCAATTCCCGACCACTATTCTTTTTTGCACCAGAATTTTTTCTGGAAGGTACCCCAGCGCTTTAATGTTGCGCAGGCCTGTTGCGGACGATGGGCGGCTTCATCGCGCACTGCGTCTCAGACCGCGGTAATTGTTGAGCAGGAATCAGGCCGGATTGATCGTTACAGCTATGGCGTGCTTCAGTCGCAGGCCAATCGGCTTAGTAATGCCTTAAAGCGTCTTGGCGTGAAGCGCGGTGATCGGGTGGCCATCGTGATGCCGCAGCGTTTTGAAACTGCAGTAGCCCACATGGCGATCACACAGATGGCCGCGGTGGCCATGCCGATGTCGATGCTCTTTGGCGTCGAGGCCCTTGAGTTTCGTTTGCGAGACAGTGGCGCGCGGATTGTGCTTGCCGATGAGCATGCGATGGCCAATGTATTGGCAGCGCGCGCCCTGGTTCCGGGCGTAGTGGTCATTGGTGTGGGCCGGGCCCAGCCTGATGGCGACTATGGCTATCGGCAGCTACTCGATAAAAGCTCAGCAAGTTTCTCGCCGCTCGCGACACGGGCCGATGAGCCGGCATTTTTTCTCTATACCAGCGGAACCACCGGTCCGCCAAAGGGGGCGCTGATTCCGCATCGGGCGCTGATCGGCAATCTTCCGGGATTTGTCGCGAGCCAGAATTGGTTTCCGCTTAACGCGAGAGTCTTCTGGTCGCCTGCGGACTGGGCCTGGACAGGCGGCCTGATGGATGCCCTGCTGCCCACACTGTATTTTGGCAAGCCCATCCTTGCCTTTACGGGCCGATTTAGCCCCCAGCGTGCTTTCGAGTTGATGCAAAGCCATGCGGTGAGCCATTCATTTCTTTTTCCGACCGCACTAAAAGCGATGATGAAGGCCTATCCCGATCCGAAGCGTCATTTTGAGCTGGGACTGCAGGCGATCATGAGTGCAGGGGAGTCTGTTGGCGATGCGGTCTATGACTACTGCGAATCTCGTCTCGGTGTGGTGGTCAATGAAATGTTTGGCCAGACCGAGGTCAATTACATCGTCGGCAACGGTGCGATGAATCATTTGGGCCATCCGCAGGTCGGCTGGCCGGCAAAGCGCGGCAGCATGGGCCGGCCCTATCCCGGCCATCGGGTTGAGGTGATTGATGAAGAGGGCCGCGTCCTGCCGCGGGGCGAGGTGGGCGAGGTCGCCATTCATCGGCGTGATCGCCATGGCGTGCTCGACCCAATTTTCTTTCTGGGCTACTGGAATAACCCACGTGCCACTGAAGCAAAATTTTCCAATCACGATCTGCAATCGTGGTGCCGTACGGGCGATATGGCCCTGATGGACGCCGATGGATATCTGATTTATCAAGGCCGCACCGATGATGTCTTCAAAACCTCCGGCTATCGGGTTGGGCCGGGTGAGATCGAAAACTGCCTGGTCAAGCACCCAGCAGTCGCCAATGCGGCGGTCATTCCCAAGCCAGATGCCGAACGCGGCGCAGTCGTAAAAGCCTTTGTCGTGGTCGCGGCAGGACATACCGCGTCAGCCGCGCTGATTGATGAGTTACAGGCTTTTGTAAGAAAGCGGCTCGCACCCTATCAGTACCCCAAGGAAATTGAATTCATTGATGCATTACCGATGACTACTACCGGAAAGATTCAGCGCAATGTGTTGCGCGCCCGGCAGCAGACTAGCGAGAGCGGATCAAAATTAAATGGGTAGCGCCTGCGGCGAGTTGCCCTGGCGTAGCTGCTCACGTAAGGCAGTCTTTAAGACTTTTCCGTAATTATTTTTCGGCAGCATTGTGGTCAAGATGTAGCGTTTAGGCCGTTTAAAGCGCGCAATGTGGTCTTGGCAGTGACGATCCAATGCCGCAGGATCGATCTGTACGCCGGCCGCGGGAACAATAAAAGCAACCACTGCCTCACCCCACTGTGGATCGGGCGCACCGACCACAGCGGCCTCGGCAACGCCTGCTGCCGACATTAAGACTTCCTCGACTTCTCGAGGATAGATGTTAGAGCCGCCACTGATGATGAGGTCTTTGCTGCGATCTTTAAGCGTTAGAAATCCGTCTTCATCAAGGCAGCCCACATCGCCCGTAAATAGCCAGGAATCCCGAATCGCTGCCTGAGTTGCCTCGGGATCCTGCCAGTAGCCGCGCATCACGGTATCGCCCTTGACCAGAACCTCGCCCACTTCACCGGCCGGTAGCGGTGTGCCCTGGACGTTGGCAATTCGAATCTGCACGGGCGTTTGGGCGACCCCCACCGAAGCGATGCGTTCGCGGTAGCGCGGGTGATCCACCTGACTGAGATGCTGTCGTGAGAGCGCAGTGGCCACCATTGGGGTCTCACCTTGGCCATAAATCTGAACAAATCGAGGGCCCATGACCTGCAGGGCCCGTTCGATATCGGCGATATACATTGGCGCTCCGCCATAAACAATGGTTTTAAATGCGGCCGCAGACTCATCGATACTCAGGCCGGCCTGTGCTGCGTACTCCACGAGCCGCTTGACAATCGTCGGGGCTGCAAATGTCGATAGCGGCCCCAGCGTGTGGCCCAATGAAAACAGTTCAGCCGGATCAACTCCGCCGGACCGCGGCACCACATGGCCTGCGCCCGCCATTAGGTGCGGAATGCAATATAGGCCCGCGCCATGTGACATCGGGGCTGCATAGACCATGAGGTCATTGGGCGTGATGAAATCAACATCAGTGAAATAGCACAGGCCCATGGTCATCAGATTGCGCGCCGTGATCTGCACACCCTTGGGCCTGCCCGTTGTGCCGCTGGTGTAAAAAAGCCAGGCGGTGTCATCGGCAGCGGTATCGTTGAGCGCAACCTCGCGGGCAATCATGCTTTTTTCCAACGCTGGGGCCAGCACGGCATCGAGCGCTGCGGACTCGACTTCAAAACACTTCTCCAGTCCGCTGAAGTTGGCACCATCGCCGGTCTGATGAAAAAAACCTATTCGCGGCCTGGCGTTGTCGATGATCCATTGGACCTCTTTCGGGTGCAGTCGGGCATTGACCGGGACCGCAACCAGGCCGGCCCACCAGCAGCCCATCAGCAGCTCAAGATAGCGCGGATGATTCTGCGCAAAGAGCAGCACCCGATCGCCGGGCGTAACGCCCAAGTCGCGAAATGCCAACGCGAAGGCCGCCGCCCGCGCAGTCCACTGGCTAAATGTCGCCCAGACCGATGTGCCGAAAAATATTGCGGGCTGATCGGGCTTCAGTGTGCCCCAACGGATCAGCAGCCGGGCGAGATTCATGGGGCCCGTTGATCCGCCTTGAGCGCCCAGTCAATATCTTTTTCAGTCAGGCCGCCCGCATCATGGGTGGTGAGCGTGACCGTGACCCGGTTATAGACATTGAACCATTCGGGGTGGTGGCCGACCGATTCGGAATAGATTGCCATCTGGGTCATAAACGCAAAGGCGGAGGGAAAATCAGCGAAACGAAATTCACGGCGTATTAAGCCGCCGCGATCGTTTTGAAATTCCCAGCCCGACAGTCGGGATAGTGCGTCATTGCGTTCTTCGGTGGACAGTGTCTTCATCGTTTTGGTTAGTGGATTGAAAAAATCAAATGCTGGGGCGGCTGGCCAGAGGATTTTCCTTGATTCCGGGCCGTACATCAGGGTAGATTTAGGGCTCTCCGTCTCCCTTCCCTCCAGGAGCCACCATGAAAAAAAGCAGCCTATTTACCAAGCTCGTCCCGATCGCTTTTGCGCTTTTGTCCGTCATCGTTGGCTTTGTGATGATTAGCCTTGCATCGGATGGACCCAATGATAATGTGCCAGTGGTGCTGGGCATCATCTTCTTCTTGCTGGTGGTGATCATGGGCTTTAATGCCTTTGCTCGCAAAAGCCGGGCCGCAGGCGATAGCCATAGCCTTGCCGCACGCATCTCCACCAATGCAATCGGGGGCATGACCCTGTTTCTGATTGTCGCGGGCATGGGCGTGATCGCAGTTCGGGGAATGTAAGGCCCCAGCGCAAGGCAGGCGTCGCTAAAAACGCGGCGCCGATGTCGCAGACACCGGCCTGCGGTGATTGGAAAAAATCTTGGTTTCTTGATTCTGGTTAACGCCGCGGCGCTGGTGAATGAGCTCGAATCCGTGCCGCGGAAGGCAATCCGCATGTGTTGGAATGTTGTAGACCACGACACAGGGAATTCGGCGGAGCTGGCGTAAGACTTGGTCCAAAATCACATCGTCAAATGGGTTATACAGATAGGCGATCAATCCATTACCCAGTCCGCTGTAGTCAAAGTGGGTCGCATCGGCAGCGATAAACTCCCCCTCAGTGCCAAACACCTTGCGGTGGTTCTGTCGGGCGATGTCGATAAAAGAGGCCACATAATCCAGCCCAATAATGCGTTGTTCAATTCCGGCGGCCTCGCAGGATAGCCGCCAGACAATCGGCACTTTGCCCTTGCCGCAGCCGATATCGACAAAGCTGTATAAGGGCATCCGTAGGCCGAGGCTAGAGCGCAGCAGCGCAAAGGATTGCTGAATTTCGCTGGTCCAGGAGGCCATGTAAGGCTTGCCGTGGGCCAGATTGGGCAGTTCAGGAAATCCTGACTTGGCTAAAGGGGTGGTGGTGTTTGTGCCGTA
>JAGWXV010000211.1 GCA_018969705.1 Betaproteobacteria bacterium
GGCGCTTGAGGCCGCCCTGCCATGTGACTTTGACGGATGGCCAAAGGATGTCCAACGCTACTCGGTGCTGCTTAACGATCGTGGCGGAATTGAGGATGACTTGATGCTGGTCTGGCGTGAGTCAGAAGTACGGATGGTGGTAAACGCTGGTAATCGCGATGCGGATCTCGCAAGACTCTCGCAGCTTGCGCCAGGTCTGAAGTTTGAATGGATTGATGCGGCCTTAATCGCCCTTCAGGGCCCCGAGGCCGAGGCAGTCCTCTCGGCATTAGACCCTTTTGCAGCGTCGATGACCTTTATGCAGGCGGCTGAACTTAATCTCTGTGGCGCAGCGTGTTTCACCACCCGCTCTGGCTATACCGGTGAGGATGGCTATGAGATCTCAATCCCAAGAGAGGACGCCGAACGTGTGGCCCGAGCCTTGCTTGGCGATCGCCGTGTAAAACCGGTGGGCCTGGGAGCCCGCGATACCTTACGACTTGAGGCGGGGCTGCCGCTACATGGCAACGACATCTCGCCTGCCATCAGCCCGATTGAGGCGCAGCTTGGCTTTGCGATTGCGGCCTCGCGCCGCTACCCCAAAAAAAACGCTGATGGCAGCCTGACCATTCCCGCCAAGACCGGCGGCTTTCCTGGCAGCAGCACAGTGCTGAAACAACTGGCGGACGGCGCCTCACGAAAGCTTGTGGGGCTGACCTCAAAAGAGCCGGTACCGATCCGCGCACATGCCAAGATCGTGAATGCTTCAGGCCAGGCCGTCGGTGAGGTCACCAGCGGCACTGTATCGCCCTCTCTCGGGGTGCCAGTAATGCTGGCTCTCGTTGACGTCGAAGCCCTTACAGGCCGGCTTTTTGCGATTGTGCGCGACAAGGAGCTCGCCGTTCAGATCACCAAACTTCCTTTCGTGCCCAAGCGTTATAAGCGCTGATTTTCCTCCCGTCTTTTTGCTCCGTCCCTAAATTATCCGGCTAAAATTGGGCCATGGCAGGACATTCCAAATGGGCCAATATCCAGCACCGAAAAGGCCGTCAGGACGAAAAACGCGGCCGGATATTTACCCGGCTGATTAAAGAGATCACGGTAGCGGCTAAGCTCGGGGGCGCAGACCCGAACTCCAATCCCCGACTGCGCCTGGCGATGGACAAGGCCGGCGACGCCAATATGCCCAAGGACAAGGTGACGGACGCCATCAAACGTGGCACGGGCCAACTCGATGGAGTGGAGTACGAGGAAATCCGCTACGAGGGCTACGGTATCGGGGGCGCGGCGGTTATTGTGGATTGCATGACCGATAACCGAACCCGAACCGTTGCCGAAGTCCGACATGCTTTTTCTAAGCACGGCGGAAACCTTGGTACCGATGGCTCAGTCTCCTTCATGTTCAAACATTGCGGTCAGCTGATTTTTTCTCCCGGCACCTCAGAGGACCGAGTGATGGAAGTCGCCCTCGAAGCTGGGGCAGAGGATGTGATCTCGGGTGAGGATGGCGCTATTGAAGTGGTCTGCCCGCCAAATGATTTTCAGCGGCTCAAGGCCGCG
>JAGWXV010000003.1 GCA_018969705.1 Betaproteobacteria bacterium
CGGTGATGCAGGATGCAGCTATGCGGGCCTGAGGCAACGATGCTGCCGTAGGCTACCGACTGCGCACCCTGTCGCCTAAACTCATGTAAGAGTTCTGCCTCAATCTCAAACTCATGATGGCCGGGCCGGGTGAAGGCCATTGCCCGCACATGGGCTTGCGCAGAGATCGCGGCCGCCCGCCGCATGGTTGCAATTTCATCTGCATCTTTAATGAGCCTTTGCAGAGCAATCGCAGCGCCAAGGTCAATAATGCGATCGGGTGCATTCACACCGGCACGGCCTTTGGCCCGCACTGCGGCAAGCCAGTGCCGCAGCCGCTCGTCAAGCCCCGCATCTAACCCCATGTGGGCGTAAAAGGCGGGCATATCACCTGCCAGTGCGATGACTGTCTCATCAAGTGCGCTCAGTTCAATCGCGCGATCGGCCGCAAAGCGCTGGGCAGCATGCTGTGGGCCCACCCGAATCCCATCCCAGATTTCGCGTTCAGCATCTCTTGGCCGGCAGGCCAGTACTGTCTCGGTATTGCCTTTGTCATCAACCCGCATCAACCACCAGGCATCCGGCTCGGGAAATCCCGTGAGGTATAAAAAGTCACTGTGGCTGCGAAACGGAAACGGATTATCGCGATTACGAATAATTTCCTCCCCAGCACTCAGTACAACGACCCCGCCACCTTGCTGCGCAATCCACTGCGCAAGCCGGGCCTGACGGGTCCGATGTTGCTGGCCGTGGACGGGGGCTGGGACCTCCTGAGGCTTGAGTTCTGCGGCCAGGGAATGACTAAAAATTTCGCTGGGTGTTGGGGCTGGGCCGTTCATGATGGGCTTGGGATTGGAGGGCTAGGTGATGTTTGAGTTGAAGTTATACCGAATTGAGCTGGCGAAGGCGATCGGGTGTTCCCACATCGGACCAGGCGCCACGGAAGTGACTGCCGACGCAGCGGCCTTGATCGACTGCCTGAAACAGTAACGGCGCAAGGGCTGACCGCTCGCCAGGACGAATTGCCGCAAACAATTCTGGATCATAGACTCCGATTCCCGAAAAAGTTAGGCTGCCTGCGGCTGGCCGACGAGACACATGCCGCAGGCCCGATCGCGAATCGGGCGCACCCAGGCCAAAATCGCCCAGCGGGTGATGCCCGGGGTTATCAACCAGCACGAGATGGCATTGCGGAGTTGAGTTCTGACCGTGCGCGGACTTCATGCCAGCCAGATCCTTTGCAATCGAAATTGCTTGGGCTGCTGGCCAGTCTGTAAACACATCCGCATTGATGACCAGAAAAGGCCGCGGATTGTGTTGGCCATAAGAATCGGTCCAAGGCCGGGCGGTGGCGATGCCGCCTGCTGTCTCCAGCGCACCCAAAGGCTCTTGTGAATAGCGAATGTTCAGTCCAAAGGCGGCCCCCGATCCGGCGAAGGATTGAATCTGATCCCCGAGATGGGCAAGGTTGATCACGACCTCCGTAATGCGGGCTGCTGCGAGTGCTTCGAGATGCCACTGAATTAAGGGCTTACCTTGGACCAGCACCATGGGCTTCGGGATTTTGTCAGTCAACGGGCGCAGCCGTTCTCCGCGGCCCGCTGCGAGAATCATGGCATGCAGCCGTTCAGCGTTTGGCTTCATACACACCGCTCCAGCAGTTTCGCCAGCGGCCCCAAGCCCTGATAGCGGCGGCACGTTGAGATGGCGGCACGCAGCACCCGCGGTATATCGTTTAAGTAGTTTGGTTTGCCATCACGGACATTTAATCGACAAAAAATACCCAAGACCTTGAGCTGCCGCTGCAGGCCCATCCATTCGAAGTCCCGCCAGAAGTCTGAGAAATCCTGGGCAATCGGTAGCTTTGCTTTTCGGGCCCGCTCCCAGTAGTCGATGGCCCAGTCGAGTTGAACTTCCTCTGGCCACTCAATGTACGCATCTCGAAGTAGTGACACCAAGTCATAACTGATGGGCCCCAGCACCGCATCTTGAAAATCGAGAATGCCGGGATTGGAGTGCTCAGTCAGCATCAGATTTCGGCTGTGATAGTCCCTGTGCACAAGGGCCACAGGCTGCGCCTGGCAGGCATCCAGAATCAAGTCGTACGTTTTGATAAGCATCTCTCGGTCAGGGGCAGACAGCCCGACTGGCCGATGATGAACAAGAAACCATTGATCGAAAAGCTGCATCTCCTGCAGCATTTTGTTTCGGTCGTAGGCGGCAAGACCCGCAACTTCACATGCTGATGGCTGCTGGAGGCTGAAGTGTTGAAACCTAACCAATGCCTGGTGTGCATCGCGATAAAGCGGCGTGCATGCTGCTGCGTCATGCTGCCGACTCTCAATTGCTGCTGCGTAGGTTGTTGCTCCAAAATCATCGCAAAGCAAAAATCCTTGGTCAGCATCGTGGAGCCAGACGTTGGGCGCATTGACTTTAGCCTGACGCAGCAGCGATGCAATCTTGATAAAAGGGCCGATTGATTCCTTATCGGGCGGCGCGTCCATCAGTATCAGGTATTGCGATTGGCTCCCGCGCTGTCCGGAGATTCGGAAGTAGCGCCGAAACGAGGCATCGCTGGAGGCGGCTGTTAAGGAAGCGGGATCCACTGACCAGCCAAGGCCAGCAAGCGCTGCGGCCTGCTGCGTTAGCCAGTTTTCTGCTCTGGCGCGGTGCGGATCTTCAGAGGCATTCATCAGGGGCTTTTTGTGATGGCGTAAAGAGGGTGTCCAAGGTAATCCGCGAGGGGCCTGATGTTCGGAGCCCAGGCAGAGGCCCTACCTATAATAGAGCATGCATTTTTTTGGGACTGTCACCTCTCGGGTGGGCCAAGATGTGACCCCCTTCGGCCCGCAAGCCTGCTCTCGGCTGCTCGGGGCGCTATTGCTGGTATCGGCACCTGCTGCACACGCTTTTAATATTCTCGGGAGCTGCTCTGCGGCAGCGGATGACTCGTCGCCGATTCAGCTGGCCCAGGCGGCGGCAACGCGGACCGATGCCGGTGCCGGCCCACTTCGATTGGCCCAGGGGCTGAGGACTTCGCTGGGCCTGAAGTTCGATCCCGTTTTGAATCTGGAACCCTCCTCGAGCACGGATACTCCCGTCTATATTTTTGGCCAATCGATTTCTGGCCAGACGGATGATCAGATTGAGGCCCGAGGTGCTGCAGAATTTCGAAAACTTGGACTCTTCATCAAGGGTGATTTCATTCGCCATAACCTCATCCGCGATGAGTTGGTTGCGGAAGGCGACGTCAAACTTTTTCGCGAGGGCGAGTTCTATGAGGGCCCGCGGCTTCGGCTAAAGCTTGGCACCACGCAGGGCTTTTTTGATGAGGTCACGTATCAGCTTGTTTCGACCGGTGGCCGCGGCACCGCCCGCCGCGCCGAATTTATTCAGCCGCTAGAGACGCGGCTGACTGAAGTCCGATACACCACCTGCCCCCGTGATCGCCCGGCCTGGGAGCTGCGGATGAGTGAGATGCTGATTGACCAGGTCCAGGAAGTTGGCGCGACCCGGTCAGCGACCTTGTATTGGCGTGAAGTGCCGATTCTTCCATTCGGAAACTCATCGTTTTCCATTGGCGAGGGTAGAAAGACAGGCTTTCTGCCGGTGTCGTATACGACTTCAACGCGTCTTGGTCTGGATGTCCGTGCGCCGTTTTACTGGAATATCGCGCCCCAGCATGACATGACGTTTTATCCCCGGCTGATTACCAAGCGAGGCATTCAGCTGGGTAATGAATTTCGATTTTTGCGGCCAAACGCCGCGGGAACGGCGGCATTTGAGGTGTTACCGGATGATCGCCAGTCGGGAACGACGCGGCATTTCGGCTCGCTGATAACCAGTTTTCGGCCTGCCGATAATTTCACCATCGGACTAAATGTGCAGCGTGCATCCGATAACAACTATTTTTCTGATTTGGGAAATACGCTACTGGTCTCCGCCCAGCGTCTACTTCCCGGCTCAATCACGATGAGCGCTGCGCTGGCGGGCTGGGCCGTTCAAGCTCAGGCGCAAGAGTTTCAGCTCTTGCAAGATGTGGGCGCACCGCTGATCAGGCCCTATAGTTTTGCGCCGAAATTGGCAGCATCCCGCGGCCATCGGGCTGCCCTTGGCGAGGATCGGCTGCCGATTGACTGGAATATCTCGGGAGAGCTTGCCGCGTTTCGCCATCCGACCCTGGCAGAGGGTGAGCGGGTGGTGGGCACTGGATCGGTCGCTTGGCGGCATTTCAGCTCTGGCGTTGCGGTAACTCCCAAGCTCGCGATGCATGCTACCCACTATTCGACCAGCCGGCCGGGTGACGGACTCTTGACAGCACAAAAGTATTCCAACGCTGCACTGGGCGTGTATACCAACAATGTGGGTGCGGCAGCGGCCAGTTCTTACACGCGAGTACTGCCGACTTTCAGCACAGATGTATCAACAACTCTTGATCGGCCGTTAAGAATTGGAGATGCCGGGATTGAGCAGACACTCGAGCCCCGTATCTCTTATATTTATACGCCCTATCAAAATCAATCTAATTTTCCAGTGTTCGATACGGGCTCACCGAGTCTGAATTTTGGGCAGCTATTTTCTGATCGTGCATTCAATGGCCATGACCGCATTGCCGATCTCAATCAGATCACAGCAGGTGTCACGACCCGATTCATTGAGCAGTCAACCGGCGCGGAACGGCTGCGGGCAGCGGTAGGGCAACGTTTTTACTTTTCGGATCAGCGTGTGACACTGCCCGGTGGCACCGCAAGGACTGATCGGCGATCTGATCTGCTGGGCCAGGCGACAGTGAGGCCCAGAAAAGATCTGACCATCGATTCCCTGGCCCGCTACACACTGGAGTCCTCTCAGTGGCAGAGTTTTTCTCTCGTGAGCCGCTATAACCCAAAACCAGCAAATACCCTGAGTGTCGCCTACCGCTTTGTTCGCGATTCATCGAATACGGTCGATGTGGCGGTCCAGTGGCCGGTGGCGGCCCACTGGTATGCTGTAGGACGCTACCAGCAGGCCTTGCGCAATGTTGGGGGCGTTCGGGAGTCCATTAATCCTGGCCTGGTCGAGGCTCTGGCTGGTTTTGAGTACGATGGAGGCTGTTGGGTCGGACGTATCGTGGCCCAGCAATATGCAGCAAATGCCACCCAGCGCAATACGACGCTGTTTTTCCAAATTGAACTCAATGGACTGGGTAAGGCCGGAACTGACCCCCTAGCTGCATTGAGACGAAATATTCCGAATTACCGGTCGATAAATGAAATCACGCCATTGCCCTCTAAATTTGATAACTTTCAGTGATGACTGATTCTGTAACTCCGCAATCGCAATGGGCGGCTTGCTCTCAAAATAGCCGGCGCCGCATCAGGGTTGCTGCGGCTTTGGCGCTAAACCTCTTGGTGAACGTGACCCCAGCTGCTTTTGGGCAGCAATCTACGCCACGAACCCAGGGCGCACAGCTGATTGATCGCGTGGTGGCGATTGTGAATCGGGAGATCATTACCGCAAGCGAGCTCGCCCGGCGCGAAAAGCAGTTTGTTTCAAACCTGACTCAGCAGGGCATTCCGATTCCTGATCGCCTGGCGCTGCGCGAACAAGTCTTAGAGCGCATGATCACGGACCGGGCTATGCTCCAGACCGCCCGGGAGACGGGTATTCGGGTCGATGATGTCACTCTAGATCGCAGTATTGCGCGGATCGCAGATCAAAATGGCCTGTCGGTCAGCGGGCTGCGCAATCAGCTGGAATCCGAGGGCATTTCATTTGCCGCGTTTCGTCAGGATATTCGCGAGGAAATTACTCTCACGCGACTACGCGAGCGGGAGGTCGACAACAAGCTCCAGATCACCGAAGCTGAAGTCGATACTTTTCTTGCGGCCCAAGGCCAGTCTTTGCAGAAAACAGAAGAATTCAAAATCGCCCAGATTCTGATCCGACTGCCCGAAAAAGCCAGCCCCGCTGTGATCGCCGAGGCCGAGTCCCGTGTCAAAAGAATTCAGGAGTTGCTGCGCTCACCACGAACATTCGCAAGCATCGCCCAGGAATTTTCGGATGCCCCTGATCGGGAGCAAGGCGGCAGTCTGGGCTGGCGGACCCGCGATCGCTTACCGACACTTTTTCTGGATGCGGTCTCGGGCCTAAAGGCAGGCGAGATCAGTAAGCCGGTCCGTAGTCCAAACGGATTTCATATCCTTCAATTAGAGGAGCGGCGCTCGGGCCTGCGTACCCAAGAGGTCAATGTTTATCGGGCCCGACATATTTTGATTCGCATCGATGCCCAGGTAAGCGAAGACCAGGCCCGGCGGCGCGCTGTGGACCTGCGGCGCAGAATTGAACTGGGTGCGGATTTTGGTCAGATGGCTCGGGATTTCTCCCAAGATTTGGGATCGGCACAAAAGGGCGGGGAGCTAGACTGGACCTATCCTGGCGATACGGTTCCGGAATTCGAGCGTGCGATGGTCGCCCTAAATCCCGGCCAAATCAGCGACCCTGTCCGCTCGGTGTTCGGTATCCATCTCATTCAATTGCTGGAGCGTAAGCGTGAACCCCTGACCGAGCAGCGTCTGCGGACTGCAGCGCGGCTCGCCCTGCGCGAGGAGAAATTGGCCGAGGCGGTCGCAGACTGGGCCCGCGAGGTCCGCGCCAATGCCTACGTTGAAATCAAGCGTGACGATCTCTGATGGTCATATCGCGCGCAAGCGATTCGGCCAGAACTTTCTGCACGACCCCAGAGTAATCGCAAGGATCATTCAAGCGATTGACCCTAAGCCGGGTGATCGAATTGTCGAGATTGGCCCTGGGCAGGCAGCGCTTACGGCGCCGCTGATTGCAAAGGCCGGCCATATCCACGCAATTGAAATCGACCGGGATCTGGCGGCACGGTTACGCAAGCGTTTTACCGCGTCTGAGCTCGCGATCACGGAGCAGGATGTACTGCGGACCTCTTTTTCTGCGCTGGCCGATCAACTGGGTGGACCGTTGCGTATCGTGGGCAATCTGCCCTACAACATCTCCAGCCCCATTCTTTTTCATTTACTCGATTCAGCTGAGCAGGTCGTAGATCAGCATCTCATGCTTCAGAAAGAGGTCGTGGATCGACTGGTTGCGGGCCACGGATCAAAAATCTATGGCCGGCTTTCTGTGATGCTGCAGGCCCGCTACCAGATGGCACGCTGTCTGACTGTGCCGCCCGGAGCATTTATGCCGGCGCCGAAGGTTGATTCCGCAGTGATTCGCATGGTGCCCTTGCCGGTTACAGCGGTGAAGGTCTGCGATTGGCCGATCTTCGCTGCGGTCGTCGCGCTGGCCTTTACCCAGAGACGAAAAATGCTGCGTAAGTCACTGGCGGCTTATGCGGCGATGCTTGACTGGGATGCGTTGGATATCGCACGCACCCAACGGGCCGAGGAATTATCGGTCGATCACTTTGTGGGCTTGGCCAATGCGGTGGCCAGTCTGCCACTAGAACGTCGGCAGGGTGTCGAGCCGCGCTTTTCGTAGCACTGATTTTCCCTCTTCGAAGGTCGGCAGAATTTCCGCGACCTCTTCCCAGAAGCTTCTGCCGTGGTCCATGGTGTGGGTATGGGCCAACTCATGGGCGATCACGTAGTCGATGACTTCTTGGCCGAAATGAATCAGCCGCCAATTCAGCCGGATATGGCCGTCTTCGGTGCAGCTACCCCAGCGGCCGCGGGCATTGCTCAGACTGAACTTCGTGTAACGACGGCCGGACTGCTCGCTGATCGCTTTAAGGCGCCGCGCGAAAAGAGTCTTGGCCTGACTCTGAAGCCAGGCATGGACGGTGTCGCGAATCTGCTCCATTGAGGCCTCAGCGCAGAGTGCCAGCTGAAGCTCGCGACGAAAATCATCCCACTGGGTCTGACGGAGTTGCGGTGTGAGCATTAGCGTGAGTGGCTTGCCAAGATATTGCAGTGAAGCACCATGGATCCACTGCTGCTCCGGCAGCAGTCGGTGCTGCTCGGACTGATGCCATTCTGCCAAGCGAGCCAAGAGCCACTTGGATTTCTCTTGCAGGATGTATTCGATATCGCTGATCGGCACCCATCGTGGCGCATTGACTTGAATCATGCCTTGGCCAATCGACATGCCCACGGTTTTGCGCCGCGTGCGCTTTAACAGCCACGGCACGCTATAGCCTTGAAGTGCAACAGTGCGATGTTTTTTTGGCGTGCCGTCAGGCGTGACGGAAGGGGATTTTGGGTCGGCCTTAGAGGCTTTACCGGTGGGGGAAGGGGGCGATAATGCTTTTGAATCGCCGATGCCGAAGGGCAAGAGAAACTGCTCAAGCAGTGTCATGCGGGGGCTCTCCGAGGTCGATCGGGGCTGAGTCTTTGCATCTCTTGGTTAATCCAGGATTCCACCTTAGCCATGAGAGTAGTCGCATCTTCGGTTTCAGGCAAGAGGGGTGGCCCAAAAGAGACCGTAATGGTTCCCTGCTTTTTCAGAAACGATTTTCTTGGCCAGAGGTCCCCAGAGTTCATTGCAACCGGAATGACTGGCACGCCAGTTGCGACAGCAAGGCGCGTGCCACCGGTTTTGTATCGACGATAGTCACCGGGCAGTACACGGGTGCCTTCTGGAAAAAATACGATCCAGCGTTGCTCATCGAAGAGCACTTTTTTACTTTGCGAAAGAATCTGGTCAAAGGCCTCGCTGCCTTTGCCGCGATTGATCCCAATCATCCGCAGCAGGCTAATGCCCCAGCCAAAAAATGGCACCCAGAGCAGTTCTCGCTTAAAAACAAAGCAGAGTGTTTTGGGCAAATACGCAGGATAAAACAGTGTTTCCCATGCCGATTCATGTTTGGAGAGCAGGATGGCCGGGCCCTTCGGCAGATGTTCTGCGCCCAGAACCCGATGTTCAATACCCAAAAGCACCCGCGAGGCCCAGACCATCATTCTGGGCCACTGAATTGCGAGACGGTAGCGGGATTCGAACGGAAGAAACGGACCCAAGATCAGAAATAATGTCGCCCAAAAGGCCAGCGACCCACCCTGAAATAATAAAAAAATAACGGCGCGTGCGGCCGGCATCAGGCGGACGCTCCCGCGGCGGCCAGAATCCGATCAACAGCGTCGGCGAGATTTTCAGCAATGCGTGTGCCCTCCGGCAGCTGCTTGTCGGCGTCGGTCTGAGCCGCCTGCAAGGTACGAGGTCCTTTTCCAGTTTTCACGAGCCACAAATCGGCTGCAACCGCCGCACCCGCTTGTAGATCGCGCAGCGAATCACCAATTACCGGAACACCGGTCAGCTCGCGTTTAAAGCGCCGTGCGATGTCGTGCATCAGCCCGGGCGCAGGCTTTCTGCAGGGGCAGCCGCTGCTGCCGGTGTGCGGACAAAAGAAAATCCCATCGAGCCGGCCGCCAGCCTGGTTCACCGCCTGCACCATCTTATTGTGAATTGCATGCAGGGTATTGATGTCAAATAGCCCCCGCTCAATACCCGATTGATTGGTTGCAACTGCAATAGCCCAGCCTGCGTGAGACAGCCGAGAAATCGCCTCAATGCTGCCCGGAATGGGCAGCCATTCATCCGGATTTTTGATGTAGGCATCACTGTCAAAATTGATCACTCCATCGCGATCTAAAATGATAAGTGGGGCCGAAGGCGAGTGCTGGAGCATGGTGACCGAGTGCCTTAGCCTGCGAGTCGAGAAAGATCCGCGACCTGATTCATCGAGCGATGCAAAGTTGCCAGCAGCGCCAGCCGATTAGCGCGCAGCTGGGCGTCCTCGGCATTGACCATGACCTGATCAAAAAATGCATCGACGGGGGCCTTGAGCACCGATAGGCTGGAGAGGGCCTCGCTGTAGCGGCCCTCGGCGACTGCGGCTTCCGCATTGGGCCCGAGCTGGGTGAGCATTTGTGCGAGTGCGCGCTCTGCAGCTTCTTTTAAAAGCTGGGGCTCAACAGACGCAGTTGCCGCCTCGGATTTTTTCAGAATGTTACTGATGCGTTTGTTGGCGGCACATAATGACTCCGACTCCGGCCGCATCATAAATTCTGCGAGTGCGGTCAGACGCTTGGGCACTTGGTCGAGTCGATCGGGGCACTGTGCGAGCACGGCCTCAATGGCCTCTGCACGATGGCCTTGCTCTCGCAGTTGTGCCCGTAAACGGTCCAAAATAAAAGCCTGCAGTGCGCTCAGATCAGGCTTCACAGCAGCGATGCCATCAAAGGCCGCCTGGGTCTGCGAAAGCATCTGCTTTAAATCGAGCGATAAATCTTTTTCAATCAAGATGCGGACAACGCCCAGGGCATGGCGCCTGAGCGCAAAGGGATCTTTATCACCAGTCGGCGCAAGGCCAATGCCCCAGATGCCGACCATGGTTTCCATTTTGTCGGCAAGCGCCAAAGCAGTACCGGCTGCGTTGCGCGGCAGCTCATCGCCCGCAAAGCGCGGACGGTAATGGCCTTCAATGGCCAAGGCGACCGCTTCGGCTTCTTGATCGTGCCGTGCGTAATAGGTGCCGATAATGCCCTGGAGTTCTGGAAACTCGCCCACCATATCGGTCAGCAGATCAGCCTTTGCAAGAAGCGCAGCCCGCTCCGCTTGGTCAGGCTGCGCGCCGACGGCAGCGGCCCACTGCCTGGCCAGCCGGGCTAATCGATCAATGCGTTGGCGTTGATCGCCAATCTTATTGTGATAGACCACAGCCGATAGGCCATCAATACGGGATGCAAGGCTGCGCTTTCGATCCTGATCAAAAAAGAATTTCGCATCCGATAACCGTGCACGCAGCACGCGCTCATTGCCAGAGACCAAGACGGCAGGATCCTTCGATTGAATGTTGGCGACCAGCAGAAAGCGATTGGTGAGCCGGCCTTGGCCATCGGTCAGCGCAAAGTATTTTTGATTCTGCTGCATCGTCAGAATCAGACATTCCTGCGGCACTGAGAGAAAGTCCGCCTCAAAGCGGCCTTCTAAGACTTCGGGCCACTCCACAAGACTAGTGACTTCATCCAAAAGCGCATCGGGCATTACCGCCTGATCCGGGGCGGCTTTGGAGTTCAGGGCCTGCTTAATCCGGCTGCGGCGCTCGTCAAATGAGGCGATGACCCGGCCTTCTTTGAAAAGCTGCTCTGCGTACTGATCGGCATGATCGATTTGGATCGGCGTCGGGCAGTGAAAGCGATGGCCCTGTGTTGTGCGGCCTGCAGTCAGGCCAAGGCTTGAGACCGGCAGAACTTCATCGCCGTAAAGTGCTACCAGCCCATGGGCTGGCCGCACAAATTTCACGGTCTGGCCATCCTCACGCTGATAGCTCATGACTTTTGGAATTGGCAGGCCTTCGATCGTCTGCGTAAGGGCAGACTGCAGTGACTGGGCCAGCGATGCGCCCTTGGCGGTGAATTCATAAAACAACTGCTCTTGCTTGCCATCGTGCTCGCGCTGAAGATCAGTGAGTTCACAATCTTTGCCCAGTGCGACACCCAGCGCCGCCAGCTTTTTGATCAAGGGGGCCGTTGGTTTGCCGCTGGCATCCAGTGCGATGGCGGTCGGTAGCAGTTTTTCTTTTTTTGGCCGGTCAGGCGCCTGCGGCCGGATCGCAGTGAGGTGCACTGCAAGACGCCGCGGACTGGCAAAACCCTGAACCTGTGTCGTGGATTCGGTCAGGCCATCTTGCGTCAGGCCCTTCAGGATCGCCTCGGCGAAGGCTTCACCTAAGCGCTTTAATGCTTTTGGCGGGAGCTCCTCGGTCAGCAGCTCCACGAGCAGTGAGGCGGTTGTCATGCTGGCCGATCCTTGAGCATCGGAAATCCGAGCTGCTCGCGCGACTGAACATAGGCCTGGGCTACGGCACGCGAGAGATTACGAATGCGCCCGATGTACTGGGCCCGCTCGGTGACCGAGATGGCACCGCGTGCATCTAAGAGGTTAAAGGTATGGGCGGCCTTCAGGATTTGTTCGTAAGCCGGTAGCGTCAGGCCGGCCTCAAGCAGGCGCTGGGCATCGGCCTCGTGCTCGGTAAATCGTGTAAACAGTACAGGCACATTGCTGTGCTCGAAGTTATAGCGAGACTGTTCGACTTCATTTTGGTGATAGACGTCGCCATAGGTAAGCCGATGCGTCTGGCCCTGCGATTCCCATTCGGTCCAGGTCAGATCAAAGACATTTTCGACACCCTGCAAATACATGGCCAGCCGCTCGATGCCATAGGTGATCTCGCCAGTGATCGGTGCGCAATCCAGGCCGCCCACCTGCTGGAAATACGTGAACTGGGTCACCTCCATTCCATTGAGCCAGACTTCCCAGCCTAGGCCCCAGGCGCCCAGTGTTGGGTTTTCCCAATCGTCTTCGACAAATCGAATGTCATTAATTTCGGGATCGATACCCAGGGCCTTTAAGGAGCCAAGATAAAGCTCAAGAATATTTTCCGGAGAGGGCTTCAGCACCACCTGATATTGGTAGTAGTGCTGAAGCCGATTCGGATTTTCACCAAAGCGGCCATCCTTTGGCCGGCGTGAGGGCTGCACATAGGCAGCGCGCCAGGGCTCGGGCCCGAGTGCGCGCAGAAAAGTCGCGGTGTGTGATGTACCGGCGCCTACCTCAAGATCAATGGGCTGCAAGAGGGCGCAGCCCTGTGCATCCCAGTAGTGTTGCAGCGTCAGAACGATGCTTTGAAAGCTTTGCATGACCGGCATTTTAGCCGACCCGTGCACATCGGCTATGCCCGACGGGCCTTTAAAGCGATTCCGATCACAAAGAACAGAAGACTGATTGCGAGAACAGGCAGGTTACCCCAGCGGCTATACGGCGTGATGCCCTGCATGCCCTTGACTTGCGCAAACAGCAGCCCCGGACCGCCAAACGCGATTTGATCGGTCACCACACCCCGATGATCAATCGCTGCAGTTGCGCCGGTGTTGGTTGCGCGAATCATGGGCCGGCCCGTTTCCATCGCCCGCATCCGCGAGATGGCCAGGTGCTGCGAGAGCGCAATCGTATTTCCAAACCAGGCGAGATTGCTGATATTCAAAAGGATGGTGGGCTGCTGGGCGGCGGGCACCTCCGGTGATAAGGGGGCAATGATTTCTTCGCCGAACAAATCTTCAAAGCAGATATTCACACCGATTCGTTGATCCCGCACAGCGATCGGATCCTGACGCTTCGCGCCGCGCTGAAAATCTCCCAGCGGCATTTTCATCAGATCAACAAACCATCGAAAGCCCCAGGGAATGAATTCTCCGAACGGTACCAGGTGATGCTTGTCGTAACGGGCTGCAAAGCTTCCCGACGGCGTGGACTCATGGATTGCAATCAGACTATTGCGATAACCATCCGCATCGCGCAGCGGCAGCCCCAGCATGACTGAGGCGCCAGCGGTCTGCGTGAGCCGATAAAAGGCCTCTCGATAATCGGGCGGGGCGAGGTCCCAGGGCCGAACCATGGCGGTCTCCGGAAAAACAATCAGATGCGCACCACCTGGACCCGCGGCCGGCCGGGCGATTTCAAGATGGGTCTGCAGTGCCTGGGCCTCGCGGTTGGGATCGAATTTCATGGATTGCTCAATTGCGCCTTGAACCAACGCCACTTTGAGTGGCGCACCTGTGGATTCAGTAAAGCGATGATGGCCAAGCCCAATTCCGCCGGCCAATACCAGCAGCAATGTTCCAAAGGCGGGCCAGGACCGATGGCGAATCGTTTGCGCTGCCCACATCACGGCAAGCACCGACAGAAAGCCGACACCATAGACACCAACAACAGGCGCATAGCCGGCAAGCGGTGTGTCAATGGCGAGGTAACCCAGTCCGAGCCAAGGAAAGCCAGTAAAGATCGTGCCGCGACACCATTCCGCCAGGGTCACAACCGCAGCGATGACAAAGGGCGCAGCCCACTGCTGGGTGCCCAGCCTTAGCCAGCGAATGAGCGCAAGCGCCCCGAGTGCATAGAGCGCGACATAGAGCGACAGCAGTAAGGTAGCGAGTGCGGCCAGCCATGCCGGCATTTCGCCGTAGGTGTGCAAGCTAATGTAAATCCAGTGCAGCCCCGCCGTATAGGCCAGCACCACTGCAAGACTGGCAAGTCGCATCATGTCGCTTCGGCGACAGTGGAGCTCCGCTGAACGATCAGCACGTGGATTTGGCGCGCATCGGCCCTCTGGACCTCAAACCGAAAGCCTTCGATATCGATCTGCTCGCCACGATGGGGCATGCGGCCGAAATGGTCAGTGACAAAGCCCCCAATCGTGTCCACCTGATCATCGGCAAGCGTGCAGGAAAACGCAGTGTTGAATTGCTCCAGCGGGGTCAGCGCCCTGACCCGGAAGCGGCCTGGCTGTCGGGGCATGGCCACGATATTGTCATCGTCTTCTTCGATATCGTGCTCATCTTCGATATCACCCACAATCTGTTCCAGTACGTCTTCAATCGTAATCATACCAGCGACGCCGCCGTACTCATCGACCACCATTGCAATGTGATTTCGATTCACGCGAAAGTCCCGCAGCATGATATTCAGGCGTTTCGATTCCGGCACAAATACCGCGGGCCGTAGCATGCCCCGCAGGTCATCCTCCTCGTGGGCAAGGCAGCGCAATAAATCTTTGGCCAGTAAGATGCCGATGATGTTGTCGCGCTTGCCTTCCATGACCGGAAAACGCGAGTGGGCTGTACTCACCACAGTTTCTAGGATTTTTTCAAGCGGATCATCGATATCGATGACATCCATTTGTGAGCGCGGAATCATCAGATCGCGGACCTGAAGGTCAGCAACCTGCATCACCCCTTCCATCATCGAGACGGCATCGGCATCGATTACCGCATGCTCCTGGGCTTCCCGGAGCTGCTCCATGAGGTCTTCCTTGTCATCGGTCCGACGAAAGAGCCGGGCAATGAGGCGTTCAAACTGAGATTTAAATCCGGCGCGCGGGTCGCCGGAGGGTCGATCACCCATGCGGTGAAATCAGAGTTAAGGAACTTGTATGGTGCCACAAGGCCATGGACCTGTCGCCGGGGTAAACCACCCCTGGATGGCAGGCCGTCAGGCGTAAGGGTTGGGGATGCGGAAACGGCCTAGGATGGCGGCCTCAAGCCATTCCATCGCCTCGGCCTCGCTTTTGCGCTGATGATCCATTCCGCTGGCATGCAGCACACCATGAACAATGAGGTGGGCGGCATGATGATCAAGCCGCTTGCCCTGCTGGCGTGCCTCGGCTTTGATGACCGGCATGCACAGCAAGAGGTCGGCAGATAGCGTTGGCGCCGGGGTGTAAGGAAAGGTCAGGATATTGGTCGCATGGTCCTGGCCGCGGTAGTCGCGATTTAATCGTCGGGCCTTGGCAGTGCCCATCACCACAACAGTGATTTCTGCCTGCGCGCAGTTGGCTGGCAGGCTTGCCAGAATGAAACGCCTCAATCTTGGTCGAGACAGCGGCCAGTCATCGGGCTGAGCGCCCGACTCGAATTGAACACTTACCCGAAGAATCGCCAATTAGATCAGCGCACCGCGTAGCGAATGCGGGTAGGCCTGCACGATCCGTACAGCACACAGGCGACCGATCAGCTGCGCCTGCCGTGCCAGCGGCACTTCAACATTTACCACACGATTATTTTCTGTTCGGCCTTGGAGTGCTTCAGTGGGATTTTTCTTCGATGGCCCCTCAAAAAGAATACGCTGTTCAGTGCCCACCATCGCATCGCTGATGCGTCGGGCGTTGGCCTCAATGGCCGATTGCAGTTCTTGAAGTCGCTCTAATTTGGTGGCCTTAGGGGTGTCATCGGGCAGATCTGCCGCCGGCGTGCCCGGACGTGGACTGTATATAAAACTATATGAAGTATCAAAGCCGATTTCATTGACCAGGGCCATTGTCGCTGCGAAGTCGGTTTCCGTCTCTCCAGGAAAGCCAATGATGATGTCGGTGGACAAGGCAACATCCGGACGGACTTTGCGCAGCCGGCGGATGATGGATTTGTATTCCAGCGCGGTATAGCCACGTTTCATTGCTGACAAAATGCGATCTGATCCGGACTGCACCGGCAGATGCACGTGGCTGACAAGTTTGGGCAGCCGGCCATAGGCTTCGATAAGCCGCTGACTGAATTCCCGCGGATGGGAGGTGGTGTAACGAATGCGCTCAATACCCTCAATTTCGCTGACTAACTCTAATAGGGTCGTGAAGTCTGATTGGTCTGCCTGCGGGTCTGCCGCATCAATTGCCCCGAGATAGGCGTTGACATTTTGACCAAGCAGGGTGATCTCACGTACCCCTTTTTCCGCAAGTTCAGCAATCTCAGTGATGACATCTTCGAGTGGCCGGGAGATTTCGGTGCCGCGTGTGTAGGGCACAACACAGAAACTGCAGTACTTGCTGCAGCCTTCCATGATGGAAACAAATGCGGTGGGGCCTTCGGTACGTGCCGGCGGAAGATGATCGAATTTTTCAATTTCGGGAAAACGAATATCGACTTGTGGCTTTTGGGTGCGTCGCCGGGCTTCGATGAGTTCAGGCAGCCGATGGAGGGTCTGCGGGCCAAAGACAATATCGACGTAGGGCGCCCGCTCGATGATCGCCTCACCCTCTTGCGAAGCCACGCATCCGCCCACACCGATAATTAAATTGGGGTTGAGTTTTTTTAACTCCCGGGCCCGGCCGAGATCCGAGAACACCTTAGCCTGGGCTTTTTCTCGGACCGAGCAGGTGTTGAGTAAGAACACATCGGCCTCCTCTGGGGTCTGGGCAATCTGCATGCCTTGCCGGGCACCAAGAATGTCGACCATCTTGTCGGAGTCGTATTCGTTCATCTGGCAGCCAAAGGTGCGCACGAATACTTTTTGCGGAGCAGCCGGCTGGACTGCAGGGCGGGATGTTTTTTCGGTCATGTCGGTCGCGTCGTGCCAGGGGTTGAAATGGAGGACGCAGGCCGCATTTTGCCTCATCATGAGGCCCTATGCACCCATCCCCATCCCTGCTGCGTGAGGGCTTAAGCCGCAAAGAGGCGATTGCCTGGGCCAGCCTGGATTTTGCGAACTCAGGCTACACCACTGTGGTCTTGACAGCGGTATTTAATGCTTACTTTGTTTCGGCAGTCATGTCGGGGGCCGCCCATGCCACGCTGGCCTGGACGCTGGTGCTCTCCGTTAGTTATGCCCTGGTCATGATCACGGCTCCGATTCTTGGGGCCTATGCAGACCTGCGGGCACAGAAAAAAACTCTGCTGGTGATTACCACCTTTGGCTGCGCGGGAGCGACAGCCCTGTTGGCCACCGTTGGATCGGGCATGTGGGCCTGGGCCATGTTGCTCTTGGTCATTTCAAACTTTTGTTATGCCACGCATCAGGATATGACTGCTGCTTTTCTACCTGAGATTGCAGACCCAGCATCGTATGGACGGGTCTCGGGATATGGCTGGGCCTGGGGTTATCTGGGCGGCCTGATTGCACTTGCGGCCTCGCTGGCCTGGGTAAGTGTGGCGCAGTCGCGGCAGATGGATGCACAGCAGACCGTTGGCGGCACCATGCTTCTGACTGCCGCAATTTTTTTACTGGTGGCACTTCCCGCCTTGTCCGTGATGCGTGAGCGTGCTGCGCCAGCAGCCAGCACGCAGGATTGGGGACTGCGGCACTGGCTTACTGCAAGCTGGGGCCGGCTTCATGAGACCTGGCGTTTGTCGGCTCGGCAGCCCGATCTGCGGCGTTTTCTTTACTGCGTGACGGTTTATCACGCCGGGGTGCAGACGGTAATCGCACTTGCGGCCATCTATGCACAGCAGGTGATGGGATTTACGCTTGCGCAGACGATCCTATTGATTTTGGTGGTCAATATCACTGCAGCGATTGGTGCATGGGGCTTTGGACTGCTGCAGGATCGACTCGGCCACGCCCGCGGGCTGATGCTGGCCCTTGTGTTTTGGATCTGCATGGTTGCAGTCGCATGGATTGCGACAACGCCAACCCTTTTTTGGATTGCAGCTAATTTTGCAGGACTTGCAATGGGCGCCTCACAAAGCGGTGCACGGGCGGCGGTTGCTGCTTTGGCCCGGCCGGGCCATCAGGCCGAGACCTTTGGTCTCTGGGGTGTAGCGGTGAATTGTTCCGCCATCCTTGGCCCCGTCAGTTATGGGCTGGTGACTTGGATCACAGATAACGCCCACCGGACCGCCATGCTTTTTACTGGACTATTTTTTGTTGTGGGCCTGCTGCTATTGGCACGTGTGGATTTTCAGCGGGGCACGCTTGATGCGAGCTCAGGAAAGTAAAAACGAACGAATCGCAGGCCAGTAGCGATCAAAATCGCTGATGCTGTGATCCGAGCCCTCTAAGATCAACTGCTGCGCTCCCGGATAGCGGGCGACCATTTCTTTCCAATCCAATAACTCATCGCCCTTGGCCGCCACTAGCAGATAGCGTTGGGGGAGGCTGATGCCGACTTCGAGCGATTTCAGATCCTGCAAATACTCAGCCCGAAAATGCAGAACTTCATTGGTGTGCCAGGCAGGTAACTCGCCGACATGGTCTTGAAGATCGCGGGCAGGCCAGGGTGCGGGATTTAAGAGCGCAGCCTTAAATTCAGTGGCCTGTGGATGCTGCTCCATCAGTGCGCTGGCGAAAAATCCACCGAGTGAGCTGCCAATCAGCCTGACCCGATGGCCGCGGGCAAGCGCTGCATCAATTTCTTCATGGGCCTGGGCCATGGCGACCTTGGGCGCGATGTCCAGCTGGGGGCATCGGGCGGTGATGCCCGATTGCTCAAGATCAGCGGCCACCATCACGGCCTTTGACGACTGAGGTGAGCTGCGAAATCCGTGCAGGTAAATGACCGTGGTGGGCTTCAATTTGAAATTACACTCTGAGTTTTCGTGAATCTCGATCTTACTTGAGCAAAGGAAGCTGCAGCATGACCGCATCTGATCCATTATCAGGAAAGCCCGCGCCGGGCATCGCAATCGTCACCGGTGCTGGAAGCGGTATTGGCCGCGCGAGTGCCCAGCGCCTCTTGGCGCTTGGCTGGCGGGTTGCGCTCTTTGGCCGGCGCGAGGCGCCACTGCGCGAAACGGCCAGCACATCAGAAGCCAATGCCCTCATCGTGACGGGTGATGTCTCGATTGAGGCCGATGTGGATCGGCTGGTTGCTGCTGTGGTGAACAAGTGGGGCCGAGTCGATGTGCTTTTTAATAACGCTGGAATTTTTCCACCAGGACAGCTGATTGATGAACTCTCAGTTCAGAGCTGGAAGGAATCCGTTGAGATTAATTTGACTGGCGCATTCCTGTGTGCCCGGGCTGCCTTTGCGCAGATGCGGCGTCAGTCGCCGCAGGGCGGCCGCATTATTAACAATGGTTCGATCTCCGCCCATGCGCCTCGTCCACAGTCGGTGGGCTACACCGCCACAAAGCACGCAATTACAGGGCTAACCAAGTCGTTATCCTTGGATGGCCGGCCATTTGATATTGCCTGCGGCCAGATTGATATTGGCAATGCCGCCTCAGAGATGACGACCGGCTTTGGTGCCGGCGCTTTACAGGCCAACGGCAGCCGCATGGCGGAGCCGAGAATGGATATTGCAGATGTCGCGGATGCGGTGGCCTATATGGCGGGCCTGCCCTTATCGGCCAATGTACTCTTTATGACCGTCATGGCCACCAAGATGCCGTTTATTGGCCGGGGCTAATTAGCCTCTGGCCAAGGGCCTGTGCAACTGTTCGGCTCTGGCCAACCGCTGTGAGAATTCGCTGTAGATCATCGCGCTCGGTGGGCCTAGTGCGGGATGTAAGCCCAAAAGATGGGCGCAGCCCGAAATGATTTCGAGCTGATTCATCAATTGATGTATCAACTGCCGTGCTTGCTGTGCCTGAACCTCAGGGTCAGATTGGCTTGATGCAGATATCGGATGGCTGGAATCAGAGGACATTGTGGTCTTCCTTGTGCAAATCAACGTGTCTTTAATTTAAAGCACCTGCTGGTCGGTGCAAGTCAGAAGCGCCTCGGTCTCATGGGCCGCAGGCGGCCGCATCAGGGTGCAGAGCAGGGCCTGCCGATCCACAGGCTTTTCTAGATAATCAAAGGCTCCCTGTTCGATGGCCTGCATGGTGACCACTGGAGATGACTGGCCAGTGAGCACGATGACCTTGGCAAGACTATTTTTCGCCTGCACTGTTTTCAGAAATATCAGGCCCTCTTCATAGTCATCGGCCTTTGGCGGCAGGCCCAAATCCAGGATGACCACAGCGATTTCTGAATCCTCAAACAGCATCGCCAGGCCATCATGTCGATTCGTGGCCTCGTCTGCAGAAAATCCAAGGGCCTCGACCTGGCGTCGAAGCAGCTGCCGAAGCTCCGGCTGATCCTCCACGATTAAGACACGCATGCAACACCCTAATTTATATATTAATACTATAGTTTTTTAGCAAATCTATTTTTTTGTGGCAAGGCTTTCGGCCTGATTGGCCTGGGGTTTTTGGAATCGGCGACAATCCGAGTCTGATCGCCAGGAGGAATGCCGTGAATCTGTACGCAAAACTCAGACAGCGCCAGGCCCAAGGAAAGCCGATTCGGGTGGGGCTGATTGGTGCTGGAAAGTTTGGCTCTATGTATCTGGCCCAGGTGCCCAAGACGCCCGGCCTGCACTTGGTTGCGATCGCTGATTTATCGCCTGATCAGGCCAAAAAAAATCTTCAGCGTGTGGGCTGGCCGCAGCCGCAATTTTCGGCAGCCTCCATTGATGCGGCCTTATCGGCGGGTAATACCCATGTGGGCGATGACTGGCAAGCCTTGGTCCGTCATCCTGGGGTGGATGTCGTTGTGGAGTGTACGGGCCATCCGATTGCCGCAGTTGATCACTGCCTATTCGCGTTTACGCATGGCAAGCATGTAGTCAATGTCACCGTTGAAGCGGATGCCTTCTGCGGCCCATTGCTTGCAAAACGTGCTGCCGAGCATGGCGTGGTCTATAGCCTTGCGTATGGCGATCAGCCTGCTTTGGTCTGTGATCTTGTGGACTGGGCTCGGGCGGCAGGATTTTCTGTGGTGAGTGCAGGCCGGGGCCACAAGTGGCTGCCGCACTTTGCGCAGTCCACTCCCGAGACCGTCTGGGGCCACTATGGGCTCACCGAAGAGCAGGCCCGAATTGGCGGACTCAATCCGAAAATGTTCAATTCGTTTCTTGATGGCTCAAAGCCAGCCATTGAGTGCACTGCGATTTGTAATGCCACCGGACTGGTAGCGCCGCCAGAAGGCCTGAGCTATCCGGCCGCATCTGTGGATGACATTCCGTTTGTCTGCCGGCCGATCGCGGAAGGCGGCGTGCTGCATCAAAAGGGCCAGGTCGAGGTTGTTTCTTCGCTAGAAAAAGATGGCCGGCAAGTCCCCTATGACATTCGCTTCGGAGTCTTCGTCGTGTTTGAGGGCGAGACTGAATACATCCGGAATTGTTTTAAGGAATACATGGTGCGAACCGACCCGAGTGGCCGCTATGCCTGTCTCTATAAGCGCTGGCACTTAATCGGCTTGGAGGTAGGCATCTCTGTCGCCTCGGTGGCCCTGCGTAGTGAGGCCACGGGCGCGGCAATCGGCATGAACGCCGATGTCATTGCGACCGCCAAGCGGCCGCTTCGCGCCGGCGAACTTTTGGATGGCGAGGGCGGCTACACCGTGCATGGAAAGCTTCTACCGGCTCAGAAGTCGCTGGCGATTGGCGGGCTGCCGTTAGGCCTTGCCCATGATGTCAAGCTCACCCGTGATGTGCCAGCGGACCAGTGCTTAACATGGGCGGATGTGGCCATTGACACGACGCTAAATGCGTATCGGCTGCGCAAAGAGATGGAGTCAAGCTGCGCGCCCGTTTGAGTGCGCATGTTCCCGCTCGTAGTGCAGCACTGCACTCAATCAGTGCGACGCCTTTCACAAAGTCAGTTTCGTTGGGCTGATCCGCAACATCTTAGCGGTGAATAAGGTTTGGCATAGATCCTGCTAACCGAAGTGGGTAACCCTTCCGGAGGCGCGACACCATGTCAATTTTCTCGAATCCCTTTGATGCAAAGTCAAGTTTACGTTGCAGCTGCGGCCAACACGCATCGCGGGCCGAGCACGAGGCACTTTCGGCGCACGCTGAGCAGCTTGCCGGCGAGCGCCTGTCTTCGCATGTGGTCGAGCAGGCGGTTGTGCGCGCACTCTTCCCCCAGGATTCGGTGCGCCGAAAATTTCTTCAGGCGGTGGGTTCACCCGTGGCCATGTCTGCGATTTCATCCATTTTCCCGATGGCCTTGGCCAAAGAGGCTTTTGCGCAGGCCGGTAGGCTTGAAAAGCCCAAGCTTAATGTCGGCTTCATTCCGATTACCTGTGCGACTCCGATCATCATGGCTGATCCCATGGGCTTTTATAAAAAGCAAGGTCTCGATGTCAATATCGTGAAGACTGCGGGATGGGCCGTGATTCGGGACAAGACCCTGAATAAGGAATACGACGCCGCCCACATGCTGTCACCGATGCCGCTTGCAATCAGTGTTGGCGCAGGCGCATCTCCGGTGCCTTACACCATGCCGGCTGTGGAAAACATCAATGGTCAGGCCATCACCTTGGCCATGAAGCACAAAGATAAGCGCGACCCGAAGCAGTGGAAGGGTTTTCGATTTGCGGTTCCTTTCGACTACTCCATGCACAACTATCTGCTGCGCTACTACGTTGCAGAGGCTGGCCTAGATCCGGATAAAGATATCCAAATTCGCTCCGTGCCTCCTCCGGAGATGGTGGCCAACATGCGGGCGGACAACATTGATGGTTTCTTAGCGCCGGACCCCGTCAATCAGCGGGCCGTCTTCGATGGCGTGGGCTTTATTCATATGCTCTCAAAAGAGCTCTGGGAGGGCCACCCTTGCTGCGCCTTTGCGGCGAGCAAGGAGTTTGTGACAACCATGCCGAACACCTATGCAGCGCTGCTGCGGGCGATTATTGAGGCGACGGCCTATGCTCAAAAACCTGAAAATCGAAAAGAGATTGCGGCTGCGATTGCGCCGCCAAATTATCTGAATCAGCCCCTAACGGTGGTGGAGCAGGTGCTGACTGGTACATTCGCCGATGGACTTGGCAATGTCCGCAAGGTGCCGGATCGCATTGGCTTTGATCCCTTCCCCTGGCAATCCTTTGCAGTCTGGATCCTGACCCAGATGAAGCGCTGGGGTCAGATTAAGGGCGATATCGATTACCAAAAAATTGCAAGCGAAGTCTTTCTCGCGACCGATGCGTCGCGCTTAATGACCCAGGCCGGTCTGACGCCGCCGAAGACCACGAGTAAATCCTTCTCGGTGATGGGTAAGGTCTTCGATCCAGCAAAGCCTGAGGAGTACTTGAACAGCTTTAAGATCAAGAGGATCTAAGGGAAGATGATGTCTCTGGAGCGGCTGCGACCGCTTGCTCTCTCACTGATCATTCTTGGGATGCTCTTTGGCATTTGGGCGCTGGCCACAATGGGAGGCAGCAAAGGCCAGGTCGTTGATGATGAGTATGCCAAGCTGGTCGGTGCGGCGGCTGCATCAGGCCAGAAGTCAGCGTTTCCAACGCCGGGCGATTTTCTTGAAAAGCTGGGCGGCCATCTTGCAGATCCGTTTTACGATCGTGGCACCAACGATAAGGGTATTGGCATTCAGTTGGCGTATTCGATCGCCCGCGTGCTCTCTGGGTTTTTTCTTGCGGCGGCCGTTGCGATTCCTTTGGGGTTCATGATCGGCATGTCGCGAACGGCGTTTGCGGCTCTGGATCCCTTCATCCAAGTGCTCAAGCCCATCTCGCCACTCGCTTGGATGCCGCTTGCGTTATTTACGCTTAAAGACTCAGGCGTATCGGCCATATTTGTCATCTTTATTTGTTCCATCTGGCCGATGTTGATCAATACAGCTTTTGGTGTCGCCTCAGTCCGCAAGGAATGGATGGATGTCGCCCGCACCCTTGAAGTGCGCCCGGTACGCAAGGCCCTGCGCGTGATCCTTCCTGCGGCAGCTCCCACCATCATGACCGGCATGCGTATCTCCATTGGGATCGCCTGGCTCGTGATTGTGGCCGCCGAGATGTTGGTGGGCGGCACGGGCATCGGCTATTTCGTGTGGAACGAGTGGAACAATCTCTCGATCAGTAACATCCTGACCGCGATTCTGCTGATTGGTGTGGTTGGAATGGTGCTGGATTTTGTTTTTGCCCGCCTGCAGCGGCTGGTTACCTACCGGGATTAGGGGCGGCACAATGAGCTTTCTTCAAGTCCAGGGCCTCAAGAAAACATTTCCCGGTGTTGCCGGATCCGAAGATCTGATCGTTTTTGACAATATCAATTTCGAACTGCATCGAGGAGAGTTTGTCTGCATTATTGGCCACTCGGGCTGCGGAAAAACCACCATTCTCAATGTACTTGCAGGGCTCGAGCAGCCCTCTGGCGGCCATGTCTTTATGGATGGTCGAGAGGTCTCGGGCCCCAGCCTGGACCGCGGGGTCGTGTTTCAGTCCCATGCCCTGATGCCTTGGTTAAGTGTTCGGGAAAATATTGCGTTTGCTGTGAAGTCAAAGTGGCCGGACTGGTCAAAGGCGGAGATCGGTTCGCATGTTCAAAAGTTCATTGATCTCGTGCATCTTCAGGGTGCCGAAGACAAAAAGCCGGCGCAGCTCTCAGGGGGCATGAAGCAACGGGTAGGAATTGCTCGTGCGTTCGCAATTCAGCCCAAGATGCTGCTCTTGGACGAGCCTTTCGGCGCGCTGGATGCCCTAACACGCGGCAACATTCAGGATGAACTTGTCGAGATCGTTCAGCAGACCCATCAGACGGTATTCATGATTACGCATGATGTTGATGAGGCAATTTTGTTGGCCGATAAGATTTTCCTGATGAGTAATGGCCCCCAGGCAGTCATTGCGGAGATCGTGGAGAACACCATGCCAAAAAGCCGATCTCGATCCACGATGCACCATGATCCGCAGTTTTATTCCATTCGTAATCATCTGATTGATTTCTTGGTGAAGCGGGCAAAAGCCATCTCAAGTGGCCAGGAGATAAAGCCCCAGAGACCGGTGGTGGTCAGGCCCGGACTGCTGCCTAAAGCCGCTTAGGGCAGCCTACTTTTTTCGATAAAGGAGTGTTTTGTAATGACAGTTGCTAAAAGCCCCGCCAAGCCCATGACACGTGAGGACGTCACGGATCTGATTTATTCCGCAAAGGTTCAAAAAGGCATCAAGTGGGCCGATGTCGCAAAAAAATTGAAGCTCTCTAAAGAGTGGACAACAGCGGCTTGCCTTGGCCAGATGACACTAACTGCCGCCCAGGCTGAGACGATCGGCAAAATCTTTGGCCTACCGAAGGAGGCGATCAAGCTGTTACAGGTGGTGCCCTACAAAGGAAGCCTTCCGACCGCTGTGCCGACTGATCCGCTGATCTACCGCTGGTACGAGATCGTCAATGTCTACGGTACCACCATCAAAGAATTGATCCACGAGGAATTTGGTGACGGCATCATGAGTGCGATTGACTTTTCCATGGATATCGTGCGCGAGCCGGATCCGAAAGGCGACCGCGTCAACGTGAAGCTCTCGGGTAAATTCTTGCCGTATAAGACTTACTGATTGGCAGCCGCCTAGGGTGCGCCCGCCGAAGCCTCATCTGGGGTTTTGCGGCGGGGTAAAAGCACCACCGCCATCGAGATCAAAATCAAGATCAGTGCGGTGATATCGTAGGGTCCGATCGCTTCATCAAGGGCCCATGCGCCGCTAAATACACCCAACACTGGAATCAGCATGATCGATAGGCTGCTGGCAATGGGCGGCAGCTTTCGTGCGAGCCGAAACCAGATGATGTGGCAGACGCAAAACACCAGCAGAGCGTTGTAAAGAATGGTGCCCCACTCGCCCAGAGTCGGGGCACGCCATTGGTCGATTTCCAGCACTACGCTGACCAGGCCGATGACCAGCACTGTGGTCACCATCATCCAAAAGGTCAACGATGCATTCGAGATACTCAGCTGGGTGCGATTCATCATCACGGTTCCTAGCCCCCAGCCGACGGCGGCGATTAACATCATCCCCAGGCTCAGAGGCTGGCCGATAAGCGAGCCGAATTCCTCGATGGCTAATAGCAGGGTCGCAATTACTGCAAGCAGCACGCCCACCGCACCCCGCCAGGTCAACGGGTTTTTGTAAAACAGTACGCCAATCAGCATGGCCCAGACGGGCATGGTGTAGCCAATAATCGCTGCCCGGCCCGAGGTCAAAAATTTCAGAGCATAAATCGCAAACAAATGCCAGATCAGCATATTGCCGATCACGAGCTTCAGTATCGGACCCCGCTCCTGCGGCGGAACGTAGAAGCGGTCTTTGCGTAGCATCATGTAAAAGCCGATCGCCATGATTCCCAGCACCATGGAGATGCCACGAAACGCCAGCGGCGGATAGGTGAGCACCGCATACTTCATGATGGGCCAGTTGACCCCCCAGACGAAGGTCAACAGGCAGAGCAGAAAAAGGTCAGTACGGCTGAGCACCCCAGGATTCTAGTCCACCGGCCTAAATGCAAGAGGAAACAGCCGGCCTTGGTAGACGTCCAGATTTGACTTTCGGTGCGTGCGGATACCATCTGTTTACATGGTGACCAAGACGGGGTTTTAATTTTTGCGCAGGCGTTACGCGCGGCGCTTGCTCAGCAGTCGATTGCGCCTAGGGCTTTCCCTTAAACCTCGGAACTTGGCGCCGCAGGACGGTGTGACCGGGACCTGCAGGGAATAACATTCACGGTGTTCATTCTAGAGGGAGAACTTGTCATGTCTCTAATGCGTAAGTCTTTTGCAGCCCTTGCGGCCAGTGCCGCAATGCTGATGTCAGGCCCTTTGCTGGCCCAGGCCAAGTGGGATCTTGCCGCAGCCTATGCTCCGGGTAATTTTCATACTCAGCTTTTAAATCAGTTTGCCGCTGAAGTCGACAAGGCCACGGGCGGCAAGGTGAAGATCACTGTACATCCCGCAGCATCGCTTTTTAAGGCGCCTGAGATCAAACGTGCCGTTCAGGGCGGTCAAGCCCAAGCCGGAGAAATTCTTCTGGTGAATTTCCAAAATGAGAATCAGATTTTTGGTGTTGATGGCATTCCGTTTCTTGCCGACAGCTACGACGAGGCAGCAAAGCTTTGGCGTGCGCAACGGCCAGTGCTGGAAAAAATCCTAGCTGAGCAAGGCATCGTGCTGCTTTACTCCGTGCCTTGGCCACCCCAAGGCATTTACGCCAAAAAGCAGCTGAACTCTGCAGCAGACCTCAAAGGTATTAAATGGCGTGCTTACAGCCCTGCCACAGGCCGAATTGCCGAGCTCGTTGGCGCACAACCGGTAACGGTTCAGGCTGCCGAATTAGCCCAAGCCATGGCCACCGGCATTGTGGAAGCTACGATGACCTCGGGCGCAACGGGCGTGGATACCAAGATGTGGGAGCAGATGAAGTTTTACTATGACGTGCAGGCCTGGTTGCCCAAGAATGCCGTGCTCGTGAATAAGCGTGCCTTCGATGCTCTGGATCCAGCAAGCCGCACCGCTTTGCTCAAAGTCGCTGCTGATATGGAGACCAAGGGCTGGACAGAGTCGCGCAAAGTCATGACGGATACCACCGCAGCGCTCAGAACCAACGGCATGACGGTATCGGCACCTTCTGCGGCACTGAAATCTGATCTGCAGAAAGTCGGCCAGACCATGCTGCAAGAATGGCTGAAAAATGCCGGTGCCGATGGCCAGACCGTGATCAACGCTTATAGAAAATAAGTACTCGTCAATTTCTGTAACGCGAAGTTTCATTGATGCGCCAGGCGCTCAATCGCCTCTACGACATCGCCTCCGTGTTGGCGGCGATGTTTTTAGTCGTCTTGTTTTTTACCGTACTGCTGATGATCGCTTCTCGTGAGTTCCACTGGGGCCTTCGGGGCCTGGATGGCTACGCGGGTTATTTCATGGCGGCCTGCGGATTTCTCTCGCTTGCCCACACTTTTAAGCGTAACGAACACATTCGTGTGACCTTATTTTTAGGAATGGCCAAGGGCCGGGCCCGTTTTTGGATCGAGGTCTTGGCACTTGGGGCAAGCAGCGTCTTAGCAGCGCTTTTTGCTGCATTTAGCGTGCGGCTGGTGATGCAGTCGATCGAATTTAAAGATATTTCCACCTCGATGGATGCCACGCCGCTTTGGATTCCGCAGCTTGCGATGGCGCTGGGAACCGTGATTTTCGCAATCGCGGTGATTGACGAATTTTTTGCCCACTTGAAAAATCCTGATCGCGTCAACGACAGTGCAGAGGCCCTTCGGCATGAATGACGCGCTGATCGCAGGCCTCTTGGTCTTATCACTTTTTCTTATTCTAGGCAGCGGCGTCTGGATCGGCCTGACCTTATCGGGTGTGGCCTGGATTGGCATGCAGCTCTTCACCGCCCGGCCCGCCGGGGATGCCATGGCAGTAACCATCTGGGGCGCCTCGTCGAGTTGGACCCTGACTGCGCTCCCGCTGTTTATTTTGATGGGCGAGATTTTGTTTCGCACGCGCTTATCTGAGGACATGTTTCGTGGCCTTGCACCGCTACTGGGCCGAATTCCGGGCCGGCTGCTTCATACCAATGTGCTGGGCTGCACGATTTTTGCCGCAGTCTCGGGCTCCAGTGCGGCCACCTGCGCCACCATCGGAAAGATGACCTTGCCCGAGCTGCAGCGTCGTGGCTACCCAGAGGGGATCGTAATTGGCAGCTTGGCGGGTGCGGGAACGCTGGGGCTTTTAATTCCGCCTTCTATCATCATGATTGTGTATGGCGTGACCGCAGAGGTATCGATCGCCAAGCTCTTTATCGCTGGCGTAATTCCGGGAATTATTTTGGCGGGGCTGTTTTCGGGCTATATCGTGGTCTGGTCGTTATTCAATCGTAAATTGATTCCTGTCGAAGTTGACACGATGACATTTGCTCAGAAGTTTCGTGAGTTTTGGCGATTAGGCCCGGTTGTGCTTCTGATTATTGCGGTACTGGGATCAATCTATGCAGGAATTGCGACTGCTACTGAGGCGGCGGCTGTCGGGGTGCTGGGCGCACTGATTCTCTCAGCCGTGCAGGGCTCACTGAATTGGAAATCATTTTCACAGGCGCTGATGGGTGCCACGCGGCTGTATTGCATGATTGCTTTTATTTTGGCGGGTGCTGCGTTTCTCACGCTCTCCATGGGCTATATCGGCCTGCCTCGCCATCTTGCCGAGTGGATTGGTACGCTAGGCTTATCAAAATTTGAGCTCATCATGGTCATCATGGTGTTTTACATCGTGCTGGGATGCTTTCTGGATGGCATCTCAATGATTGTGCTAACTATGGGTGTGATCCTGCCCACCATTGTCGGGGCCGGTATTGATCTGATTTGGTTTGGAATTTTTCTAGTCTTAGTGGTCGAGATGGCCCAGATCACGCCGCCTGTTGGCTTTAACCTCTTTGTGCTGCAGGGTATGACTAAAAAGCCCTTAAGCTACATCGCACGGGTGGCCATGCCGATGTTTTTCCTGATGATTCTGACGGTACTGATTTTTTATCAATACCCGCAAATTATCACCTGGCTACCGTCGAAGATGTAGCCAGCCGGGCCGCAATCGTTTGGTCGGCCCGCCCCAGTAGAATGCCGAGATGCGTTTTGCCCTAGGTCTTTTTATTGTCGGCGGTCTGTGCCTGAGTTCATTCGACGCGGTTGGCAAGCTTTTAATGTCTCAGACCAGCCTAATCATGCTGATGTGGGCCCGCTACCTTGGCCAATTTCTTTTCTCTTTACCGCTGGCGTACTGGCGGGTAGGCCCCGAATTTTGGAAGACTTCTCGGCCGCGGCTTCAGCTCATGCGCTCGACACTCTTGCTACTGACCAGCGTACTGTTTTTTGGCGGGCTGCAGTTCCTTCCGCTGGCCGAGGCCTCAGCAATTTCGTTTACTGCACCGCTCTGGGTAGCATTGCTATCAGGACCGATGTTAGGTGAGCGGGTTGCGAAAAGTGATGCATGGGTTGCAGCGTTGGGGTTCTCGGGAGTTTTACTCATCGTGCGCCCTGGGACTGATATTTTTCATTACGGCGCCATCTTGATCGGGGCGATGGCGGCTTTAAATGCGGTCTATCAACTCATGACGCGGCAGCTCACACAAGACAATCCGTTTACGACATTTTTTTATAGCGGATTGGTGGGCGTCGCGGTGTTCTCTGTCTGGCTTGGGGTAACGGGTTTTCCAGCCGTATCCGATCCGCTCACGATTGGCCTGTTATGTGCCGCCGGCCTGCTTGGTGGCTTGGGCCATCTTTTGTTTGTGTTGGCGTTTTACCGGGCCCCGCCCGCTTCATTAACGCCATTTGTATACCTGCAGATGATCTGGGCGATAGGCTTTGGCTGGCTTATTTTTCGTCAGCTGCCTGATGGATTGGCCCTGCTGGGCATGCTGATCATTATCGGCTCAGGGCTTTGGCTGATTCTGCATCGCCATCGCAATCCCCGGCCTGCCCCCTGAATTTCAGCGGAATTTTTCAGCAGCAAAGGGTTTTAAAACTGCTCATCCGGCCTGAGTGGCCGCCACTGGCCAAGGGGCAATTGGCCCAATGTAATCCTGCCAATTCGGATTCGCTTTAACCCAGTAACTTTTAGGCCGACAAGCTCGCACATCCGTCGAATCTGGCGCTTCTTGCCCTCGCGTAGTACAAAGCGAAGCTGATGTTCATTCTGCCAAGAGACCTTGGCAGGCCGAAGGACCTGCCCATCTAGAGAGAGGCCATGATTCAAAAGCTTGAGCCCCTGCGTTGAGAGCACCCCTTCAACCCGCACGAGATATTCCTTTTCAATGGGCGAGGTCTCACCGATTAAAAGCCGTGCAATGCGGCCGTCTTGGGTTAAGACAAGCAGCCCCGTTGAGTCGATATCGAGCCTGCCGGCGGGCGCAAGGCCGCGCGTCACCATTCGGTTTTGAATCCCAAGACCCTGTTTGGATGTTGACGCTGCCTGCCAAAGATTTTCCGGGCTGATGAGTCGGATGGCAGGCGGGTAGGGCCGATCGGGGTCCTCGTGGGAGACCACCCCAATGGGTTTATTCAGAAGGACTGTGATGCGACGTTGTTGCTGGGCCCTGGCTTTGGTCGCCAGTTCGATGCGCTGATGGGGGTAGGCCCTGGTGCCGAGTTCTTGCACTACTGCGCCATCGAGCAAAACAAGGCCTTGTTCAATAAAAGCGTCAGCCTCGCGCCGAGAGCAGATGCCACGGTCGGCCAAAAGCTTTGAGATTCGAATTTTTTCCTGCACGGCTGCAGGCAGCTGCCTAACGAACGCTGCCCGTCAGCAGCAACTTCGTGAGTGCTGCCTTTGCTTCGGGCACGCCCAGCAGGGCCGCCTGGTTAAGGACCTCTTGGGCTTTTGGATTCTGGCCGGTATGCGCAAGCACCAGGCCATAGTTGTAGGTGGCCCGGCCGTTATTGCGAGACATTTGCTGTTCGAGCTTGGTAAAGAGTTCTTTACGCTCATCATCTCCGATCTGGTTGGCCATCACCATCTGGCAGCACTTTAAAAAAGTGGGCTCGGCCTGCTCTTGTTCAACCAGCATAAAGATTTCAAAGGCCTGAACGTAAGCGCCCATCGACAGCGCGTATTCACCTTCCCTGTAGTCAGCTGACATAGCGAAATCCTAAAGTTGCAATAAGTCTGAGAGGCATTATCGTAATACGGCGTAGGTCGCCAGCCCCAGAAGCGTAAAAATAATCGATCCCAGCAGATGGCTGGAGACCTCAATTCCCGCCCATAGCCATCGGCCCTGCTGCAGCAGTTGAACGACCTCTGCAGAAAAGGTTGAAAAAGTGGTCAGCCCTCCTAAGAGTCCGGTGATTAAAAATAGTCGCCACTCCTCGGAGAGTCGGGGCGCATCGCTAAAGTAAGCTACGGCCAGGCCGATTGCATACGCCCCAATCCAGTTAGCCGCCAGGGTCCCAAGCGGCAGGTGGGCGAGCCGATGATTTAAGTGCTCGGATAGCTGCCAGCGCAGCACCGCACCCAGACTTGCGCCGAGGCTGATGGCAATAACGGGCAGAAGGCGGAGCGTCACTGGGGTGGGGTCGGGGTAGGGTTAGTGGCTTTTGCTAGTATGCACCAGGCTTCTTTCGGAAAAAACATGGGCCAGCGGGAGGAACAACGATGCTGAAGAAAAACATGGGCGGGTCAGATCGGGCAGTGCGTTTTATTTTGGGCTGTTTGCTGGTTATCTCGGCGGCCGTTGGCGCTCTCGGCCCTTGGGCCTATCTCGGGGTGATGGCGATGATCACTGGGGCAATTGGTAACTGCCCAGTCTATGGCGTGTTTGGATACTCTACTAACAAAAGTTCAAAATCTAAACTTTTGCTTTAAGTTTTTGGACTACTCATCGCGTTTTTTCTATCGATATGACTTTACCTCGCCAACACTCGAGCCAGCTGGCCTTAATGCTAGGTGCACTCGGTGTGGTCTACGGAGATATCGGCACCAGTCCGCTTTACGCTTTAAAAGAAACCTTTAATCCTATGACGGGCGTCTCCGCTACGCCTGAAAATGTCATCGGTGCAGTTTCGGCGATTATTTGGCTGCTCACGTTGGTGGTGTCGCTCAAGTATGTGACCCTGATTCTTCGCGCGGATAACCGCGGTGAGGGTGGAATCATGGCGTTGCTGGCGCTTGCCAGCGATGCCGTCAAAGACTCCCCGCGGCTGCAGGGCTTGGTGATCCTGATTGGATGTTTTGGCGCCTGCCTGTTTTTTGGCGAAAGTGTGCTTACGCCAGCCATCTCCGTGCTCAGCGCTGTGGAAGGCATCGAGGTGATCGAGCCAAGCCTCGGCCCGCTGGTGCTGCCAATTGCGCTGTGCATTCTTCTTTCCCTGTTTGCAATTCAGAAATATGGAACCACGTTGGTCGGCCGGTTTTTTGGTCCTGTAATTCTGGTCTGGTTTTTTGTGCTGGCGGCGGTCGGCTTTAGCCAACTGCTGATGGGTCCGGAGATCCTTGCCGCGTTAAATCCACTGCGGGCGGTTGAGTTTTTATTTGATCGCGGTCCTAAGGTGTTATTGGTAGTCGGCGCCCTTGTGCTTGCAGTCACCGGCGTGGAGGCACTTTATGCTGATATG
This sequence comes from Betaproteobacteria bacterium, assembly GCA_018969705.1. Classification (GTDB taxonomy): domain Bacteria; phylum Pseudomonadota; class Gammaproteobacteria; order Burkholderiales; family Burkholderiaceae_A; genus Lacustribacter. The sequence continues at coordinate 33,062 of JAGWXV010000003.1, forward strand.
GGCCATTTTGGCCGGCGTGCAATTCGATTGGCCTGGCTGCTGGTCGCCTATCCCGGGCTGATACTGAACTATTTAGGCCAGGGCGCTTTACTGATGCGCAACCCGGCAGCAACAGAGAACCCTTTTTATTTGTCGTTTCCCGATCCGCTCTTAATTCCTGCGGTGATTCTTGCGACACTGGCTACAGTGATTGCATCGCAGGCGACAATTACAGGGGCCTACTCCGCGACAGTCCAGGCGATTCAGCTCGGGCTTTTACCGCGCATGAGGATTGTGTATACCTCGGCCAAAGAGGCGGGCCAGATCTATGTGCCATTTATTAATGGCCTGCTGCTGGTGTCAGTGCTTTTGGTGACGGCAGCATTCGGCTCATCGAGTGCACTGGCCCACGCCTATGGTGTCTCGGTTACGATGACCATGCTGTGCTCAACCATACTGACATTTTTTGTTGTTCGTATGGGCTGGCACTATGCTTTGGCCCTCACTTTAATTTCCACCGCCGTTTTTTTTGTATTAGATGCATTACTTGTTGCGGGCTGTTTATCAAAAATTTTTCATGGTGGCTGGTTTCCTTTAACTCTAGGACTCTTCATTTTGCTGCTAATGCTCACCTGGAAACGGGGCCGAGCGCTTCTGATTGCAAAGGTTCGCGAAGACGATCCAGAACTTAAGATTTTTATTGATCAGATTCGGGATGCGGGTCTGCCCATTGTTGAGCGGACTGCCGTATTTTTAGTTTCAGATCCGTCGACTGCACCACAGGCCTTGATGCACAACATTAAGCACAATATGGTGCTGCATCGTCAGAATTTATTGCTCACCGTACACTTCGAGCAGCGGCCTTGGGTGCCGTTTCACGAACAAATCCGGATTACACCGATTAGCGATAATTTCTCGATTGTTAGTATTAACTATGGGTTTAAGGATTCTCCCGATGTCCCCAAGGCTCTCGAATACGCCCGGGAGTGGCATGGTCTTGAGATTGAACTATTTTCGACATCGTATTTTCTTAGCCGAGAGACCGTGGTGCCATCGACCGGCGGCGGGATGGCCAAGTGGCGTGAAGAGATCTTTGCTTCAATGTCGCGTAATGCAGGCAGTATCGTGGCCTACTTTAAGATCCCGACCAACCAGGTGATTGAGTTGGGCACGCGGGTGTTAATCTAGCCCTGGATTCCGCTTACGTTTAGACTCCTAGACACGTTGCTTACTCGCTAATCAATCTTTAGAAACTTAAGGAAGACTATCATGCTAAAACATGCACTCGTCGTAGCTGCTGCCTTGGTGATAACGGGATGTGCTGGCATTCCGGAATACAAATTTGCCAAAGCAGGCGCCTCTGAGGCTGATTTTCATCGGGATAAGACCCAGTGTGACGATGAGGCCTTCTCTGCGGGCAATGTCGTGCAGCTCAAATACATTGAGGCCCGCAATGCGTGTCTCGTCAAAAAAGGCTGGAGCCAGGTCGGGCCGAAGTAGGGCGCGGCTAGTCGCTTACCGCATCAAGAAAGCTGCGGACCGTGCGATCTTTTCCGTGACGCATCTTTTTCATCGCGACAGCCTAAGTGATTATCCAGTCGCATTAACGGGCGACGGCGCCTGGCTGGTTGATCAGCAGGGCCGCCGTTATTTGGATGCCTGCGGTGGAGCAGCGGTCAGTGGCTTAGGCCATGCTGCTAGCGCGATTTCGCAGGCGATACGCGAGCAACTGGATCGTTTGGCTTACGCGCACACAAGTTTTTTTTCCAGTTTTCCGGCGGAGACCCTCGCCGAACGGCTTGTCGCTCAAGCGCCGTATTTCGGTGGCCTGCCAGGGGCGCGTCTCGACCGTGTGTTTATCGTATCCAGCGGCTCGGAGGCGATTGAGGCGGCGATTAAGCTTGCGCGGCAAGTTGCACTTGAGCGTGGCCATCACCAGCGGACCCAGATCATTGCGCGCCGGCAGAGTTATCACGGCAATACGCTGGGCGCTTTGGCGGTCAGTGGTAATGCAGCAAGGCGAAAACTATTTGGTGAGTTTTTATTCCCGGTTCAGCATGTCAGCCCGTGTTATGCCTACCGAGGCCTGCAGCCCGGTGAGACTGCGTCAGCGTATTCCGAGCGACTCGTAAAGGAGTTGGAGGAAACAATTCTAGAGGTGGGCCCCGATCGCGTTCTGGCGTTTTTCGCTGAACCCGTGGTCGGCGCTACCTTGGGCGCAGTAGCGGCGACCGAGGGCTATTTCCAGGGAGTTCGGCAGCTCTGCGATCGGTATGGAATTATTTTGATTCTCGATGAGGTCATGTGTGGCATGGGCCGCACGGGAACATTGTTTGCTTATGAACAAGAGCATATTCAGCCGGATATGTTGACAATCGCCAAGGGCCTTGGGGCCGGCTATCAGCCGATCGCAGCATTAATGGTGTCCAAAGAAATCCACGACACGATCGCCAAGGGCAGCGGCGCCTTTCAGCATGGCCAGACCTACGTCGGCCATCCCGTTGCCTGTGCCGCGGCGGTTGCGGTTTTGGATGTGATGCAACGTGAGCAGCTCGTTGTGCCGGTTGCAGCAAAGGGCACTTTATTAATGGACTTATTGAAAAAAGCGTTTTCGAACAGCAGAGCGGTCGGTGACGTGCGTGGCCGCGGGCTGTTCGTGGGAATCGAGCTTGTTGCAGACCAAGAAAGCAAGACGCCCTTTAATCCCCAGCTTCGGATTCATGCGCAGATTAAGAAAAAAGCCATGGAGCTCGGATTGCTCTGCTATCCGATGGGGGGCACGATTGATGGGTCTTTTGGAGACCATGTCTTGCTGGCGCCACCGCTCACAATTTCAGATGCTGAGCTTGAATTAATTGCCGAGCGACTCGCCGCAGCAATTTGCCAGGTGACTGAGTCGGCGGGTGTGCGAACCTTATAGCACTACGGTGCGGGATTGTTCTCGCATGTACTGTGGCAGATAGTAAAACGATCCAATCGCCTTGCCGGTTGTGCCGCTACCTTTCCAGCCGCCAAAAGGCTGATAGCCCGGCCACGCGCCGGTGGTTGCACCCTGAGGCCGATTGACATAGGTGGTGCCCGCCTCAATCTGGGCGTGAAATAGCGCGGTCTCTTCGGCGTTCCCGTAAAAGCCTGCGGTCAGGCCATATTCAGTTTGATTTGCCATCGTAATCGCTTGCGCGACGCTGTCGACTTCACCTAACAAAACCAGCGGAATAAATTTCTCTTCTTTCCATAATCGGTAGTCAAAATCAGCGCGGCCTACTGTTGGAGCAACAAAGTAGCCCTTATCACGGCCTTGATCGGTGAGCAGTTTTCCGCCGATCAGCAGGCTGCCATGCCGCGCCAGTTGTTCTACGCAGTTTTGATAGCGTTCGTAAGCGGCTTGATTGATCACAGGCCCCATCCAGTTTTCTTTCACTGTGGGGTCGCCGACTGACACTTCTTTGGCGAGGGCGGCTAACCGCTCCTCGAGTGCTTTGGCCACTTGTTTTGCGACATAAACCCGCGAGGTTGCTGAGCATTTCTGGCCTTGGAGCCCGAAACCGGATCTCAAGATGCCCAGCGCAGCCCGGTCAAGATCGGCGTGCTCGGAGACGATCACCGCATTTTTTCCGCCCATCTCTGCGATACAGGGCCGGGGGGTAGGGCCGCTAGCAATGTGCCGGTATATATCCATGCCGACTTCATAGGATCCTGTGAAGGTAATGCCACCAACTCCAGGATGTTTGACGAGCGCATCTCCGGCCACTGTTCCTGAGCCCGAGATGAGGTTGATGACTCCAGGCGCAAGGCCCGCATCACGGAACGCTTCAAGTAAGAGCCAGCCTGATAATGCGGTATCACTTGCCACCTTAAATACGACCGTATTTCCCGCAACCAGTGCCGCGCCAATCGGACCACCGGCAAGTGCAAATGGAAAATTAAACGGTGCAATCACCGCCCAGACCCCATAAGGCCGAAGTACTGTGCGGTTGGTGCTGGTAAATCCAACCAAGGGATCATTGGGCAGCTGGCGGTCAAATCCTTGATTTGACTCCATCTGATCGCAATACCAAACGATGAGATCCGCTGTTTCTTGGACTTCGCCAAGTGACTCCATTCGGTTTTTGCCAACTTCAATTGCCACCGCAGCCGAAATCTCATAGACCCGCTCTTCGATGAGGGCGGCAGCCTTGCGCAGCATCTTCAGCCGCTCACTCCAGTGAAGGGAGGCCCATTGCCCAGCAGCACGCTGAGCGCTTGCCACCGCCTGGTCAACCTGAGCAGCCGTTGCACTAGGAAAACGCCCAATGATCCAGTCCTGATTGATCGGCGACCGTGACTCAAAGGTCTCCTGGCTCGATACGGACTGACCATTTATCCACATTGGGTAATCACGCCCTAGCCACTCGGATTTGACCCTTGTTACTGCGGCCTCAAATCGAGCGTGTAACTCTGCAGGGGGATCAAACATCGTGGAGTAGGTAAGCTTAAAGTTCTGGCTAGCCATCGGAGGGCCTCCGTTTGATTTTTTCTATGAGCGCCTTGCCGGCAACCCAGACAGCCGGCAGGCCGGGAATGATGATCATCGCTAAGGTCACCAGGCTGAAATTTGCTTTTACCCAAGGCATCTCGCCTACGAGATACCCCAGGGTGGTGAGACTAAATATCCAGAGCACTCCGCCAAAGATGTTATAGGTGACAAACTTTGTGGGATTCATTTCTGCGATGCCGGCAACAAAGGGCGCGAATGTACGTAGAAAAGGCAGGAATCGGGCAATCACAATGGTCATGGGACCATAACGCTCATAGAAAGCATGGGTCCGATCAAAGGCCTGGCGGTTAAACCAACGGGACTGCTCCCAAGAAAATACCCGGGGTCCGACACGACGGCCGATCGCATAATTCAGTGCATCGCCAGTAATTGCGGCCGTGGTAAGGAGCGCCCAGAGGACTTCCAGCTGCATGTCACCGACTGCCGCTACTGCACCAGCGACAAATAAAAGTGAATCCCCTGGCAGAAACGGCATGATGACCAAGCCGGTTTCAACAAAAATAATGAGAAACAAGAGCGCGTAGATCCAGACACCCCACTCGGCGGCAAATGCCGGCAGGTAGCGATCGAGATGAAGAAATGCGTCAATGAAACTAAAGTCGTTCACGGGGTTATGGGATCAGGTCTAGATAACTGGTGTCAATAACTTGCCAGTAGAGAAAAAAGACTGCAGGTTTTCGAGAACCAAGGCCTCCATTGCCGCACGGGTCTCGTGAGTTCCGCTTCCGATGTGAGGCGCTAAGACCACATTATTGAGCGCTTTAAGCCGCTCGGGCACTTGGGGTTCCTGGGTGTAGACATCAAGCCCAGCGCCAGCGATTGTTTTTTTAATCAATGCATCAACCAGCGCTTGTTCATCAATGACTGAGCCGCGAGATACGTTAAAGAGAAACCCTGCTGGCCCGAGCGCGGCGAGGACTGTTTGGTTGACTAGGTGTTGGCTATGCGGCCCCCCGGAGACCGCTACCATCAAAAAATCACACCAGCGGGCTAGTGACTCGGCAGACGATTCGCAGACATAGCCGCAATTGGGATCGGGCTTTCGATTGTGATAACGAATTTGCATCTGAAAGCCCTCGGCCCGCTGGGCAATTGCACGGCCAATCTTTCCCAGCCCCAGAATGCCTAGCCGTTTTCCGCTGAAGCGGGTTGCAAGCGGAAAAGAACCCTTTGGCCATTGCCCAGCGCGCACGTAACGATCCGCGGCACTGATGGCTCGAACCGTATCGATCATGAGGCCCACACCAAGATCGGCCACGCAGTCGGTTAGTACGTCTGGGGTGCAGGAGACTGCGATGCCGCGTTCGCGGGCAGCCTGTAGGTCGACTTTTTCAACCCCAATGCCGCGGCAGGCAATGACTTTGAGGTTGGGCAGCTGCGTGATCAAGTCTCGCGATGCGCCGATTGGCGCAATCGTGATGAGGCCGCTAAATCGCTGGCCTTCAGCGCGCAAAAAGTTATCGGGATCTGCCTGTTCTGCTAACAACGTAACCGGCAGCGCCGCGCGAATGCGCGCCTCTCCGCTTGCCGATAGCCGACCGATTTGTAAGATCTCTGGACTCATGACTTTGGGATTGTTTAGGAAACAATAGTCCTTAAGCCCTGATAGTAAAGGAAAGTGTTGCGAATCCCCGGAAGGGGCGCGTCTTTACCGCAGCAATACAGCGTCTCGCGCGGGATTCAAGCGGAAGGTGGTGAGCCCTTTTAGGCCATATCGCCACGCCATGAGGTAAAGCTCCCGAAATCGGAAAAACGGAAACCCATCCGGCAGATTGATCGTCTTTGAAATTCCCGCATCGATAAAGGGCTGAACACTGCGCATCATCGCAAGATGGCTGCGCGGCTCGATTTCATGTGCACATACAAAGGCAGCTGGCAGCGCTGCCGATTGCCCAAACCAGGCCCGATAAAGCCGCCAGGCATAGTTTTCAGCCGGAATTTCACGGTGCTGGCCTGAGGGCTCGTGGATTCGCCTTTGATAGCTCCAGGCAAATGCAGGCTCTATGCCATTGGAGGTGTTATCTGCAAAAGCAATGCTGACACTTCCAGCTGGCGCAATCGACAGTAAGTGGCTATTGCGGCAGCCCGCCATCGAGATTTGTTTTTTGATCGCAGCGGGCAGTCGACTTGCAAAGGTGCCATCCGAGAGAAAGGTTTTTGCGTTAAAGAGCGGAAACGGACCTTTTTCTTGGGCCAGTTCAGCTGATGCGATATACGCGGCATCGCGCAGCGTGCGGGCGATTTTCGTCGCCATATGGCGGCCTTCTGGCCGGTCGTACCGCAGGCCCAGCATGATCAGGGCATCACCCAAGCCGGTGAAGCCGATGCCGATACGGCGTTTTGAGACCGCTTCAGTCTGCTGCTGGGTAAGCGGCCAGTAAGTGATGTCGAGAACGTTATCAAGCATTCGGACTTGAAGCCTTGTTGCCGCGATAAATTTTTTGAAATCGAAGGCGGCCACTCCACCGCGGTTAAAGGGGTGAACTACAAATCGCGGAAGAATCAGCGGACCAAGATCGCAGCTGCCATAGGCCGGCAGCGGCTGCTCGCCGCAGGGGTTGGTCGCAGAGATCACTTCACGATCGTGAAGATTGTTATCGCGGTTGATTTGATCAATAAATAAGACCCCAGGTTCGGAGACTTCATAAGCCGCAGCTAAAAGCGACTGCCAGATCACGCGCGCAGGCAGTGATTGATAAACCCATTTGCTGTCGGCTTCGCGCTGCAAGGCTCCGCGGGCAATCCATTCAGGACCGGGGCGGGCCGAATGCACCAGTGGCCACGACGCATTGTGTTGCAGAGAATCCATAAATGCATCGTTAACAGCGACGGAGATATTGAAATTGCTCCAGCGCCCGGGGGCGCGCTTTGCAGCGATAAACTCTAAGATATCGGGGTGGTCAATGCGCAGCACGCCCATCTGCGCGCCGCGACGTGCCCCGGCGCTTTGTAATGCGGATGCAGAAGCATCAAAGAGATCAATAAATCGGCAGGGTCCGCTTGCAACTGCGCCCCTGCTGCTTAACTCAGCACCATTTGGCCGAATCGCAGAGAAGTCATAGCCGACACCGCCCCCACAACGCATGGTCTCTGCCGATTCACGAAGCGCTTCGTAAATTCCCGGTAGCCCGTTTTCGTCGTGACCAGACATGCTATCGCCCACCGGCTGCACAAAGCAGTTCATCAGTGTGGCTTCACCAAGACTGCCGGCATTGGCCATGATACGGCCAGCGCCGATCGCGCCAAGTCTTAAATGTTCGAGAAAAATCTTTTCATACCGCTTTTGTTGTTCGGGCGGCTCAGCGCTTGCGACCGCATGTGCTACGCGATTAAGTACTTGATCGATACTGCTTTCACCCGGCTGTAGGTATTTGCTTGCCAGCACAGTTTGAGAGAGTTGCTGCGCCGGCAGGTCCATAGGTGCCAGCGTGAAATATCGGCAGCCAACTAAATGCACAGCCTGCGGGGAACCTTGAAAGCCTGCTTAGGCGACGATACTGCTCGATCGATTTACGGAGCATCGCTATGCAACGATTTTCTAGGCCCAATGTTCGACTCATGCTGGCTGCAGGCCTGCTCAGCCTTTCGGTACCTGTCATCAGTTCAGCTGCGGAGCCCGAGGAGCCTATTTACGGCCACCAACTTATGACTCAGCAAGAGCGGCGCGAGCACCGTGAGCAGATGCGATCGGCAAAAAGCTGGGAAGAGCGTGAACAACTCAGGCGTGAGCATCACGAGCGGATGCGGGAGCGGGCAAGGGCTAAAGGGATCGCGCTCCCAGATCCGCCGCCGCGCGACCCGAGTGTGGCGCCTGGGGCCAATCGGCCAGGCGGTGCCGGCCCGGGCCCGCGGCCGGCACCGCGTTAGAACTCATTGTGATTTTGATTGGCGCTCAGACCGGAGCCGCTGAATCACGGCCTGGGCGTGGTCTTCTGTCAAGCCAAATTCTTCCCTTAACCGCTCAATTACCCGGCGCTCTTTTGCTGAGATCTGTTGATCTTCGGCAAGCGCGGTCTCCACTTCCGCTTCGAAGATAATTTCCTGGCGTCGCATGCGGGTTGTAAATGCGCTTGCGACAATCCCGGTTAAAAGCGCAACGGTGAGTACGCCGGAGAGCGCAGTAAAGCCCCCGATCAGCTTTCCGATGCCTGAAATCGGAACCGCATCGCCATAGCCTAAGGTGGTGAGCGTAACAATTGACCACCACAAAGACTCCGGGATGCTGCCGAATTTATCGGGCTGAATATTATGTTCTGCGTAGTACATCAGGCATGAGGTCACAAGTAAGGCAATCGCTAAAAGATAAAGCGATGAGATAAATGAGTGCCGCTCGGCATAGATGGCGCTAATGAGATCTTCGAGTGCAGTGTTGTAGTGAGAGAGCTTAAGAATTCGAAGAATTCGTACAATTCTTAAGAATCGCAGATCAACGCCTGGCAGAAGGCTGTGTAAGAAAAACGGCAGAATCGCAAGCAAATCGATAATGCCGTGAAAACTCAGCACATAGCCCATCCTGCGGCCTGCGGCGGTTTTATGTCTTGGGTTACTGTGATTTTCGGGCGCTGTCCAAAAGCGCAAGAGGTATTCGATAGAAAAAAACCCAACCGAAAACACTTCGAAGAGGTGAAATTCCCGGGCATAACGCTGGTGCAACTCGGGGATCGATTCCAGAATCACTGCGGCTACATTAGCCAGCACCGTCACAGTAAGCGTCCAGGAGAACACTAAGGTCCAAGCATCCCCTTGCTTATAGCTCATGACAGCATAGATCCTGCGGCGGACGGTCATTGTTTCCCATTAATTTCCCCGATTATCGCAAAGGGATTGACCCGAGAATTGCCAAAACCAAGGGAAACCCCCAAGCGGCCGCAAGTGCCGCGATTGCCCACAAGAACCATAATTTTCGGGTTTTGAAGGCAGGTCAAATTTCCAAGGGGGGAGTCATTATGAAGGGACGAAAAATCACGCGGCTTTGCGCCATCGCCGCGTTCTTGGTGGCCGCGGGGCCGCTGCACGCACAGTCGCAGGGCGTCACCGATAAAGAGGTGCTGATCGGCTCGATCCAGGATCTGTCTGGTCCGCTGGCCGGCTTTAGCAAAATGGCCGTGGCCGGCATGCAGATGCGGGTAGATGAAATCAACAATGCCGGCGGACTCAATGGCAGACGTCTGCGGCTGATGGTCGAGGACTCGGGTTACACGCCCACACGCGCAGTCCAAGTAGCACAGAAGCTAGTAAACCAAGATCGGGTTTTTGTCATGGCTGGATCGATTGGCTCGGTCGTGAACAACGCCGCCATGCCGATCCAGTTTGAGAAAAATGTGATGAACTTTGCGCCGCTCACGGCCCACCGCGATATGTTTGAGCCAGTGAGCAAACTCAAGTTTGCGGTGCTCGATGACTACTACGGCGCAATGAAAGAGCACACTCCGGTGCTTTATAAGCGGGTGGGCGCGAAGCGTGCCTGTGCGCTGTATCAGGATGATGAATTTGGCTTGGAGGTCTTCCGTGGCGCAACCGATGGTCTCAAAACCATTGGGGTCACGATTGCCGAGACCGCAACTTATAAGCGGGGCGCCACCGAGTTCTCGTCTCAAGTCGCGCGGCTGCGCGGCGCAAATTGCGATTTCGTGGTGATGGGTACACTGATTCGTGAAACTCCGGCTGCGATCGCTGAGGCCCGTAAGACTGGGTTTAATCCCACCTTCTTGGGATCCGTAGGCGCGTATACCGAACTGATCCCGATGCTTGGCCGTGAAGTGGTAAACGGGTTTTATGCGACCAGCTCCTCGCTGATTCCCTATCCGGATTCGCCAAATCCGGCAGTGCGTAAGTGGGCCGCTGACTTTAAAGCCCGAACAAATGCCGACCCCCAACTCTTTACGCTGTACGGCTATTGGATCATCGATGTGCTCGGCCGGGGTATTGAGCGGGCAGGCAAAAACCTGACAACCGAAACGCTGGCACGGGCCTTAGAAACCATGGGCACCCATAACAGCGCCCTGGGTCTGCCGCCGATTACGTTTACAGAAAAGAACCATCTCGGTTCGTCTTATTCCGCCATCTCTCAGATCCAAAATGGTCGTTGGGTTGAGGTGAAATAGATCTGAGCAGTTCAAGTAGGGGCCGGGACCGCGACAGCGTCTCCCGGCCTTTTTTGATCTGATCGGCAACCCATAATGCTGCAAATTATCTTAAGTGGCGTATCGCAAGGCTGCATCTATGGCCTTGTCGCACTCGGCTTTGTGCTGATTTATAAAGCCACAGAGACCGTGAGCTTTGCCCAGGGGGAGCTCATGATGGTGGGCGGATTTACCGCCTTGGTAATGACGCAGTTCATTGGCCTGCCGTTCTGGCTTGCGGTACTGGTGTGTTTGTTTGCTGTGGGCCTGGTGGGCTATGTTCTTGAGCGGGTCGTGATTCGCCCCGTTTTGGGCCAGACGGCTTTGGCCGTGGTGCTACTAACGATTGGCTTGGGCTACGTGGTTCGCGGACTGGTGGCCATGCTGCCCGTGATTGGTACTGAGACCCATACGCTGGCGGTGCCGTATGCGGGTAAGACGATCAATCTGGCTGGGCTCATCATTTCTTATGATCACCTGGTCGTAATCGGCTCGACCCTGCTGATCTGCCTGCTGCTATATCTGATGTTTCATTTCACTCGGGTGGGCATTGCGCTACGGGCATCGTCACAGAATCAGCTTGCTGCTTACTACATGGGGATTCCTGTTAAGCGTCTAAATGGACTGGTCTGGAGTCTGGCCGCAGCGCTTGCATGTTTGGCGGGCGTGCTGCTTGCGCCGATTACCTTTGTCCATGTGAATATGGGTTTTATTGGATTAAAGGCCCTGCCGGCGGCTGTCGTGGGGGGATTCACGAGTCTTCCGGGTGCGATTCTTGGCGGCATTGTGATTGGCGTGGCGGAGACGCTGTCCGGTTTTTATCTGCCGGAAGGCTTTAAAGAGGTCGCCGCCTATGTGGTGATGCTTGCGGTGTTGCTTCTGTTCCCGAGCGGTCTGCTTGGCGAGCGTACCCGTAAAAAAGTCTAGTCCACCGAAGACTGCGCGATGCGATTTCTCTTTAAGACAAGCTATGAGCAGGATGTCCGGCTGATACAGCACTCCGGCCAGCTTTTATGGAATGGTTTATTGATTGCTGCTCTGCTGATTTCGCCCATCGTGCTGCCGGAATTTTGGCTTGCCCAATTAAATCTGATCTTGGTGTATTCGATGGTCGGCCTGGGCATGATGATTCTGCTGGGCTACACGGGGCAGCTGTCTTTGGGCCATGCAGCATTTTTTGGCTTGGGCGCTTTTGTACAGGCCTATTTCGTTAATCGCGGCTGGCCATTTTTTGGGGCGATGTCGATCACCATCATCGCCAATGTGATTCTGGGCGCGCTGATTGCACTGCCGGCGCTAAGGGTAAAGGGCATTTTTTTAGGTATTGCCACTCTGGCCCTTGGGCTTATTGTTGAAGAGGTATTGGTGAAGTGGGAGTCGTTTACCAATGGCACCTCAGGCCTAACGGTCAAGCCTGCCCAGCTCTTTGGCTGGGTGCTCAATGCCCAACACGAATTCTTTTATCTCGCCCTGGGATTTGTGCTGCTTTGCACTTGGATGACATTAAATCTGCTTCGCAGCCCCACGGGCCGTGCCATGATTGCAATTCGAGATTCAGAGATCTCTGCCCAGAGTATGGGCATTCAGGCGGGCCGCACCAAGATCTCGGCATTCATGATTTCCGCTGCATTTACTGGCATTGGCGGAGCGCTATATGCGCAGTATTTGCGGCATATATCGCCCGAAAACTTCAATTTGCTGCTATCGCTTGATTTTGCCCTGATGGTCATTATCGGAGGCTTGGCCAGCATTCACGGCGTATTTTTCGG
>JAGWXV010000212.1 GCA_018969705.1 Betaproteobacteria bacterium
CGCACGCGCTGGCTACTGGCGATTGTGTTTTTGTTATTGGCTGCCGCTGCCACGCTGACCGTGCCGATTGCGTTTCGGGATCTGGTGGATACCGGCCTGACCAGCGATGCCATCAATCAGAAGTTCCTTAATTTGTTGCTGTTGGCAGTGTTTCTGGCGGCGGTGACCGCAAGTCGTTTTTACTTGATGTCATGGCTGGGCGAGCGGGTGGTGGCTGATATTCGGGAGCAAGTCTATGACAACATGCTCAAACAAAGCCCGGCTTATTTTGAAACTCTTCAGACAGGCGAAGTACTCTCCCGGCTCACCAGCGACACCACACTGATTCAGGCCCTGGTTGGCACCAGCATTTCAGTGGCGCTACGTAGTGGTGTGATGTTCTTGGGCGGCCTGATCATGATGCTTGCCACCAGTGCCTGGCTAGCGGGCACCATGCTGGTGCTGCTTTTGTTGGTGGTGCTACCGCTTTGGGCTCTGGGCCGGCATGTCAGGAAGATGTCACGCACCAGCCAAGACAAGGTCGCCGATACCAGCGCAATGGCCGGTGAGGTACTCAATGCCATGCCAACCGTCCAAGCCTTTGCGCGTGAGCCACATGAGCGTGACCGTTTTTCAAAAGCGGTCAGAGCCGCCTTTGATGAAGCAAAGCGCCGAATTCGTTTTCGATCGCTGCTGACCGCGGTGGCGATCACGATGGCGTTTTCGGTGATCGTATTCGTATTGTGGATTGGCGCCCGCCAGGTCTCGGTGGGCCAGATGTCTTTAGGCGAACTCACCCAGTTTGTGATGTATGCCGTGCTGGTTGCCGGATCAATTGGCGCACTGTCCGAGGTCTGGGGCGATCTGCAGCGGGCGGCAGGCGCAACGGAGCGCTTGGTTGAGTTGATGCAGGCCCAGCCACAGATTAGAGATCCGGCCCAGCAGCCGATGATTACCGCTCTGGGCGACTTACAGCAGGCCGATGCGATCCGGTTCGATGAAGTCTGTTTTTCTTACCCATCCCGGCCGGCCACATTGGCGCTTGATCATTTAACGTTTTCAGTGGCATGCGGCGCCCGCGTCGCGTTGGTGGGGCCATCGGGCGCAGGGAAGAGCACCGTCTTTGCATTACTGCTGCGTTTTTATGATTTTGCGCGGGGTGATATTGCGCTTTTCGCAAGAGCCCTGCGGGACTGGCCGATCTCCGGGCTACGCCAACAGATGGCGATCGTGCCGCAGGAGCCTGTGATTTTTGCGGCCAGCGCAATGGAGAACATTCGCTATGGCCGGCTGGAGGCCACCGATGCTGAAGTAATCGCAGCAGCAAAAAGCGCCCATGCCCACGATTTCATTTCTGCGCTGCCAGATGGATACGCCAGCTTTTTAGGCGAGCGGGGCGTGCGGCTTTCCGGCGGCCAGCGGCAGCGGATTTCAATCGCACGTGCGATTCTTAAAAATCCGCCGATTCTGCTTCTGGATGAGGCAACTTCTTCTTTGGATGCCGAGTCTGAGCAGGAGGTTCAGCGGGCCTTGGATGAGATTTTGCCGGGCCGCA
>JAGWXV010000213.1 GCA_018969705.1 Betaproteobacteria bacterium
CAGGATGCCGCAGGCCTTGCCCAAAAAGGGGGCTCGACTTGGAGTCATGTGCAGATCGCGCAGCAGGCCGGTGCCATTCACACCTCCAAGGTTGATCTTGCGAAAGCCGATTTGATTCTGGCCTGTGATGGCATTGTGGCTGCGGGCCAGTCCACGCTGGCCTTAATGCGTGAGGGCCAGACTCAGGTGGTCATGAATAGCCATCATTCGCCGACCGCTGCCTTGATTCATAAGCCCGACTGGGAGTTTCCGGCCCAGCAATGCGAGTCATCAATTCAACGGGCGGTGGGCGAGGAGCGCTGCGCGATTGTTGATGCCCAGAGTTTGGCCCAACAGCTTTTGGGGGATGCGATATTTGCCAACCCATTACTGTTGGGCTTTGCCTGGCAACGGGGCTTGATTCCGCTCACGCGCCAGTCGATCTTTCTGGCGATGGAGTTAAACGCTGTTGCAGTGGAAAAGAATAAGCAGGCCTTTGACTGGGGCCGGCGGGCGGCACGCGATCCTGAGTTGTTGCGCCGTATTCCGGATGTACAGCCAATCGCTTTTTTACCCAGGCCCAGCCTGGAGAGCCGAATCGAAAAACGCAAAGCGTTTCTTGCGGCCTATCAAAATGCCCGATATGCACAGACCTATGCTGAGTTCGTCGCCCGTGTGCAGTCAGCAGAGCAGGCCCTGGGCCAAGGCCTGCGGCTGACTGAAACGGTAATGCGAGGCCTATTTAAGCTCATGGCTTATAAAGATGAATACGAAGTGGCCCGTCTGCATACCGATCGCGAATTCCTAAATCAGATTGCCCGTGATTTCGAGCCGGGCTATCGGATTGCGCATTATTTGGCGCCGCCCCTTTTATCGCGGCGTAATCAGCGCGGTGAGCTGATCAAGCGACGCTTTGGGCCTTGGGTAAGACCAATGATGGGCCTACTGGCATCGTGTCGGTTTTTACGCGGCTCGCCGCTCGATGTCTTTGGCTACACCGAAGAGCGCCGAACCGAGCGGGCGCTAATTGGCCAGTATCGTGACTGCATCGCTTCGCTGCTGCCTGCGTTAACTGCTGAAAATTTGGAGCTCGCGATTAAGATCGCCGCGATTGCGGACAGTATTCGTGGTTATGGACATGTTAAGGAGCGTCACCTCCAGGCGGCACGTGGCCAGTGGACGGGCCTGATGCAGCAGTGGGACCGCCTCGCTAAGCGCTAGCCGGTTTTATTCGGGAAGAATCTTCCCGGGATTGAGTAACCCCTGGGGATCTAAGGCCTGCTTGATCGTCCGCATCACGGCAACAGCATCCTCGCCGTGCTCTTTCACCATGAATTTGCGCTTGCCCAGGCCAATCCCATGTTCTCCAGTGCAGGTGCCCTCCATAGCCAGCGCCCGCTCGACAACCCGCTCATTGATCCACTCGGCCTGCTCGATTTCTTGCGCATTGTTCGGATCAATCAGCACCACAAGGTGGAAGTTACCGTCGCCCACATGGCCAAAGAGCATCACCGGTATGGAGACCTGGGCCAAATCGGCATTGGTGGCATG
>JAGWXV010000030.1 GCA_018969705.1 Betaproteobacteria bacterium
GTATTGGAACGTTTTTACATAAGGAGATGTTGATATGCCCACCCCTCAAGAAGTCATGAAAATGGTTTCCGACAACGAGGTGAAATTCGTTGATTTCCGCTTCACTGATACCCGCGGCAAAGAGCAGCACGTGAGTGTTCCGGTCAGCGCGTTTAATGAAGACAAGTTCGAGTCGGGTCATGCCTTTGACGGCTCCTCCATTGCCGGCTGGAAAGGTATTGAGGCCTCAGACATGCTCCTAATGCCTGACCCCAACACTGCAGTGCTGGATCCCTTCCGTGAAGAGTCGACCCTGAATCTCACTTGTGATGTGGTGGAGCCCTCGGATGGCAAAGGCTATGACCGGGATCCCCGTTCGATTGCCAAGCGGGCAGAGGCCTATCTGAAATCAACCGGTGTGGGCGATACCGTTTACTTTGGCCCAGAGCCCGAATTTTTTATTTTTGATGGCGTGACCTGGAACGTGGATATGTCGGGCTGCTCAGCCAGGATCAAATCCGAAGAAGCAAGCTGGTCGACCGGAATCGAATACGAGGGCGGCAATCTGGCCCATCGTCCCGCGGTAAAGGGTGGCTACTTTCCCGTTCCCCCAGTGGACTCCTTTCAGGACATCCGTTCGGAGATGTGTTTGATTCTTGAGCAGATGGGTGTGCCAGTCGAAGTCCATCACCATGAGGTCGCAGGCGCAGGCCAGTGCGAGATCGGAACAAAGTTCAGCACGCTGACTCAGCGTGCGGACTGGACCCAGATCCTGAAGTATGTGGTGCACAACGTTGCCGCGAGTTACGGCAAAACCGCCACCTTTATGCCCAAGCCCGTTGTGGGCGATAACGGCTCGGGCATGCACTGCCACCAGTCGGTATGGAAAGACGGCCAGAATCTTTTTGCGGGCAATGGCTACGCGGGCCTCTCTGAGTTCGCGCTGTATTACATCGGCGGCATCATCAAGCACGCACGTGCGCTGAACGCCATCACCAACCCGGGCACCAATAGCTACAAGCGCCTGGTGCCAGGATTCGAGGCACCTGTGAAGCTGGCGTACTCCTCACGGAACCGCTCTGCCTCGATTCGTATTCCCCATGTCAGCAGCCCGAAGGCACGCCGTATCGAGGTCCGCTTCCCGGATCCCACCGCCAACCCCTACATGGCATTTGCCGCGATGATGATGGCTGGCCTTGATGGCGTGATGAACAAGATTCATCCGGGCGAGCCCTCGGATAAGAATCTCTATGATTTGCCCCCCGAGGAAGACAAGAAGATTCCAACGGTCTGTTCATCGCTGGATCAGGCGCTCGAAGCGCTGGATAAAGACCGCGAGTTCTTGACCCGTGGCGGTGTCTTTAGCAACGACATGATCGATTCGTACATCGCGCTGAAGATGGAAGAGGTCACGCGGTTCCGCATGACCACGCATCCCGTGGAATTCGACATGTATTACTCGCTGTAAAAGGGGCTGCTGCGGACGTCGTTGCACTCCCGCCGAATGTGATTGCTCGGCACCTTCGCAGCCTTGATCTGCTTGCCACTGCGGTGGTGATTCTGGATCAAGAGCTGCGGGTAGTACACATCAATCAGCCGGCGGAGGTCCTGTTTGGGGCCTCCAGCCGGCTACTCGAGGGCTCATATCTTCTTGAAGTGCTTGATGTTGCGGAGGAAGTCGAAGAAATGCTGAGCCAGGCCTCCTCTCAGATGTTTGAATCCAAGCGGCTGCAATGCGACTGGCAGCTGCCAATGCGCGGCTCAGTTGAGCTGGACTCAACCGTATCGGTTCACCTTGAGGAAGAGGGCGTGGTGCTCAGTCTGGAATTGCGGGAGATCGCTCAGCAACGTAAGGCCGACCGCGAGGTCCACCAGGCCGATCTGACGCATGCCAACAAAGAGCTGTTGCGCAACCTTGCCCATGAAATAAAAAATCCGCTGGGCGGAGTCCGCGGTGCAGCCCAGCTGCTTGATCGTGAGCTGCCCAGCGATGAGCTGCGCGAATACACTCAGGTCATCATCAAAGAAGCAGATCGCCTGCAGGGCCTCGTCGATCAGATGCTCGCCCCGCACCGTCGTCTGCGGGTGATGGAGTCGGTCAATATCCATGAGGTCTGCGAGCGTGTGCGCAGCCTAATGCTCGCCGAGTTTCCCAAAGGCCTTGCAATCAAACGGGACTACGACATCAGTATTCCGGATTTACGTGGTGATCGCGAGCAGCTGATCCAGGTGGTATTAAATGTTGTGCGCAATGCCGCAGAGGCCCTGGCAGGCGAGGGCGAAATTGTGCTTTGTTCACGGATTGCGCGCCAGGTCACAATCTCCAAAAAGCGTTGCCGGCTGGCTTTGGATCTGCATGTCATTGATAACGGGCCCGGTATCCCGGAGGAACTCCGCGAGCGGGTGTTTTATCCGCTGGTTTCGGGCCGGCCGCAGGGCCATGGCCTTGGGCTGACGCTGGCCCAGAGCTATGTGCATCAGCATGGGGGACTCATTGATGTCGAAAGCCGGCCGGGCCGCACTGATTTTCTGATTCGAATTCCGATCGCCAACGGAGGAGCCACGCCATGAGGCCGGTCTGGATTGTTGATGATGACCAATCGATTCGCTGGGTGTTGGAGAAGGCCCTCAGCAAAGAGCAGGTGCCGTGCCGTGTATTCCCGGATGCACAGTCTGCGATGCTCGCCCTGAATATCGACCGCCCGCAGGTGCTGGTGTCAGATATTCGCATGCCAGGAGACTCTGGCCTTGATCTGCTGGAGCAAGTGAAGCAGCGCTGTCCTGAGATCCCGGTCATTGTGATGACTGCGTATTCCGATTTGGATAGTGCGGTCTCAGCGTTTCAGGGCGGCGCTTATGAATACCTACCCAAGCCCTTCGATGTGGATGCTGCGGTGTCCTTGATTCGGCGGGCCTGCTCGGACGGTTCTGAGATCGCGGGCGGTGCGGGTGGGGCAATCATTGAGGCCGTTCCAGAGTTGTTGGGCCAGGCTCCTGTTATGCAGGATGTATTTCGTGCGATCGGCCGACTGAGTCAGTCCAGCGCAACCGTATTGATTACGGGCGAATCAGGAACGGGTAAAGAGTTGGTGGCACGCGCCTTGCATCGGCATAGTCCACGGGCAAAGATGGCTTTTGTTGCGCTCAACACCGCAGCGATTCCGCGCGATCTTTTGGAGTCCGAATTGTTTGGCCACGAGCGGGGCTCCTTTACTGGTGCTCAGAGCACCCGGCGGGGCCGGTTCGAGCAGGCCGAGGGCGGAACGTTATTTTTAGATGAGATCGGCGATATGCCGCTGGAATTGCAGACGCGACTGCTGCGAGTGCTTTCTGATGGCCATTACTACCGTGTCGGCGGCCACTCTCCGCTGAAAGCCGATGTCCGGGTCATTGCGGCAACCCATCAAGATCTCGAGGTCCGCGTTCGGGCGGGCCAATTCAGAGAGGATCTTTTCCATCGTTTAAATGTGATTCGTCTGCGGCTGCCGCCGCTGCGCGAACGCCGCGACGATATTCCGCTGCTGGTTCGGCATTTTCTGCAAAAAAGTGCCCAAGATCTGAAGGTCGAGACCAAACAGCTTTCACCCCAGGCCATGTCCGCGGTAAGTCTGATGGCCCTTCCCGGCAATGTCCGACAGCTCGAAAATCTCTGCCATTGGCTCACCGTTATGGCACCGAGCCAGGTGGTGCGTGCCGAGGATTTACCTGAAGAGGTCCGTCAGCCCCAGGAGGGCACAGGCCATGCGCAGGCCGAAGAGGCTTCGCCATCGTTGGCCGCCCGCGCAGCCCATGCGGAGTCAGCCGCAAAAAGCGAGACCAGCGTTTCGGCCTGGCAAGAGCTTTTGCGTCAAGAGGTTGCAAGGGCATTGGCAGCAAATGCGCCGGCGCCGCAAGACGGCCGGATGCATGGCTGGGCAAAGGAGTTCGAGGCTGCCGTGCTCGGCGTGGCGCTCAAGCACACCCGCGGCCGACGCATCGAGGCGGCCCAGCTGCTGGGCATCGGACGCAACACCATGACTCGCAAGATTGCCGAACTGAATTTAGAGGGTGGCGACTAGGGGCTTATTTCCCGTATGATCTTTTCGGGGTGAGCACTTAGAGAAGAGCAATATGCAGCGAAGCCATAGGGGAGGCCTCGGGGGGGCTACTGCGGGGATGCCCATCAGCATCGCCTCATTGTCGACGAGTTGTGCCGATTGCTCCATGCAGGAGCTCTGCCTGCCGGCGGTGATCACTGACCAAGATCTCGACCGGCTAGAGAATATTCTTTCAAAGCGCATCCGGATTGCCCGCGGCGAGCCTTTATACCGTGCGGGTGAGGTGTTCTCTTCGCTATTTGCGGTGCGACTTGGCCACTTCAAGACGGTCTACTCGGAAGGCCATGCCACCAAGCAGATTATTGGGTTTCAAATGTCGGGCGAGATTCTTGGCATGGAGGGCATCAGTCGTCCGCGGCATAAATGCAGCGCCATAGCCCTCGAAGACAGCGAGGTCTGTGAGATTCCCTATACTCGATTGGAGTCTTTGCTGTCTGAGCTACCGAGTCTTCAATCGCACTTCCATCGCATGATGAGCCGTGAAATCGATCGCGAGCATCAGGTCATGCTGCTACTGGGTTCGATGAGTGCGGATCAGCGGGTCGCAGCGTTTTTGCTCAATCTCTCACGCCGTTATGAGGCACGGGGTTTTTCACCGCTTCATTTTGTGCTGCGCATGACACGGGAGGACATTGGTAACTATCTTGGCTTGACTATCGAGAGTGTGAGCCGAGTCTTTAGTCGATTCAAAAAAAATGACTGGATCGAGGGACTACCGCGAGATGTCAAGATTCTCGATCGCAAAGCGCTCGAAGATCTCTGCGCCTATTGACCTATAGATTTACATCGAATATGGTGACCGGCGCTCAATCGGCTGTGACTCAGCGGGCCGGGTCAATGACCAGGTCATGAAGCTGGCGATCGTTGTAAAGCCAAAGCAGATGCCAAAGCCAATAGCATAGGCGGCCAGACGATCCATCTGCAGTGGTGCCCCGTGCACGATTAAGTCATGGGGATCAACGAGAGAGAAAAACAGCCCGTTTAACGCTGCGGCGGCAAGAAACGCAGGCCAAAGGATCGTCATCGCCGCTTTGGCGCGTCGCGACGGCAGATGGGTTGGGGGCGGGGGCGCATAGGGGACTCGGGCCATGGTGTTCCCTTTTTGGTTATTGAACTCGCCAGGTCGATCGCACGCGCCAGAGGGATTGATCGTCCTCGAGTTGGGCGTACCATCGGCCGTCTGTGATTCCTGGGATATCGGTGCTGTAACGATTCGACCCGGTTTTCTTCAGCGTTGCTTGAATGTCGAACTGCTTCAGTGTTGGGTGCGACAGACGAAGCCGAATGAATTCGGGCGCCGATACGCCGGGATTGGCGCTGAAAACCACCTCGATTCTCTGGGCATTGGAATCAACGGGCCGAATTGAGGCCAGCAGGCTGATGCCGCGATCGACGGCCGCCTGGTCCTTCTCCAGCCGCTGATTAATGGCCCGGCCCTCTTTGTAGTAATCATCAACAACAAGGCTGTCGGCGGTATCCACGGCGATCCACAGCATGGCAAGGCCGAGAACAATTGCAGAGCCAGGGATTGCGATCAAAAACCAGACCCATCCGTGGCGGTACCACGGCCGTTGGAGGGTTGGGGGTGAATCAATCGGATCCGCAGGCATCGACGACATTATTTTGGAATAAAGAAGGCCGCTTTGTCATCAACGCTGACACCTGGGCGGGTCAGCGATTCCACTCGCACCTTAATTTTGTGGGGCCCAGCGGGCTGACCCTCCAGATCCGTAGTGCGTACGCGCAGTCGCACGATGAACAACTGGGTGGTGATGCCCGGAAGCTCAACTGTATTCCCACTGGCAACCATCAGTCCTGGAAGGCCACTTGGAATAATCTGGAGGCGATGCGGCCGTTCATCGGTATTGATCAGCTGAAACTGATAGGTATTTTCAATAAAAGCCCCTTCGACCTCACGAGCCAGCGCGCCGCGATCCCGCATGATGTCGACTTTCAGGGGTGAGCGGATCCAGAGCGAAACGCATAGCATTGCGACGATGATCGAGAGGATCGCAGCATAGATCAGCACCCGTGGTCGAAGAATGTGGGCCCGCAGTTGTGAAGACGCGTAGCCCTTGGCAATTGCATTTTGGGTGGAGTAACGAATCAAGCCGCGGGGATAGCCCATCTTGTCCATGATGCTGTCACAGCCATCGGCACATAGACCACAACCTATGCATTCGTACTGTAGTCCCATCCGGATATCAATTCCGGTCGGGCAAACATCGACACAGATGCCACAATCAACACAGTCACCCTTACCTTCTGCACGATGGTTCGCTTTTTTTGAGCGTGACCCACGCGGCTCACCCCGGGTTTCATCATAGGTCACGATTAGCGTATCGCGATCAAACATTACGCTCTGAAATCGCGCATACGGGCACATGTATTTACAGACCTGTTCACGCATAAATCCCGCCTGCATGAGCGTGAACGCCGAATAAAACAGAATCCAAAAACTCTGCCATGGCCCAAGCGCAGCCGCGCCGGTCAAGTCCACCAGATCGCGGATGGGGGTAAAGTAGCCCGCAAAAGTAAAGCCGGTCCAGAGGGCAATCAGAGACCAGGCTAAAAACTTGAGCATTCGACGCATCCAACGCTCGCCTATGGGCCCGCGGGTGTCCAGGCGGAGCTTTTTGGCGCGATTGCCTTCTATCCAGTATTCAATCTTCATGAAGATTTCGGTGTACACAGTCTGCGGGCATGCATAGCCGCAGAACAGTCGGCCCGCCACTGCGGTAAATAAAAATAAGCCAAAGGCACTGGCCACCAGCAGGGCCGTGAGGTAGATAAAGTCCTGCGGCCACAAGACAAGGCCGAAGATAAAGAATTTTCGCTCAACAAGATTGAACAAGACCGCAGGCCTGCCTTCCCAGGATAGCCATGGCAATCCGTAGTAAAGCAGTTGTGTAGCCCAGACCAAGGCCCATCGCCAGCTGTTAAAAAACCCCTTGGTTTCCCGCGGATAAAGTTTTTTTCTTGGGGCGTAGAGCAGGATGGTCTGCTCGGCGGCCCCTGACGGGATCTCAGCAGACATTGCAGCCGATCAGTCTGAGTAACTTAGCGTGAAGCGCGATGATTATTTCTGCTTTGACAGGCTCAAGACATAGGCGGAAACAATATGTGATTTCTCCTCGCCAAGAAACTCTTTCCAGCCGGGCATCACGCCGTTTCTGCCCTCGTTAATGGTGTTGGTGATGCCTGCCGCTGTGCCGCTCACCAGCCAGACCTTATCGGCCAGATTCGGCGCTCCCATTGCGATATTTCCTTTACCTTCGGCGCCATGGCAGGCCGCGCAGGCTGTGAAAAGTGGCTTACCAGCCGCCGCCTTGGCGGCCTCGTGTGTGCTGCCTGAGAGGCTTAATACATAGTGGGCGACATTCTCGATCGCCTCGGGGCTGCCGAGGGCTGCACCCATGGGGGGCATTACGCCCTGACGGCCTTCGAGCACACTTATTTTGATTGCCTCGGGACTACTGCCCCAAAGCCAATCTTGATCCGCAAGATTCGGAAAGCCCTTTGCACCTCGGCCATCCGACCCGTGGCATTGAGCGCAGTTGTTGAGAAAAAGCCGCTGACCAATCGCGAGCCCAGCGGGATCCTTGGTGATGTCTTCCAGACTCATCGCCGCGTATTTCGCGTAGATCGGACCATATTCTTTTGCGGCTTTATCTAATTCCGAGACATGCTGCTGGGTCGACGACCAGCCAAGGGCGCCGGTGCTGCGGCCAAGGCCAGGGTACAGCAGTAGATAAACAATTGAAAAAAAGATGGTGATGTAAAACAGCATCATCCACCAACGGGGCAGCGGGTTGTTGTATTCCTGGAGGTTCCCATCCCAGACGTGGCCTGTTGTATCAGGGCTTGCACCCGGTTTAATTTTGTGTCGAGACAGAAAATACAGAAACACCCCGCAGCCGATCACTGACAGCAGCGTTAGGATGCTGACATAGTAGTTCCAGAAGTCATTTGTGAAGTCAGCCATATCGTTCTCGCTCTTTGATCAGTGTGTCCGTCGGGTCTGCTCGCCAGGGATCGGGCCGTCATCATGCAAGGGAATCAAGGCATGTCGATCCATCTGAGTACGCTGCTTTTTTCCGAATACCCAGATGACCATTGCAATGAAGGCGATGATGCCAATTAGGGTAAGCAGGCTATGGAAATCCGCGGTGGTCATCTGGCATGGCTCCTTTTGTCGGGGTTAGCTGCGTCTGTCTTTAAGTGCCAGGCCAAGTGATTGCAAGTAGGCAATCAAGGCATCCATCTCAGTTTTTCCCTTGACCTCTTCCGCAGCGCTTTTAATTTGTACATCGCTGTAAGGATGGCCCAAGGTACGCAGCACGGTGAGTTTCCTCGGCATGACTTCAGCATCAACAAGAGTGCTGGCCAGCCAGGGATAGGCGGGCATATTTGACTCGGGTACAACATCTCGTGGATTCAGAAGGTGCACGCGGTGCCACTCATCACTGTAGCGGCCACCGACCCGATGAAGATCAGGGCCAGTGCGCTTTGAGCCCCATTGAAAGGGGCGGTCATAGACGAACTCGCCGGCAACAGAGTAGTGGCCGTAGCGCTCGGTCTCGGCCCGAAAGGGTCGAATCATTTGGGAGTGACAGTTATAGCAGCCCTCGCGGATATAGATATCTCGGCCAGCCAGCTGTAAGGCAGTGTAAGGCTGCAGGCCTTTAATTGGCTCGGTGGTCGACTTTTGAAAAAAGAGCGGTACGATTTCAACAAGACCGCCGATCGCCACGGTGATGAGCACCAGGACAATGAATAGTGCGGGATTTTTTTCGATGCGTTCGTGTGATGAGGCCATAGGATTCTCTTTTCGCTTGAGTAGCTTAAGCGTGGGCAACTTGAGGAATACGGGCATCCACCGTTTTTGGCTGGCGAATGGTCATAAACATATTCCAGGCCATGATGAGCATGCCGGCCAGGTACAGCACGCCGCCTAGCAGCCGGATGGAGTAATAAGGATAGGTCGCCTTGATGCTCTCAATGAACGCATAGGTGAGCGATCCATCTGGATTGACCGCCCGCCACATAAGGCCCTGCATCACTCCGGCGATCCACATTGCGGCGATGTAAAACACAATGCCAAGTGTCGCGACCCAGAAGTGAATTTCGATGGCCTTGACACTATGCATTTCACGCTTACCCACCAGCCGCGGCAGCAGGTAATACATAGCCCCCATAGAAATCATGCCCACCCAACCAAGCGCCCCGGAGTGCACATGGCCGACCGTCCAGTCGGTGTAATGCGATAGGGCATTTACTGTCTTGATGGACATCATGGGCCCCTCGAAGGTGGACATACCGTAAAAAGAAATCGAGGTAATCAGAAACTTAAGAATCGGATCGGTGCGTAGCTTGTGCCAGGCGCCTGACAATGTCATCACGCCGTTGATCATGCCTCCCCAGGAGGGGGCCAGAAGTATCAGCGAGAAGATCATGCCCAGTGATTGTGCCCAATCAGGAAGTGCGGTGTAGTGCAGATGGTGGGGTCCGGCCCACATATAGGTAAAGATCAGGGCCCAGAAGTGCACGATGGATA
>JAGWXV010000214.1 GCA_018969705.1 Betaproteobacteria bacterium
GTCGCCATGACCGAGGCCATTGTGCTGGCCATTCAGGTGGTCTCTTATGTCGTGATCCTGATTATTTTGGCGGTGATGGCCAACACCATGGCGATGACCGCGCGGGAGCGGATCGGCGAATACGCCACCTTAAAGGCGCTCGGCTTTTCACCGCGATTTGTCGCCGGACTTATCACCGGTGAATCCTTGCTGTTGGCGGCGATTGGTGGGATTTTGGGCGTCGCGCTGACCTTTCCTGCCGCCACCGCATTCTCGGGCAGCGTCGGCACATTGTTTCCGGTCTTTGAAGTCTCCCGCGACACGACTGCGGCACAGCTGGTGCTGGCGGTGCTGGTGGGCCTGATTGCGGCAATTATCCCCGCCACCCGCTCGGCGCGTATTCGAATTGTGGAGGGCCTGCGGGCAATCTAATGATCGCGATTCGGCTCTTATCCATCCCGTTGCACTACAGCCTGCGCAATCTCTGGGTGCGTCGGGTAACCACCCTTTTGACCGCAAGCGGTATGGCCCTGGTGGTGTTTGTATTCGCAACTGCATTGATGCTGGATGCCGGACTGAAGCGGACACTGGTGGCCACTGGCGAGCCTGACAATGTGGTGATCTCGCGCAAAGGCTCCACCACTGAAGTCCAGAGTGCTGTCGAGCGCTCTCAAGCCGCCTTGGTCGGCACGCTGCCCGAGGTTGCAGTCATCGGCGAGCCACTGGTGTCTCGGGAAATCGTGATGCTCATTAGCCTGCCCAAGCAGGCCACCGGCAAGATGTCCAATGTCTTGATTCGCGGCATGGAGCAGACCGGCATTACGCTGCGGCGTGGTGTGCGGTTTACTGAGGGCCGAATGTTTCGGCCAGGCTCAAATGAAATTGTGGTGGGCCGCGCGGTGAAGGCTCAGTTCGCTGGCGTTGCGCTTGGCGAAATGCTGACTTTCGGCGGCCGGCAGTGGCAGGTGGTGGGCCTGATGGATGGCGGCCGCAGCGGATTTGATTCGGAGATCTGGGGGGATGTGGATTCGCTTATGCAGGCCTTTCGCCGCAACAGTTATTCCTCGGTGGTGATTCGATTAACCGATCCATCCAGTTTCGTCGGCCTATCGGAGCGCTTAGCACAAGATCCACGCATCACATTGGCGGCCAAGCGTGAGGCGGAGTACTACGCTGAGCAGTCGGCGGGCTTATCGCGCTTTATCCAGATTTTGGGCCTGACGCTTGCCGGAATTTTTTCCATCGGCGCAATTATTGGCGCGACCATTACCATGCAGGCTGCTGTCGCATCGCGGACTGCAGAAATTGGTACCCTGCGGGCCCTCGGATTTCAGCGCATGGCGATTCTCGCGGCCTTTCTCGCTGAATCAGTGGGCCTGGCGGCCATCGGGGGGGTCTTTGGCCTGCTGCTGGCTGCAGGCATGCAATGGATTGAGTTTTCGACCACAAATTTCCAGAGTTTTTCTGAACTCGCATTTGGTTTTGAACTCTCATGGGGAATTGCATTCGGATCGATGGTGTTTGCGATTTTTATGGGCGTGGCT
>JAGWXV010000031.1 GCA_018969705.1 Betaproteobacteria bacterium
CGATGAAATCAATTTAAATTGTGGCTGCCCCAGTGAGCGTGTTCAGCGGGGTGCCTTTGGAGCTTGCCTAATGCGAGAGCCGGATTTGGTGGCTGACTGCATCAAGGCGATGCAGGATGCGGTATCACTTCCTGTGACAGTAAAGCATCGTGTTGGTGTGGATGATCAAGAAGACTACGGTTTTGTGCGGGATTTTGTAGGTAAGCTTTTTCAAGTGGGCTGCCACGTCTTTTTCGTGCATGCGCGAAGCGCAATCCTAAAGGGCTTAAGCCCGAAAGAAAATCGTGAGATTCCGCCGCTACGCATGGCAGTGGTGCGGCAGTTAAAGCAGGATTTTCCTGAGGCGGTTTTCATTGCCAACGGCGGCATTCAGACCGTGGACCAGGCCCTTCAATTAATGACGCCATCAGCCCAAGGGCCTGCCGTTGATGGCGTGATGATTGGCCGAGCCGCCTATCACGATCCTTGGCTTTTACATGCGCTTCAGGCCGCATTGTTTCTACCCGCCAGCCCAATGCCGCTAAATCGCGAAGCAATTCTGGCGCCGCTACAGTCTTACTTCGAAACCCAGCGTGCGAGAGGAGTCTCTGTCCGCTTTATGACACGGCATTGGCATGGTCTTTTTCATGGTCAGCCTGGCGCCCGGCGGTGGCGTCGGGAGATCTGCGAGGGAGCGCTTGGCCCGCAGGCACTTTTTGATCAATTGGTTGCGGAATTCCATCCGCAGTAGTGGCGATAGCTAAGTCCGCGTTGAACCTGCCGATTCGGCTGCAATTTTCTTGTGGTCTCTGATCTGGGCGCGGGCCCCAGCAAGAATCACAATTGCCAGAGCCGTCGACAGCGCAAGGCTATTCCAGGCCAAAAGCCTTTCGCTGGGTGTGAGTCCGGCGATTCTGACCAGGGCCTCGCCAACATAAATCCAAATTACAAGTGACATCCATTTGTAGGTATAGATGCGGCCCGCATGAAGGCCGCGAAGCGCGAGCGCAAGCGGCAGTACCTTTAACGCAAGCCAGGATCCCCCCGGCCGAAGCGGATCGAGAAAGAGTTCCCATGCCAGGCCAAAGACCATGAGTGCTACAGCTACCAGTGTCGCCAGAATCGGCCAGGGGGCAGGAACTGCGGGGGTGCTCGGCGGACTGATCGTCGTCGCAGGATTTTGTTGCATTGAAATTAGCTCAGTCTTGATTCGGATGCGAAGTTAAGCGCGCAGTTTTTTTGCGATGGTCGCAATGCGCTCACCGAGTGCCCTTGCGATTCGAACTTCATCATTGGAGACGGGCCGTGAGCCCTCTGGCCCGGCGACATGTGAAGCGCCATAGGGCGTGCCGCCACTTGTGGTGGCGAGCAGCGCTTTTTCTGAATACGGAATGCCCACAATCACCATGCCCTGGTGAATCAGCGGCAGCATCATGGACAACAGTGTCGTTTCTTGGCCGCCGTGCTGGCTGCCGGTGCTGGTAAACACGCCGGCGGGCTTGCCAATTAGGGATCCGGAGAGCCATTGGCCAAGGGATTGATCAATGAAGTATTTCATTGGTGCAGCCATATTGCCGAAGCGGGTTGGCGAGCCCAGCACCAGGCCATCGCATTCATCCAGGTCCTTGGGCTCCGCGTAGGGCGGCCCATCGTTGGGAATTGCGGGCTCGGTGGCTTCGCAGACTGCTGACACCGGGGGTACTGTGCGAAG
This sequence comes from Betaproteobacteria bacterium, assembly GCA_018969705.1. Lineage (GTDB taxonomy): Bacteria > Pseudomonadota > Gammaproteobacteria > Burkholderiales > Burkholderiaceae_A > Lacustribacter. The sequence goes on from JAGWXV010000031.1 coordinate 1,691, forward strand.
GCGGACATTGCAGCCGGCAACGCTGAGTACGCCATCACAGACTGCATCGGCAAGCCTGCGGGTGCCGCCATTACGGCTGTAGTACAGCACAAGAATTTCCAATCGTTTTCTCCGGGGAATCAATCAGTAGGCATTTATCATAGGCGCATGGGACAGCATCTCAAACTCAACCTGTCGATGTTGTTCCGGGCGATGGCCACCCGGGAGCGTGAGCTTCGGCTCGGACAGAGCGCCGCAAGCCTAAGCTTTATTTCGTTGCTTGCCATGGTGCCGGCGTTGACTGTGGTGTTTGCAACACTGGCTTCGTTTCCCCTGTTTGGCCGGATCGCGGAGGCGGTGCAGCTGCTGGTGATCGAGCAGCTGCTGCCCGAGGGCTTTGCGAGCACTATTTTTCGTTATCTCAATCAGTTCGTCGCCAAGGCCCGGACCCTATCTATGGTGGGCATCGCAATTCTTTTGGCGGCGGCGACTGTCTTGATGCTGACTCTGGATCGAACACTCAATCTGATCTGGCGGGTCCGCCGGCCTCGGCCGCTTTTGCATCGGCTCTCGGTGTATTGGCTAGCGCTGGTCTTGGGCCCGCTTCTTGTGGGCGCGGGCGCGGCACTGGCCATTCTGATCGCGGGCGGGCGCCGTGCAATTAACGATGAAATTTTCGGAATCGGCTGGTGGGACCTGGTGAATCTGGGGCTGGTGGTTGCGGCGTTTGCGGTCTGCTATCGATGGGTGCCCAATGTCACGGTCCGCTGGCGGGATGCGGTGATTGGTGGGGCGGTAGGCGCTGTCATATCCGAGCTCTCGCGGCTTATTTTTGTGAGCTATTTTGGGTCGGTGCCGACGTATCGCCAGATTTATGGTCCGCTGGCGGCAATCCCGGCGCTGTTGATTTGGACCTATCTGACTTGGTGGGCCTTTCTCGCTGGTGCGCTTTTGGCCTCGATTCTTCCCGAGTGGCGTGCCGCGAATGCTAGGATTTCCGGAATTCAGCAGATGCGGAGCGTTGATTCATGAAAGTCAGCAAGATTCTGGAGCTCAAGGGCACAACCCTGTTTACGATGAGCCCGCAAGATTCTCTGGCCAATGCCGTGATGGTGATGGCCGAGCATGATATCGGCTCGATTGTGGTCATGGCACAGGGCAGGCTGGCCGGCATGCTGACTTTTCGTGAAGTGATCCGGATTCTTGCAAAGCGACAGTCGGAGAATCGAATCGGCCCAACACCGCCCATCTCGTCATTCAAGATTGCTGAAGTTATGAACCCGCAGCCGACCATCGTGCATCCCGATATGGATGTCGATACGCTACGAAAGCTAATGGTGGACTCCCATGAGCGTTACCTGCCGGTCATGGAAGGTGAGTTGCTGATGGGGGTGATCTCGTTTCATGATGTCGCAAAAGCAGTCTTAGATAAGCAGAGTTTTGAAAACAAAATGCTGAAGGCCTATATCCGTGATTGGCCCCAAGAGGACAAGGCGGAATAGGTCAGACGATGCGCATTCTTGTCTCCAACGATGACGGCTATTTTTCCCCTGGAATAGCGGCATTAGCCCAGGCCATGCGGTCTTTTGGCGAGGTCACGGTGGTGGCGCCTGAGGCGGATCGCAGTGGTGCATCCAATTCGCTAACACTGGATCGGCCGCTGTATGTCAGACGGTCTTCGCAGGGGTTTTACTATGTGAATGGCACGCCGACTGATTGTGTGCACGTTGCCGTGACAGGATTTTTAGATCATCGGCCGGACCTTGTTGTGTCGGGAATCAATAACTCGGCCAACCTGGCCGAGGATACGCTGTACTCAGGCACGGTCGCCGCTGCCATGGAGGGTTACCTGCTCGGCCTGCCGGCAATTGCTTTTTCTTTGGCCAGCCGAAGCTTTGAGCATTTAGAAACTGCAGTCGCTGTCGCTCAGCAGGTGGTAAGCCGTTTAATCGATCAGCCGTTTGCGAAAGCCCGGCTTTTGAATGTGAATATTCCCTCGGTGCCGATCGGTGAGCTACAAGGCTATGAACTCACTCGGCTTGGCCGGCGCCATGTGGCCCAGCCAGTTGAGACAGCAGTCTCGCCCCGGGGGGAAACGGTCTACTGGGTTGGCCCGCCAGGTGGGCAGCGCGAGGCAGGGCCCGGCACTGATTTTCATGCCCTAAATCAGTCGCGTGTTTCTGTTACGCCGCTACAGGTTGATCTGGGCGATACGGATGGCTTTCAGGAAGTGGGTCCATGGCTGGAAAAGATGTGAAAAAGCCAGCTGGCCCTGTAAAGCCAACTCGGCCAGGCCTTCATATCGCAACGAAAACAACCGAGGCAAAGGCCCCGACCCTTGTGCCGCGCTGGGGCGCTGGAAGTACTGCGGCGGCGCCTTCTCCCACAACATCGGCCCGTTTGCCTAGGGTGCCAAAGCCTGCAGTTGCTGTCGCAAACGCGGGTCTTGCGAGTGAACGCTCCCGAGCGAAGATGGTCGAGCGGCTCATTTCTCAAGGCATACGTAATCAGCGTGTGCTCGAGGCCATGCGTGTGGTGCCCCGCCATGCATTTGTTGATGAGGCGCTCTCTAGCCGTGCTTATGAAGACAGCGCACTGCCGATTGGCCATCAGCAGACCATTTCTCAGCCTTATGTGGTTGCCCGCGTGATCGAGCTCGCCCTCAGTCTGCTTTCTGGCGCTCCGAGGCCATTGCGCGCGCTGGAGGTGGGCGGCGGCTGCGGCTATCAGGCTGCAGTCATGTCATATTGCTTTGATAAGGTGATTTCGGTCGAGCGGCTTAAGGTCTTGGCAGATTTGGCGCGTGTGAACCTTCGGCCCTTGAGGCGATCAAATCTACGGTCTGTGTTTGGTGATGGGCTGGTCGCTGCGAGTAAGGAAGGCCCCTTTGATGTGATTGTTTGTTCTGCGGGCATGCCGGCCGTGCCGCCGGAGCTTTTGAGCCAGTTAGCAAACGGGGGGGTTTTAGTTGCACCCATCGGAGAGCCCGAGCAATATTTAGTAGGAATTCAGCGGCTTGATGATCAGGAATTTAAGTCGCAGCAGTTCGATATGGTGCGCTATGTGCCAGTCTTAAGAGGAACCGAGTAGTGGTGGGCGGATTGCGTTGGCTAACTGTGGTGACCATGGGTGCTGTGTTGCTCTCAGGCTGCGCATCGCGTATGGCACCCGCACCGATCGAAAGCCGCACCATTCCCGGTGCAAGCGCGCCGGCGATAAAGCGGGCAGGTGGCGTCCCGAGCGCCCCTGCAGCCGCGCCCGCCCGCCCTTCCGCAGAAGCAGTGAGCGGCCCGACACCGGATGGCTTTTATCGCATTAAGCGCGGAGATACTTTGATTGGAATTTCGTTGGATCACGGCGTGTCCTGGCGTGACCTTACAAGCTGGAATCAAATCGATAATCCCAATTTGATCGAAGTGGATCAGCTAATTCGGGTGCGGCCTCCAGCAGTGACTGCGCCCGCATCGGCTGCGCGCGCCCAAGAGAGCCGGCCGATGGAGGTGCGGCCAATTGGCCCCATCGCTAGTGCGCCGACGTCACCACCTGCAGGCGGTGGCCCTGCAGCCGCGGTTGCACCAGCACCCAGTGTGGGCAGTGCGCCAGCGCCAGCAGCTGGCCCCCAGGGCGGCCCTGGGGCTGCTGCACCCCGCCCGCCTGTGGCGGTCGCTGAGACCATTAGCCTTTCATGGCCAGGTCGTGGTCAAGTCATCACCCAATTTGCCGATCCCGGCTACAAAGGCATCGCGCTGTCGGGAGCGGAGGGTGATCCGGTGCTAGCTGCCGGTGATGGCCGCGTGGTCTATAGCGGAAGTGGGCTTCGGGGTTACGGCAATCTGGTAATCGTTAAGCATGAGGGCGATTTTCTAACGGCCTATGCTCACAATCGATCGATTCTTGTCAGTGAGGGCCAGACCGTAAAGCGTGGCCAGAAGATTGCTGAGCTGGGGAAAACTGACTCAGAGATTCCGAAATTGCACTTTGAGGTCCGTCGCGCGGGCAAGCCGGTGGATCCAATGAAATACCTCGCTCAGCGATAATTCGGGGCATGACCCCGATCCTTTGTTTCGATCTGGAGACCATTCCAGATGCTGCTGGCTTGCGAAAGCTCAAGCTTTTTGATCCGGCTCTAGATGATGCCAGCGGCGTTGCCGCCGCACAGGCCGCCCGCAGGGAGTCGCATGGCAATGATTTCTTTCCACACTATTTGCAGCGGGTCTGGGTGATCGGCTGTGTGTTTCGCGATCATGAAGGCTTTCGGGTTCGGTGTCTGGGCGAGCAGCATGGGGCCTCAGATGCGGAGGAGGCCGCCCGCCTGCGCGCATTTTTCAAAACGATTGAGAAACACACGCCCCAGCTGGTGAGCTGGAATGGCTCCGGTTTTGATCTGCCAGTGCTGCATCATCGGGCGATGCTGCATGGTGTTGCCGCCCCCCGTTACTGGGAGCAGGGCGATGATGACCGGGATTTTAAGTACAACAATTATTTGTCCCGCTATCACAGCCGGCATATCGATTTAATGGATGTCTTATCGGCCTATCAGGGCCGCGCTTTTTCGCCATTGGATGCAATGTCACAACTCTGTGGCTTTGGCGGCAAACTCGGCGCCGATGGCAGCAAGGTCTATGAGTCGTTTTGTAACCATCAGGGTGAGGCGGTTCGCGCCTACTGCGAGACTGATGTTGTCAATACGTATCTGCTGTATTGCCGGTTTCGGCTGCTGCGGGGCGAGCTCTCCGCGGAGCAGTATCACGAGGAACTTCGGCTGGTCCGCAATTCATTAAGCAGTTTGATTGGAGACCCCAATAGCCCCCTGCAAGGTGGCCACTGGAAAGACTATCTGGATGCAGCTCCTGCACTCGCTGCCGATTGAATCGGTTGACCTAGAGGCGCAGGGACTTGCCCATCACGAGGGCAAGGTTGTGTTTGTTGAAAATGCCCTACTCGGTGAGATTGTGGATGCCGAGATCACACGAAATAAGCCTTCTTACGCCAAGGCCCGCGCGGTCCACTGGCATCGCGAGAGCGCGCAGCGAATATCTCCGCGGTGTCGGCACTATGGCGTTTGCGGCGGCTGCGCGATGCAGCACATCAACGGATCCGCGCAGCTCGCCATTAAGCAGCGGGTTTTAGAAGACAACCTCTGGCATATCGCAAGATTAAAACCGGAGTCGATGCTGCCGCCGCTGGATGGGCCGGCTTGGGGCTATCGGACCCGAGCCCGACTCACCGCCCGCTGGGTGGATAAGAAAGGCGGCATGCTGCTTGGATTTCATGAGCGTCGAAGCAGCTACGTCGCCGTGATGGATTCTTGTGAGATTCTTCACCCGCAGGTGGCGCAGATGCTGCCCGCGATGAAGGCGCTGCTTGCTTCGCTATCGATTGCGCGTCGATTGCCCCAGGCCGAGGTTGCGGTGGGGCAGGGTTCTATTGTTTGGGTGCTGAGAATCTTGGAGCCCCTGACCACACAGGATGAGGCGCTTTTGCGGCAGTTTGCAGACCAGTGGACAGTGCAGTTTTGGCTGCAGCCGGGCGGGCCGCAGACGGCAGCACCTTTTTATCCGCTTGATGCAGCAGTGCTTGCCTACACGCTGCCAGAGTTCGGGCTGCACATGCCATTTTCGCCGGTAGATTTCACGCAAGTAAATCCTGCGATCAATGAACTCATGGTGCGCCGGGCAGTCGATTTACTGGATTGCGGGCCCGGCGATCGGGCCGCGGATTTTTTCTGCGGGCTGGGGAACTTCACGCTGGCGATTGCGCGCCGCGCGGGCAGCGTTGTCGGCTATGAGGGCAGTCCAACGCTGGTGAATCGCGCCCAGAATAATGCAGATTTGCATGGCCTTGGGTCGCACGTCAGCTTTCATGAGGCTAATCTTTTTGAGGCAACCCAGGAGTGGCTAACTAAACAAGGTCGGTGGGATCGGGCCTTACTGGATCCGCCCCGCGAAGGGGCCCAGGCACTCTGTCAGGCCCTTGCTGGCCTGCATCAGGCAAGGCGTGTTGAGTCTTTACCCCGTCGGTTGGTGTATGTCTCGTGCAATCCTGCAACGCTAGCCCGTGATGCAGCGATTCTGGTTCATGAGGGTGGCTGGCGGCTATCACAGGCCGGCGTGATCAATATGTTTCCGCAGACCGCCCATGTCGAGTCTCTTGCTCGTTTTGATCGGGCGGCCTAGCTTAAAAATAATCCGACCGACTTGGCCGCTTTGGCCAGTTGCGTATCCGCGGTCGCTAAGGGCAGTTGAAGTCGCATGGCAAGGTCGAGATAAGTTGCATCGTAGGCGGAGATGCGATGACGGTCAGTCAGGGTAAAGAGATCAGCCAATTCAGGGGCGGGCTTGGACAGAATCGGAAGCGCCTTTGCATGCTTCAAAATCGCCTCGGCTACGCTCGAATCAAGGGCCTGCATCTGCACCGCTTTGCTGATTACATTGATAAATTCAGAGATCCATAAGCTGGGTACCGCAAGTTTGGCGCCATTGGCAACCTGCCGCAGGGCCATCTCAGTATAGGGCGTGGATTGGGATTTTAGAAACCAGCAAATTGCTACCGAGTTATCGAGTACAAACGATTTCAATCGCGGCCCTCAGCAATCAGCGCGCGAATGTTGACGGGTTTTTTCGGTTGAATTTTCTCGCGAAGGGCAATGATGGATTTAACCAAGGCCCGCGGATCTTCTTGCTGATTTGAGACTGCAGAGGCGATCAGTTCGCGCACAAGTTCGCTTTTGCTCAGTCCGCGATGCTGTGCCAGCGACTGTAGGGCCCGTTCTTGGGCGGGCTCAAGACGCAGGGTCAGCATGGTGGGCGATTTCACGGTGATCGGTTTCCTCTTGTATTACAAAATGTAATACAAGTGTAGCGGCTTTCGGCGGCCCGGACCAGTGGCCTAGGCAATTCATCGGCAGGGCCCTTGGCCGGCCGGTGGGTCCAGATTTACCCAGCCAAGGGGGTGCTGCGAAAAATAAAAAAGCCCGCGGGTTTCCCGGCGGGCTTTGGTGCTGAGCGGCCCGAGAACTGAAGGGGCGCTGCGCTACAGCGGCTTAGTCGCGATTGCCACCAAAGAGCGACATCAGCAGCACCAGCAGGTTACTGAAAATGTTGTACACGCTCAGGTAGACCGCCAGCGTTGCCGAGATGTAGTTGGTCTCGCCGCCCGTTACGATGCGATTTAAGTCGTACAGCAAAAAGAGCGAGAAGATCGCCACCGCAAGAGTTGAGATGGTCAGCATCAGCGCCGGCATCTGCAGCCAGATGTTGGCAATCGAGGCCACGATCAGCAGGATCACGCCAATCATCAGGAACTTGCCCATGTTGGAGAGATCACGCTTGGTGGTGCTGGCGATACTGGCCATGCCGAAAAATACCGCGGCAGTGCCCGCACCAGCCACGCCGATCAGCTGCACGCCGTTGGACAATCCAACCGCGATGCCGATCAGCCGAGACAGCATCAATCCCATGAAAAAGGTGAAGCCCAGCAGCAGGTAGACCCCCACCACGCTGTTTTTGGTCTTCTCGATAGCGTAGAAAAAGCCAAAGGCGATGCCCAAAAAGAGCAAAACGCCAATCAGGGGGCTGCCCGCAAACCAGGAAAATCCGAGCTGCATGCCCACCCAGGCTCCCAACACGGTGGGCACCAAGGACGCAGCCAAGAGCCAGTAGGTGTTGCGTAGCACCCGATTGCGTACCGCAGACGACTCGGCACCTGGCAATGAAGTACTGTTACCAAAGGTCGGAACCATGTAG
>JAGWXV010000032.1 GCA_018969705.1 Betaproteobacteria bacterium
GAGATGGAAAATCTCCGCAAACGCAGCGCCCAGGAGGTCTTAAACGCCGGGAAATTTGCGATCGAAGGATTTGCGGAAGCGCTGCTGCCGGTGGCCGATAGTCTGGAGATGGCGTTGACCCTTGAGCATCAGACCCTCGAGGGCTTACAGGGCGGCGTAGAACTTACCCTCAGGCAGCTCCAGCAGGCATTCCAAAAGGGCCGGCTGACAGCGATTCACCCGGTGGGAGAGAAATTCGATCCCAATCGCCATCAGGCGGTCTCTATGGTGGATGGCAATGCCCAGAATCCCCCGGTTCCCTCAAATCATGTGGTCCAGGTCATGCAGAAGGGTTACATGGTGGCCGAGCGGGTCCTGCGGCCAGCCATTGTGGTGGTCGCCCAGTAAGGGCGCGATGCCAGTGGCAAGGCCGGGCCCCTTGAAATGGGCCGAACGCGCCCCCACCTGTCTTAATAAGTCAATCTAATTTCTGAAGGAAAAGCATCATGGCAAAGATCATCGGCATCGATTTAGGAACGACCAATTCCTGCGTTGCGATTCTTGAGGGCGGCGCACCCAAGGTTATTGAAAATTCTGAGGGTGCGCGCACAACGCCGTCCATCATCGCCTACATGGAAGACGGCGAGATTTTGGTGGGAGCGCCGGCTAAGCGGCAGGCGGTGACCAACCCGAAAAATACGCTGTATGCCGTGAAGCGCCTAATCGGCCGTAAGTTTGATGAGAAAGAAGTGCAGAAAGATATTGCACTGATGCCCTTTGAGATCACCAAGGCCGATAACGGTGACGCCTGGGTGAAGGCCCGCGACAAAAAGCTGGCGCCCCCGCAGGTTTCGGCAGAGGTGCTGCGCAAAATGAAGAAAACCGCCGAGGATTATCTCGGCGAAGAAGTCACCGAGGCCGTGATCACTGTGCCGGCCTACTTTAATGATTCCCAGCGCCAGGCAACGAAAGACGCAGGCCGTATTGCAGGCCTGGAAGTCAAACGGATCATCAATGAGCCGACAGCGGCTGCATTGGCCTTTGGCTTAGATAAGGCGGCTGGCAAAGATCGCAAGATCGCAGTTTATGACTTGGGCGGCGGCACCTTTGATATCTCCATCATCGAAATCGCTGATGTCGATGGCGAGAAACAGTTCGAGGTGCTCTCGACCAACGGTGACACTTTCTTGGGTGGCGAGGATTTTGATCAGCGCATCATTGATCACATCATCGATGAATTCAAAAAGCAAAGCGGAGTGGATCTCTCCAAGGACCCAATCGCGCTGCAGCGGATCAAGGCGGCGGCCGAGCGGGCAAAGATTGAGTTGTCATCCAGCCAGCAGACCGAGTTAAATGAGCCCTACATTGCCATGGCCAACGGGGCACCGGTCCATCTGACCTTCAAAATTACGCGGGCCAAGCTCGAGTCCTTGGTCGATGATCTGATTAGCCGCACGATTGAGCCCTGCAAAATCGCGATGAAAGATGCCGGCGTATCGGCCTCGGAGATCGATGACGTGATTCTGGTGGGCGGTATGACCCGCATGCCGAAGGTCCAGGATGCGGTGAAGGGCTTCTTCGGCCGTGAGCCGCGCAAGGATGTCAATCCCGATGAGGCCGTGGCCGTGGGCGCAGCAATTCAGGGCTCGGTATTAGCGGGAGACCGTAAGGATGTGTTGCTGCTGGATGTCACGCCCTTATCACTCGGCATTGAGACGCTGGGTGGCGTGATGACCAAGATGATTCAGAAAAACACCACGATTCCCACGAAGTTCTCCCAGGTCTTCTCAACGGCTGATGACAATCAGCCCGCGGTGACCATTAAGGTCTTCCAGGGTGAGCGTGAGCTTGCCAATGCCAATAAGCTTCTCGGCGAATTCAATCTGGAAGGTATTCCTCCGGCCGCCCGTGGCACGCCCCAAATTGAGGTGACCTTTGATATTGATGCCAACGGCATTTTGCATGTCTCGGCGAAAGATAAATCAACAGGCAAGGAAAATAAGATCACCATTAAGGCCAACTCCGGACTCTCCGACGAGGAGATTCAAAAGATGGTGAAAGATGCTGAGGCTAATGCCGAGGAAGATAAAAAGCGTGTCGCGATGGTGCAGGCCCGTAACGCAGGCGAGGCCATGGTCCATTCGGTGAAGAAGTCGCTGGAAGAGCATGGCGATAAGGTCAGCGCCGACGAAAAAGCCAAAATCGAAGAGGCCATCAAAGAGGCCGAGGCAGCGTTAAAGACCGAGGATCAGGCGGCGATCGAATCGAAGACAGAAAACCTGATGAAGGCCTCGCAGAAGCTGGGCGAGAAGGTCTATGCCGACGCACAGGCGGCCGCGGCCGGTGCTGCTGCAGGTGGGGCTCCTTCGGGTGGCGGCGCTTCCAAGGCCGATGATGTTGTGGATGCAGACTTCAAGGAAGTGAAGCGTGACTAATGTCCAAGCGCGACTATTATGAAGTGCTTGGTGTTGCCAAAAATGCTTCTGATGAAGACCTAAAGAAGGCGTATCGAAAGCTGGCAATGAAATATCACCCGGATCGCAATCCGGGTGATAAAGCTGCAGAAGATAAATTCAAAGAGGCCAAAGAGGCCTACGAGATGCTCTCGGATACCGAGAAGCGTGCCGCTTACGATCGCTTTGGCCATGCTGGCGTGGATCCGAATGCGGGTGGATTTAGCGGCGGAGAGCAAGGCTTTGGCGGATTTGCGGACGCCTTCGGCGATATCTTCGGCGATATCTTCGGTGGCGCCGCAGGCAGCCGTGGTGGCCGCAGTAATGTGTATCGCGGAGCCGATCTGCGTTACTCCATGGAGGTCACACTCGAGGATGCTGCCAATGGCATGACCACGGAGATCAAGGTGCCCACTTGGGAAAAGTGCGGTACCTGCGATGGCTCAGGCGCGAAGCCGGGCACGAAGCCTGAGACTTGTAAGACCTGCGGTGGACAAGGCCAGGTCCGCATGCAACAGGGCTTTTTCTCGATTCAGCAGACCTGCCCGAGCTGCCATGGCCGGGGCAAAACCATCAAAGATCCTTGCGGCACCTGCCGCGGTGATGGCCGGGTCCGCAAGCAAAAGACACTCGAGGTCAAAATCCCTGCGGGTATTGATGATGGCATGCGCATTCGCTCGGCCGGCAACGGCGAGCCGGGTGTGAATGGTGGACCAAGTGGCGATCTGTATGTCGAAATCAGCATCAAGCCCCACCGCGTGTTTTCTCGCGATGGAGATGACCTGCACTGCGAAGTGCCGATTAGTTTTGCCCGGGCAGCCCTAGGCGGAAACGTGGATGTGCCCACACTGGGCGGGAAGGCGAGCTTCGAGGTGCCTGAGGGCACTCAAAGCGGCAAGACCTTTCGGCTGCGCAGCAAAGGCATTCGCAATGTGCGCTCTGGCCTGCCGGGAGATTTGTATTGCCATGTATTGATTGAGACGCCGGTAAAGCTCACCGATAAACAGCGAAAGCTGCTGCAGGATTTTGAGTCATCCTTACAAGAAGGCGGTGAGCGACACAATCCCCAGTCGAAGAGCTGGATGGATAAGGTGAAGGATTTCTTTAATTAAGACTTCAGAAGGCACGGCTTGCCATGTAGACGGCAAGCGTCAGCAGCAGCACCGCAAAGACCCGCTTTAAAAAGCCGACATTCATCCGGTGGGAGGTTTTTGCGCCGATCGGTGCCGTGATGAGTGACGCCAGGGCACAGGCGGCGAGCGCCGGCAGGTGGATATAGCCCACCGACCATGCGGGCAACTGTTCCACGCTTAGGCCTGCAATTACATAGCCGATCAGGCCGCCTGCCGCAATAGGAAATCCAAGTGCTGCCGAAGTGCCGATGGCCTGATGCATCGCGACATTGCACCAGACCATGAACGGTGTGCTCAAGAATCCCCCGCCTGCGCCCAAGAGACTCGAGATAAATCCAACGCCAGAGCCTACCGCAGCAAGCGATGCAGGGCCCGGCACTTCACGGGAGGGCTTAGGCTTTGATGTGCGAAACATCTTGATGGCGGAGTAGCCCACAAACACGGCGAAGAAAATCGCCAGCCATTCGCTTTTTAGTGCGCTGGCAAAGTTAGCGCCAAGAAATGTTCCCCAAAACGCACCCAGCCCCATCGGCCTGGCAATATCCCAGCGGACCATACCGTTTTGGTGATGGGCCCGAACACTGGTGACCGAGGTAAACAGAATCGTTGTGAGTGATGTGGCCAGGGCCATCTTGATGACGAGTTCATCGGGAAAGCCTGCCATGGTGAATAAAAAGGTCATGAACGGGGTCAACATCATGCCGCCCCCAACACCGAGCAGTCCTGCCATAAAGCCTGTGAATGCGCCGATCACCAGCAGCGCGACCATCATCAGCAGCATGGGGACCAGCTAGAAAAGTTTCTCTTGGGGTACGAGCGCTGCATCCAGCGTCTGGCTGATTGCAGTTATTTTTTTCAATGCTTCTTCGCGGGTGCCCGCATCCTGCAGGGCGCCTCCGCCTAAGACATCTCGGGCCAGCGTCAAGGCCGCCATCACTGCGATGCGGTCTGCACCTTGCAGCTTGCTGGAGGCTTTCACTTGCCGCATACGCGCATCGACCAGCGCTACACACTCCAGCAGCATGGGCTTATCGCCCGGCGCGCAGGAGAGCTGGTAGGCGCGGTCCAGGATCTGGACCTCGATCCGTTCTTGTTCGGTTTTAGACATCGGTCGGGCCGCCATAAGAATTCCGGCAGCCCCTTTGGGCTACCTAGGCCGATGATTTTAGCCGAGACATTGCTTGCGAGATAAACGGCCAGACAAAGAGGGCAAGCGCAAGGACGGTCAGCGATCCCACCAGGCCGTTAGAGAAAAAGACTCCGAGGCTGCCGCTGGAGGACAGCATGGACTGGCGGAAGGCCTCTTCAGTTCGGTCCCCCAGCACGATGGCCAGCACCAACGGGGCGAGCGGATACTTAAGCTTCTTGAAGATGTAACCGATCACGCCGAAGATGAGCATCATGTAAATATCGAAAATCGAGGTGCTCACCGTAAAGGCGCCGACCGCGCAAATTGCCAGGATGGTGGGCGCAATGATCGAAAACGGAATACGCAGAATCGCAGCAAATTGCGGCACAAAGGCCAGCACCACGATAAAGCCTACGATGTTGCCTAGATAGATCGAGGCGATTAAGCCCCAGACAAAATCCTTTTGCTCAACAAACATCATCGGCCCAGGCTGCAGGCCCCAAATCAGTAGGCCGCCAAGCAAGACCGCTGCAGTGGGGGACCCAGGTACGCCGAGGGTCAGCATGGGCAGCAGCGCGCTGGTGCCCGCTGCATGGGCTGCAGTCTCTGGCGCAACAACGCCCTCGACCTGAGGATTTTGTGAGGAGCCGAAATCTTTCGGCTTTTTGCTCATGCGTTTGGCAAGCCCATAGGCCATAAACGAGGCCGGTGTTGCGCCACCGGGGACAATGCCCATAAAGCAGCCTACTACAGAGCTGCGTAGAGATGTCATCCAATACCGCGGCAACTCGCGCCAGGTCTTCAGCACCGTATCGAGTTTGATTTTTCCGTTGCCGCCGCGAAAGCTGAGGCCCTCTTCGAGGGTCTGAATAATCTCGCTGATGCCGAAAAGGCCGATGACTGCGATAAGAAAATCAAAGCCCTTGAGCAATTCGGTCTGGCCGAAGGTTAGCCGCAGTGTCCCTGTCACCGAATCCTGCCCGACTGCTGCCAAGCCAAAGCCCAGCATCATGGAGGCAATTGTCTTAAACGGCGGATCATGGCTCATGCCAACAAAGGCGCAGAAAGTCAGCAGGCAGACAGCAAAATATTCGGGCGGCCCAAACTTCAATGCAAAGCCGGCCACCACCGGCGATAAGAAGGTCAGCACCAAGGTAGCCACGAAGGCGCCGATAAACGATGAGGTAAACGCAGCGGTCAGTGCTTCGCCCGCCCGATTTTTTTGCGCTAGCGGATAGCCATCAAAGGTGGTGGCTACTGACCAGGGCTCGCCGGGAATGTTGAACAGGATTGAGGTGATCGCACCGCCAAAAAGCGCTCCCCAGTAAATGGACGACAGCATGATGATGGCCGAAGTCGGCGGCATGCTGAAAGTCAGCGGCAACAAAATGGCTACGCCGTTTGCGCCTCCGAGTCCGGGCAGCACTCCGATGAGCACACCCAGCACGATGCCAATCAACATCAAGAGCAGGTTGTAGGCAGACAGCGCGACGCCAAAGCCACCGATCAGGGATTGAATTTCTTGCATATGGGCCTAGGCCACGCCGAAGAGTTGTTCCAGTGGGCCCTTCGGCAGCGGCATCTTGAACCAGATTTCGAAGAGGGCGAAAAGCACGGCAGGAATGCCGATAGCGATCGGCGCTGTGCGGGCGAGATTAAATTTTCCAAGCCGGACCATAAACCAGCCGATCAGCAGCGCCGAGGCGACATAGATGCCGATAAAGCCAATCACGATCACAAAAACGGTAGTGGGAATTAGCAGCGACATGACCATGGAAGCCTGATGCCGCGTCAGAAAGGATTCGGAAGCGGTCTCTGGATCGCGGATTGCGTGCCAGAAATTGATCAGGCTAGAGAGGCAAAGAAAGATGCCGATGTAAAACGGAAAATAGCCCGACTGGGGGCCATCCATATTCCAGCCGGCACCGATGCGCAGGCTGTCGGTGATCACTACCGCGCCTAAGGCAAAAAGGACAGCGGCAGTGACGACCTCCAGACTTCGAACCGAGGCGGCTGACCGATGGTCACCTGCCTCGTTATTTTCCGGTGCGCTCATTTGGCGATGAAACCGGCTTCCTGCATCAGTTGACGATGGCGGCCTTCTTCCTTTTCGACCCACTTGCGATAGTTTTCACCGGTCATGGTCGTGGTATTGAAGGCGCCACGCTTCATAAAATCTTTCCACTCGGGTGTCTCACGGACCTTGGCCATCAAGTCAACGTAATACTTGGTCTGTTCGGCGGTCACGCCGCCGGCCATGAAAATGCCACGCAGCATCAGGTAATCGACATCAACACCGCTTTGTTTGCAGGAGGGGATGTCATTCCAGGACATATCGGTGGTGACTTTGTCTTTCAGCGGGATACGCTCGTCATCAAATACACACAGGGGACGAAGTTTTCCGCCGCGCCAGTGTTCAACGGCCTCAATGGGGTTGTTCACGGAGGCATCGATGTGCTTACCCACCAGCTGGACTGCGATCTCACCGCCGCCCTTGTAGGGAATGTAGGTGAATTTGGTGCCGGTCTGTTTCTCGAGCGCTACGGTGATGATCTGGTCTTCCTGACGCGATCCTGTGCCGCCCATCTTCATCTTGCCTGGACCCGCCGCTTTAACGGCGGCAATAAAATCTTTCGGCGTTTTGTAAGGCGCTTCTGCATTGACCCAAAGCACGAACTGATCCAGGGCCATCATTGAGACTGGCGTGAGATCCCGGTAGTTAAAGGGCACCCCGGTTGCCAGCGGAGTGGTGAATAAATTCGAGAGAGTGATGATGATTTTGTGAGGGTCGCCCTTAGCGCCTTTGACCTCTAAAAACCCCTCTGCACCGGAGCCGCCACTTTTATTAACGACCACCATGGACTGCTTCATGAGGTTGTTCTTGGCAATGATGTTTTGAATCAGCCGGGCCATCTGGTCAGCGCCGCCGCCGGTGCCTGCGGGCACGACAAACTCCACTGTCTTGGTGGGCTCCCAGGCCTGGGCCGATACAGCGGCACCTAAAAAACCCAGTGCGAGTGTGGATTGGACAAACAGTTTCTTTAAGGCGGTGAGGGCCATATTGAGACTCCGGAAAAGCGTGCAGAATAGGGGACTGAGATTTCTCTTGTGATGCGCAGTGCAGGCTAGCACGACTTCCTGACTGTCTTGGACAATAGTGAATAAAAATATGAAGCGATGGTTTAGATTTTCTGAACTGAACGACGACCAGCACGAAATCCGAGTCGGCTGCCAAATGGAGGGATCTAATTCCATACAAGTCTATTCAGGCAGCAGCATCATCGACCCGCAGGCCGCTACAGGCCGTGAGGTAACCCTGGATTCGGTGCGGCTGCTCTATCCCGTGGTGCCCTCGAAACTCCTCTGTCTGTGGAACAACTTTCACGAAATGGCCGCTAAGCTCGGCCACTCTGCTCCCGCCAATCCTCTGGTGTTTCAGAAGTCGGCCAACAGTTTTGCCAATCCGGGTGACGCGATCCGAAAACCAGTCTCATATGACGGAAAAGTCGTCTACGAGGGTGAGCTCGGAATCGTGATCGGCGCGATGTGCAGCAACGTGCCCGTCGATGAGGCGGAGTCCAAGATTTTTGGGTTTACCTGCGTCAATGATGTGACGGCCTTGGATCTGGTGAACGCCGACCCGACGTTCCAGCAATGGTCTCGCGCCAAAAGCTGTGATGGTTTTGGCCCCTTTGGGCCCGCGGTCGCCCAGGGCCTGGATTGGCGATCCGCCCGGGTGCGGACGGTGATCTCAGGCCGCGAGCGGCAAAACTATCCCGTGGCCGACATGATTTTTTCGCCGCCGGAGATTGTGAGTTTCATCTCTCGAGAAATCACGCTCATGCCAGGCGATATGATTTCCTGCGGCACATCGCTCGGCGTGTTGCCCATGCGGCCGGGGACCATAGTGGAAGTGAGCATTGAGGGCATCGGGACCCTGATCAATACCTATGAGCCGACATAACCAGCGGCGAGCCGCGAGGCGGTCCTTCTGAAAAAGGTGAAGTGATGAAAATCTGTGTCATTGGAGCGGGTGCAATCGGCGGCCTTTTAGGAGCCCGGCTCGCCAAGGCGGGCGAAGCGGTCACGCTGGTCGCGCGCGGGCCCCACCTTGAGGCCTTAAAGGCCAATGGACTTCGTTTTATCGAAGAAGATGGCAGCGAATTTGTTGTGCAGCCCAAGGTCGTGACCAATGTCCGTGAGGCCGGCCCGCAGGATGTCATTGTGCTGGGCATGAAGGCCCATCAGGTTGCCGCGGTTGTCGATGATCTCGCGGCCGCTTTTACCGATGACACGATTGTGCTGACTGCGCAAAATGGCATTCCGTATTGGTACTTTATGAAGCTTGGTGGCCCCCATGACGGCCGGGTCGTGGAAAGTGTTGATCCTGGCGGCATTGTGGCCCGTGGCATTCCCATTGATCGCGTGATTGGCAGTGTGGTGTATCCGGCAGCGGAAATCATTGCGCCGGGTGTGTTGAAACACATTGAGGGCAATCGGTTTTCGATCTCGGAGATTGACAGCGCGGACACGCCGCGTGTGCGTCAGCTCTCTGAGACGCTGC
>JAGWXV010000033.1 GCA_018969705.1 Betaproteobacteria bacterium
CCGATCATGCCGCGACGCAGGGGAATGCCGGCAAGCCAGGGAATCAGTGCGGATTTAAATGAATTGGGCAGCACCACCGCCATTTCATATTGGCCACGCAGATCTCTCGCAATGCGTCGTCTTAAGCGCCACTGCAACTGACCGCGGGCAAAGGCCACTTCATGTACGGTTTGAACACTGGGGCTGCACCGATAGACCGCAGCAACCGACGGCAGCGCTAAAACATCCAGCGTTCGGCCTGCGCGTTGTAAATCGGCCAGCAATGGCAGAGAGAGAATTGCATCCCCCACCCATTGTGAAGCGATGATGAGCGTGCGGCGGGATTCAGTGGCCGTGGACGACCGTGCCGGGCTCAAGCTGATATTCGGTGCCGCAGTAGGGACATCGTGCTTTGCCATCGTGGCGCACATCCAGAAAGACCCGCGGATGGTGATTCCACAGCGGCATTTTCGGATTTGGGCAAAACGCAGGCAGATCGTTGGCCTTCAGCTGCACGATGGCTGAGGCGGCGGAGGAATCTGGAGCAGCGGCCATTGTCGAGTTCAGACGGAATGAACCCAGTGGGCATAGCGGGACGATTTGCCTGCTACCGCATCAAAAAAGACTTCCTGCAGGCGTTGTGTAATTGGCCCGCGGCTGCCGTTGCCGATTTCACGATCATCAAGCTCTCGAATGGGCGTAATCTCAGCAGCGGTTCCGGTGAAAAATGCTTCATCAGCGCAGTACATTTCATCGCGCGTGATGCGTTTCTCGATCACCTCGATACCGAGATCGCGGGCAATCGTCATTACCGCATCTCGCGTAATGCCGTCTAAGCAGGAAGCAAGATCGGGCGTATAGAGGCGGCCCTGCTTCACGATAAAGACATTTTCGCCTGAGCCTTCGGAGACATAGCCTTCGGTGTCCAGCAGCAGGGCCTCATCGTAGCCATGGGCACCGACTTCCTGGTTGGCCAGAATCGAGTTGATGTAATACCCACTGGCCTTGGCACGCACCAATGAAACATTGACATGGTGGCGCGAGAACGAAGAAGTCTTCACGCGAATGCCTTTGGTGATGCCTTCCTCTCCGAGATATGCGCCCCAGGGCCAGGCCGAGACCGAGACGTGAATCGTGTTATCGCGGGCGGCGATGCCGAGCTTCTCAGACCCGACCCAGATAATCGGGCGGATATAACAGGACTCGAGGCTGTTGCGTTTGACAATGTCTTTCTGAACCTGCTCTAAGGTCGCCGCATCGAACGGCACTTTCATCTGAAAGATTTTTGCTGAGTTCATCAGCCGCTGGGTGTGTTCCCGAAGGCGGAAAATTCCCGAGCCTGAGCCGGTCTTGTAGGCCCGTACACCCTCGAAGACCGCCATGCCGTAATGCAAGGAGTGCGTGAGCACGTGGATCTTGGCATCGCGCCAGGGCACGAACTGCCCATCCATCCAGATCCAGCCATCACGGTCGGCCATCGACATGTCTTGCCCCTCGTTAAGTTTCTTGGCTGCTCATTCTAGCGGAGCCGCCCCTCTACAATCCACGCCATGCAAGATTCTGGTTCGCGCTCACGCTGGTTTTCCGACCCCTCGGCCGCAATGGGTGTTCGCGACATGGTGCCTGCCATGGTGGCGATGGTGGCCTGGGGCATTGTGACCGGCGTGGCGATGGTGCAATCAGGCCTCTCGACTGGCCAGGCCTTGGGCATGACGCTGATGGTGTATGCCGGCAGTGCACAGCTCACCAGCTTGCCACTGTTTGCGGCTGCCGCACCGCTGCCGATTATTTGGGCAAGCGCCTTGATTGTGAATCTGCGATTCGTCCTGTATGGCGTTGCAGTGAAACCATTTTTTCAAGGCTTCTCGTGGCCGCGTCGGCTGTTCTTTGGTTTTGGCAATGTTGATGTATTGTCGGCCGAGTTTTTGCGACGCTTTGATCCCGCGCGCCTGAAGACCGCTAGCCTTGTCAGTGAGGATTCTCCGGGTTTTTTACAGAGCGCGATTCGGTATTTCAAGTCCGCCGCGTTAACGATCTGGGCGGTGTGGACAGCGAGTTCAGTTGTAGGAATCCTTCTGGCCCAGTGGATCCCTGCTGCGTGGGGCTTGGATTTCATCGGAACCCTTGCGCTGATTGCCTTGCTGCTGCCCATGATTACTGGCCGCGCTGAGCTTTTGTGCGTCGTGGTCGCGAGCATTGCTGCCGTGCTCAGCGCATGGATGCCGCTCAAGCTTGGGATTCTGGTGGCGATGCTTGCCGGCGTTATCGCCGCAATGTTGATTCCCGAGCCTCATGAGGAATCGCATCATGAGTGATGCCATGATTTGGCTTGGGCTGATTGGCATGATGGTCATGACCCTGCTGACACGCTCGGGCATTGTGGTCTGGCCTGGCCCGATTCATCTTCCGCCACGTCTTCAGCGGGCTCTGCGATTCGCGCCAATGGCTGCAATCGCCGCGGTGATTCTGCCCAGCCTGATCTGGTCGCCGCAGGGTGATGTGATTGGCCTGCTCGACCCGCGGCCGTTATCGGCATTTGCCTGTCTGTTGGGCTGGTGGATTTCACGACAGATGTCGGTCTGCTTGACCGCTGGCATCGTGGTCTATGCCCTGGGCATGTTGGTCCTTTAAGACTACCGCGTGCTCGGGTTTAGGCTGAGCCCGAAGCGGACTGGTGCAGTTCTTGCAGTGAACGAATCGTCGCGGGTGCCTCGCGAAACACGGCATCCCACAGTGCGATGACGGCCGCCTGCTGGGCTTGAAATTCATGTGCATCAACGCGTGCGGAGGCCGCGCCCGAGAGCCGCTCTGCATGCTGTCGCTTGCGATAACTGCGGTAGGCATCACCCACCTGAGCCGCCAGCCCGGCATCAATTAAGCCCAATTCACCAGCGATCCGCAGCAGCGCAATGTTTCCAAGGTTGCCGGTCAAAGTCGGATGCGCATGGCTGTGCCGCAGCACCAGTGTTTGGACAATAAATTCGATATCGACCATCCCGCCTCGGTCATGTTTGATATCAAACTGCGCGGAGGGATTGGGATGGCCATCATGCATTTTCTGACGCATGGCCAGCACTTCTTCCAAGAGGCCCTCGGTTGGCCGCGCCAGGCGCAGCAGACGCTCCCGCTCCACCTCGAAACGCTGGCCGATATCGCGATCGCCTGCGCAAAAGCGTGCCCGCGTCAGGGCTTGGTGTTCCCAGACCCAGGCATGCCGATGCTGATAATCTAAAAATCCCTCCATGGAAGTCACCAGCAGGCCCGCATTGCCGTTCGGCCGCAGCCGAAGATCAATATCAAAGAGTGTGCCGGCAGCGGTCGCAGTCGAGAGCCAGACATTGAACCGCTGCGCATAGCGGGCATAAATTTCACTGGCTGACTCATGCGGATCATCGTAGAGAAAAATGAGGTCCAGGTCCGAGGCATAACCCAGCTCTTTGCCGCCAAGACGGCCGTAGGCAATCACCGCAAATTTTGGCCTATCGCGATGCCGACGTGTCAGCGTTGGCCAGACCGTTTCAAGAGTGACCTGTAAAACGCTATCGGCCATGGCCGAGAGATGATCAGAAAGTGTTTCAACACTCCAGCGTCCATCAAGATCCTGCACGAGCAATCGAAACAGGGCGGCATGATGCGTCTCGCGCAAGGCATCCATCTGCTGCTCGATATCCGGTACGCCGTTGTGAACAGCCTCCGCAACGCGAATCCGGAGCTCATCAATAAAGGCCTGCTGATCCGGAGGATCTTCGGCGGCACTCACATCCAGCAGTTCATCCAACACAATGGGGTGCTGACGAAGATAGTTTGCTGCCCAGGCGGAGGCGCTGACCAGATGGGCGACGCGCAGAAATGCATTCGGATACTCATCAAAAAGTGCGAGATACGAAGCACGCCTTCCGATGGATTCCAGCAGCTGGTGCAGCCGCGTTAAGGTCTGCTCAGGGTTTGCGGTCTCGGATGCGAACCGCTGGGCCTGGGCTTTGAGCCGCTCAAGCCGCGTCTCGGCGGCTGGCCTGCCCGGCTCAATCGGGGCTGAGCCAGTGGGCTCGGCCGCAAAGAGTCGCTCAAAAGACTGTTGGACCTGGCGTTGGATCTCCTCAAGCGCCCGCAGAAATGCCTCGCCAGACTCATACGACATGGACTGCGCCAGATGGGCAATTGTTGCAAGCTTTCCCGGCATGACATGGGTCTGCGCATCGTCAAGATATTGCAATCGATGCTCAAGACGCCGCCAGAATTCATAGGCGGCGAGCAGCATTTTGACTTCTTGCGATTCCAGCCGTCGCGAGCGTTCAAGATAATCGTAGATCTCACGGGTGCTTCGCGCCCGCAGGGGCTCTTCTTTGCCGCCGCGAATCAGCTGAAAAAGCTGGGCAATAAATTCGATTTCACGAATGCCACCTGGCCCAAGCTTGACATCGACTGGCGCATGTTCACCGGCCATGTGGGATTCACGATTGGACTGTCGCCGCTGCGCCTCTTCCCGGATTTGTCCGTGCAATTCGCGTAAGGCTGCCATGACGTTGAAGTCAAGATAGCGCCGAAATACAAAGGGCCGAACGATATCGTGCAGCCCACTGATCGCTTGTTGAAATGCAGCTGGCGTTTGAGCGACTGGCTGGTTGACCACCCGGGCCTTGATCCAGGCGTAGCGCTCCCATTCCCGGCCTTGGACGATGAAATATTGCTCGAGCATGCTCAGGCTGACTGCAAGCGGGCCTGAGTCGCCATTGGGGCGTAGCCTTAGATCGACACGAAATACGATCCCATCCGCAGTGACCTCCCCAAGAAGGGCTGCAATGCGTCGGCCGACTTTGATAAAAAATGAGGCTGCATCGATGGATCGGCTATTGGCGGGCGCAGCATCCGTCTCGCCGTCATCGGGAAAGACATAAATTAGATCCACGTCCGAGGAGGCGTTCAGCTCGCGGCCACCGAGCTTGCCCATGCCGATAATCATCATGTCTTGGGGCTGGCCCTGGCTGTCGCGGGGGACGCCGTGTTGGGCAATCGCGACGGCCATTGCACTGGCATAGGCGGCATTGATCGTCATGTCAGCCAAGGCGGTAATCGATTCCAGGCTCTCGCTCAAATCTGCAGTCCCAGCAAGGTCGCGGGCCATGATGGCCAGCAGCGCGCTGTTGCGAAACTGCCGAAGGGCAACGGTCATCGCCTCAGGCGAGGGCGCACGCAGCACGTCCGACCAGAAATGCTGGAAATGCGCATTGAGCACATCGGGCGTGATCGCTGCCCGCACATCCAACAGCTGTCCCCGGCCGACCACGCCGGGCAGCGCCCTGCGCGCGAAGGCTGAGTGATGCCAGGCGGCCGCGTAGTCGCTCGCTTCAGCGGGGCAGGGATCAATCGAATGGAACAGTGTCATGCTGGAATTGTCCGGCAGGCGCATGGGACGAGGTGAGAAGACATGGGTCCTGTGCAAGAATCCCGTCCATGCTAGCGCAAGCGCCGGGCCGCATTCGACATCTCGCATGGCTGTTGATTCAGGCATCAGCGGCCGTTGCAGTCGCCGCCGCCGCCCTGGGCGCTGCCGCCTTGATTGCCCTGCATTTCTGGATCTGGCCTGCCATGTCCGATCGGCAGTCGGCATGGTTTTCTCAGTTTCAGGCCCAGATGTCGCAGCGGGGCCTCTCCGTTGCGGTGGGGGGCCTGTCCGCGGACTGGGAGACCTGGTTCAGACCAAGGATTCGCGTCAGTCAGCTTGAGATTGCCCGCCCCAATGGCGATCGTGTGCTGGCCATTGGAGAGATTCAGGCGGTATTGGGGCCACGTTCACTGGCCTCGCTGCTGCATTGGGCGCCCGTATTTTCCGAGATTCGATTACAGGACCCACAGCTCTACGCAGAGCGTGATGCGAGAGGTGAAATTATTATCGCGGGCATTCCGCTGGCGGGAGATCAGTCCGATCCCGAGATGATGAATTGGCTCTTGCGTCAGGGCCGGCTTCGGATTGATGGCGGCGAGATGGTTTGGCGAGACGTTGCGCGCAATCGATCCGCCCGGCTTCGGGATCTCACCTTTGCAATGAATAACCTTGGCGTAAATCACGCCTGGGCCTTAAAGGCAACTCCGCCTGCCACTCTGGGCGAGGGATTTGTTTTGCAGGGTGATTTTCGTCATGCCTTGGGCGGCAGTCCTGCAGATCTTCGCGACTGGATCGGCGAGGCATTCATTCAATTCGATCGCGTGAATCTATCGGAGCTCACACAGTTCGTGCATCTCCCGCAGTCCGTGCCGCTACGGGTGAATTCAGGCCAGGGTGCCCTGCGGGCATGGGTCAAATTAGATGCAGGTACGCTGGAAGACCTCACGGTAGATCTTGATTTATCGGATGCATCACTGCAGTGGGGCACGCCGAAGCGGCCGATGTTGTTAAAGCGACTCACCGGCCGGGTTCAGACGCGGCTTGCCGATCGCGAGCAGCAGGTCAGCCTGACCAATGTGCGTCTTGAGTCAAGCCAGCTGAAAACATCTGCCCAGATTCCATCGGCGGCACTAACCCTGAAGCAAAAACCTGGAGCGGGAAATTTATCTGCCCAGATCTCAGCAAAAACAATTGATTTGTCGGCTGCAATGTGGCTTTTCGAGCATATTCCGTTGCCGCAGGACTGGCGGTCATCATTGGCGGGACTGCAGCCTTCTGGGAGCCTAATGGATCTTCGACTGGGCTGGGAAGAAGAGGGCGATGTCGCAAAGCGTTTTTCAATTGATTCAGGCTTTGAGAATCTCTCGCTGGCCCCGCTGGGCCAGCGGCCCGGGTTTTCGAGGGCCTCGGGCAGCGTGAAGGCCAATGAGCAATCGGGCGAACTCATGCTGGCGAGCCGCTCAGGCAGCATGAGTTTTCCGGGAATATTTGAATCTGCGGCCCTGAATTTTGATCGGCTTGATGCGCAGCTCGGCTGGTCAACAAAAAACCTGTTGGCGGCAGCCGATGGTCAGCAGGCAAGCGCAGAGGTCACAATTCGTCGTCTCGCGGTTTCAAATTCTGATCTCGCGCTGGAGGCCTCGGGCGCCTATCGCTGGCGCAGTGGCAGTCTTGGCGAGGCGGATCTGGCCGGAAAAGTGACGCGGGCCGAGTTCAAAAAAATTGTCGACTACGTTCCGAAGACAGTTGGCAGCGAGACTCGTGCCTGGCTCAAGCAGCATCTGATCAGCGCCAAAAATACAAGCGCCAGCTTTGAGCTGCGCGGTCCGCTGGAGCGCTTTCCGTTTCGGGATGCATCAGAGGGTAAGTTCATCGTGAATGCACAGACCGAGGCGGCAGTGATGCGGCCAACGGCGGGCTGGCCACTCATTAACAATATCCGGGCCCAGGTAGTTTTCGATCGGCATCAATTCCGTGCCGCCGCCAAGGGCGCGCGAATGGGCCCGCTGGGCTTATCGGAGATCAGTGCCCGCATCGATGATCTGGAGGCCAACGATCCTGTTTTACTGGTGGATGGCGTGATCTCAGGCGATCTTCAGGCCTTAATCGATACTGCGAATCAATCGCCTGTTAAAGCGATGCTGAAAGAGACAACGGTCGAGATGCGGGCCAAGGGCCAGGCCAGCCTCGCGCTTGGCCTGCGACTAGATCTCTCAGTGGCCGATCGTAGCCAGATCAATGGAAAGTTATCGACTGCAAAAAGCATGTTTCGTTATGCGCAGGGCCTGCCTGAAATTTCAATTGCCGCCGCCGATGTTGGATTTAATCAATCCGGCATCACTGCGTTTAATCTGCAGGGCCAGGCCCTTGGCGGGCCGCTGCGGGTGAGTTCAAAGCCTGCTGAGCGCAGTCCTTCAGGGCCGGCTGTGCCCCTGACGATTTCG
The DNA here is from genome assembly GCA_018969705.1 of Betaproteobacteria bacterium. Classification (GTDB taxonomy): domain Bacteria; phylum Pseudomonadota; class Gammaproteobacteria; order Burkholderiales; family Burkholderiaceae_A; genus Lacustribacter. The sequence continues at coordinate 7,807 of JAGWXV010000033.1, forward strand.
GTCGAGGGCCAGGCTGCTGGCCCGGCGCTCGAACGCTGGACGGAAGAAGTCATTGGCCTGTCGATCAAAAACACCTTGACAGGCAGCACCCGTTACAGCGCCACACTGGAGCTGCAAGACACAACGATTCGGACCGTGATTCGCAGCTCTCTGGAGGGCCTGGGCAGCACACTTGCGGGATCGTTTCGTAAACGGGCCCAGGATGATTGGGGCCTGCGTATCGATGTGCTGCACCAGGAGCCGCGTCCCGGAGCATCGACAGCGCCGAGTCAGACCTGGACCATCAGCAGCAATCAGCAGCGGCTTAATGCGCGCATTCAACGCAGCCTCACCGCCCGAAGAGAGGCCGTGATTGATATCGACTCACGCCAGCTGGCTGGCCAGTTCCGTTGGACTCCTGCGGTGGCCGCAGCAAAAGCAGCAAAGGGCGTGCGGACCCAGCCCTTGTTGCAGGCCCGGCTTGCGCGACTCTGGCTGGACGCACCAAGCGCTGAGGATGCAGCCCCGCACGACGAGACGTCTGATGCGATTGCGCAAGAGTGGCCGTCCGTTGATTTAGTGGTGGATGATTTTCGTGTGGGTGAGCGGGCCTGGGGCCGGCTTGAGGTTCAGGCCTCGCCGGTGACGGCCACAAGAAGCTGGGAGATTGCGCGGTTTTCGGTTCTCAACCCCGATGCAGAACTCTCTGGCCAGGGCCAGTGGGCGATGCTGACTCAGGGCCGCCAGCGGCGATCCAGGACTTCTTTAAATCTTGAGCTGCGGGTCAGCAATGGCGGCGCGCTGCTGGCGCGATCGGGCTACCCGAAAGTGATCCGCGATACCAAGGGCAAGATCGAGGGCCGGCTGCATTGGCCCGGCTCACCGCTTGATTTTTCCGGCGCTACTTTGAATGGCAATCTCAGCCTAAATCTTGAGCAGGGCCAGTTTTTAAAAGCCGATCCGGGCCTTGCGCGTCTGGTCAGCGTGGTGAATCTGCAGTCTCTGCCGCGGCGAATCAAACTGGACTTTCGCGATATTTTCTCGGAGGGCTTTACCTACGAGCGACTCCGAGGCGACCTTCAGTTTCTCAATGGCCAGGCGAGCACCCAGAATCTTCGCATCATTGGTGTTCAGGCCTCGGTCATGCTGGAGGGTACCGCCGATATTCGTCGTGAGACGCAGGACCTGCGGGTACTGGTGCTGCCCGAATTCAATGCGGGCTTAGCCTCACTTGGCTATGCCGCCTTGGTGAATCCCGCGGTTGGCTTGGGCGCTTTTGTGGCGCAGTACATTCTGAGAAATCCCGTGCGCGAGCTCTTATCTTATGAATATCGCGTCACGGGCAGCTGGGAAGACCCTGTGGTGGAGTCGGCCCGCCGTGAACTGCGTTCGAATACGCCTGAGATCAAGGCAAAATAA
>JAGWXV010000034.1 GCA_018969705.1 Betaproteobacteria bacterium
GTGATCGGCATTGAGGATGGCTGGACCAAGCGCGTTGTTGACGGAATTGCGGCGACTGGCAAGCCCGTTGTGGGCTTTGGCATCGAAGGCCACGGCGATCACAACACCATCATGCGGGCCTCAAAAGCAGCGAAAGAATTTGTTCAGTACACCACCGGGTTGCATCGGGTTGAGTGTCCGATTCAGGAGCTCTGGGTCTCCACCAAGTGCGGCGAATCAGATACCACCTCGGGCTGCGGCGCCAATCCCACAGTGGGCAATGCCTTCGATAAGCTGCATCCGCTGGGCACCACGTTGGTCTTCGGCGAGACCTCAGAGCTCACCGGGGGCGAGGCAATCGTGGCCGCCCGATGCGCCAATGACAAAGTCAGAGAGCGGTTCATGTTCATGTTTAATCGCTACCAGGACATGATCAACCGCTGGAAGACTACCGACCTCTCTGAGTCGCAGCCCACCAAGGGCAACATTGCTGGCGGCCTGACGACCATTGAAGAAAAGGCACTTGGAAATATTCAGAAAATCGGCAAAAAATGTACGGTGGATGGCGTTCTGGATAAGGCAGAAATCCCATCGCATGCCGGCCTCTGGTTTATGGACTCTTCCTCGGCGGCCGCTGAGATGGTCACCCTCTGTGCCGCCTCGGGCTATGTGGTGCATTTCTTCCCCACCGGCCAGGGCAATGTCATCGGCAACCCGATTCTTCCCGTAATCAAGCTCTGCGCGAATCCGCGGACAGTACGCCTAATGTCCGAGCATATTGACGTGGATTGCTCAGGGCTTTTACAGCGCGAGATGACGCTCGATCAGACGGGTGACAAGCTCTTAGAGTGCATGCTCGCAACTGCTAACGGCCGATGGACCGCTGCCGAGGCACTCGGCCATCGGGAATTTGTACTCACCCGGATCCACGAATCTGCATGAGCCAATTTCATTGGCATGAAAAAGGGTCAGCGTGCTGACCCTTTTTTTAACGGCTTCTTTTGTTTTTCTTGGATATCTGACTTATGGCCTGACTGGGTTTGGCGCATCAATCGTGGCGCTGCCCTTGATCGTGCAATTCGTGCCACTGAAAATTGCCGTCGTGCTGATGCTGGCGATGGATCTGGTGGCTGGTTTTCTTTTTGGCTTAAAGAACCGAAAAGAGATTCAATTTCGGGAGGCCAGGCCGTTAATCATCTGGATGATGCTCGGCATGACACTGGGCGTGACCCTGCTGGTCAAGGCACCGGAGCCGCTGCTACTGGTGGTGCTCGGATTATTTGCGGTACTGCAGAGTTTTCGGGGCCTAAGAACCCTATCGGCCCAATTTATCCCGATTGCGGACCACTGGCGGATGTTTTACGGAACGATCGGCGGCGTCTTCTCTTCACTCTTTGGCACCGGCGGCCCCCTCTACATTATTTACATTGCGCGACGACTGGCCTCTGAAGCGAGTCAGAGAGCGACGGTTGCATTTTTAATTTTTGTGGCGACACTCGGCCGGCTCGTGCTGTTTGTCATCGCTGGGCTGGTCTTTGATCCGAAACTTGGGCCTTATCTAATGGTATGCCTGCCGATTTGTCTGCTGGGGGTTTACACCGGAAGCCAACTGCGGCGGCGACTACAACTTAAACATCTTCGGCAGCTGGTCTGGCTGATTGTCGGCCTGGCGGGGATCTCTCTTTTGGTGCGCAATCTCCCGAAACTCCCCGCACTCTGGGGCCTCTAGGCTACTGCGTGGATCTTTGCGCATGCGGGGTCCAGCCGCCGCACGGCCGCTACTATGCCGCGGCGGGCTCGGCGTAAAGAATAGTCTCGCCCGGTTTGACGCGCGTAAATCGCACCGGGGTCCACTGAAGATCAAGATGATCGCCGCTTGCCCGAATGGTGGTAAAGGCAGACTGCTCCAAGTGTCGAGTCTCGGGAAAGTCCTCCCGATAATGGGCGCCCCGTGAATCCTCGCGCGCTAAGGCGGCGGTAGCAATCACGCGACTGACATCGATGAGGTTTCGCAAGTTAAGCCAGTCATGCCAAGACAGATTAAAGGCGCGATCCGATTGCGCAAGCCCCACGGAATGCAATCCTTGCGCGAGCATCTGAAGCTCGGCCTGGGCCTGCTGCAGATCTGCGCTGGAGCGGAGAATTCCGACACGCTCCCACATCGTGGCGTAAAGCTGCTCACGAATTTCCTCTAAGCCCTGGCCTTGCTGTTGAAAAGGCCGCTCGTGCTGGGCAATGCTCCGTGCAATCGCCTGCTCATCTGCGGGAGCAAACGTTTGCTGCTGCTGGATCCATCGGGCCATACTCTCTCCAGCGATACCACCAAAGACCGTTGAGTTGGCAACGCCGTTTCCTCCGAGTCGATTCGCACCATGAACACCGCCAGTATCTTCGCCCGCGGCAAACAAGCCAGGAAGCTCGGTACTGCAGTCCGGCGCAAAGACGACCCCTCCCATCATGTAGTGGGCAGTGGGCACCACTTCCACCAGGCCGCCTGCGAGATCAAAGCCGCAGTCGGCACACCGCTCCACCATGCCTTTGAATGCCTTACGGACATTTTCCGGGCCCAGATGTGACATTTGGATGAAAACGCCGCCATTGGGAGACGCGCGGCCAGCCCGCATCTCTGAATAAATCGATCGGGATACGATATCGCGCGTGGCACGCTCACCACGCGGATCATAGTGATGCATGAAACGCTCCTGCTGGCCGTTTAAGAGATAGCCGCCTGCGCCGCGCAGGCCCTCTTCGATCACGGTGCCCGTCATGCGTGTGCCGCTTCCTGCCAACAAACCCGTTGGATGAAACTGGACCATCTCCATATCGCGCAACGCCAGGCCAGCCCGCAATGCCATCGCCAGGCCATCACAGCTTTTGTCACCCGAGGGGGTGTGATAGCGATACATCGTTGGGCCGCCTCCGGTTGCCAGCAAGACGGCCTTGGCGCGGACAAAAACAAATTCGCCATCGCGCATGTCAATCATCAGGACTCCAGCCAACTGCTGGCCATCGGCGGTCTTGATAAATTCAATTGCGCGATGCTCCTCGAGCCGGTGAATATTGCGTGCCCAGACCTGCTCGGCAAGCCGATTGATAATCTCAATGCCGGTCAGATCGCCTTTGTGGACCGTACGATCAAACGTCTGGCCAGCAAACGCTTTTTGATGAATCGTGCCATCCGGATTGCGATCAAAAAAACAGCCCAGTTCGTTTTCGAGCTCGTGAATGCGCTCCACCGCCTTGGTGACCAGCGTCCAGGCCAACTCTTGATCGGCAAGCCACTTGCTGCCCTCGATGGTGTCCATGAAATGCCGTTCCACCGAATCGCCCTCGGCCAGGGCCACGTTATAGCCACCCTGAACCATTCGGGTGCAGCCGCATTTACCCAGTAGCCCTTTCACCGCGACCGTGATTGAAGCCTGCGGCGCAAGTTGATGGGCGTGCAGCGCCGCAAAGAGTCCGGCGCCACCAGCGCCCAGGATCAAGATATCGGTGGACTGAGTTCTCATCGGCCCACCCCGAGCTCTGCCAGCACCTTATCCCGCTGGGCTTCGGTATGGGCGCGAACTGTGTCATAAAGGCTGCCGCCGTGGCTATCCATGCCCACCAGCAGCGGCCCAAACTGCCGAATCCGAAAACGCCATAGCGATTCAGGATTTAAGTCATCCATATCGACATCCTCGATCTGCTCGATCCATGTCGTCTCCAAGGCGGCCGTCCCGCCTATGATCGCTAAATACGCACCACCCAGCTCGCTAAAGGCGACCTTTGAGTCTTCGCGCATTCCCCCTTTACCCACGATCAGCCGCACACCATATTGCGTCATGAGTGGCCGTGTGAACCGCTCCATCCGATCAGAGGTCGTGGTGCCCACGCACACCGCCGCATAGCCTGCCGGATACTGTGCGCTCACCGGTACCTTCTTGACATTCGGCGCAGTGTGAATCACCGCATGCCCCCGAAGATCAAATTTGGTGTTGCGTCCGCGATCAAAAAGGTGAATCTGTGTCGCATCTCGAATACCAAACAACGTCTGCTCGAGGGTAACGGTATCGTTAATGCGAAGCTGCCGAACTTGCGCTTCGGTAACCGGCATCTGAAAGGTGTAGTGAGCCATGGGTTCTTTTCAATAACCATAATGAATGCCGTCGGCGGAGAATTCTGCCGACGCACGGCGGGCCGAATGGCACTGCATATTGACTGCGACCGGATTCATGGTGATGTGGGTTGCAGCCATCTCCACATGGACAGCGAACGCCGTGCCGTCACCGCCAAGGCCCTGGGGTCCGATGCCCAAGTGATTGACAGCATTGGTGAGTTCGCGCTCTAGCGCAGCACCCTCCGCATCTGCGCAGACCGAACCCAGGGCCCGAGTGGCTGCTTTTTTTGCCAGCGCCACACACAGATCGCTGGTTCCCCCAACCCCAACACCCACAATGGTCGGCGGGCAGGTCTTACCGCCCGACGCGATGACCGAATCAATCACAAAGGTTTTGACCGCAGCGAGGCCTTCAGCGGGAATCGCCATGCGCAAATAAGAATTGTTTTCTGATCCGCTGCCTTTTGGCACCATCTCGAGCCGCACATATTCCGGCGTATCGACAAAATCGAAATGAATCACGGGCACTTCGAGGCCACAAGAGGTGTGTTCGTTTTTCCGGGTGATTGGATGTACGACCGAAGATCGCAGCGGATATTCCCGCGTGGCGCGTTCGCACCCTTTTCGTATCGCTGACTTGATTGCTGCCCCGTCGAACACCACATCACGCCCGATCCAGACGTTATAAATGGGAATGCCCGTATCTTGGCAGAGCAGATTGTCAGTCTCTTCGGCGACCGAGATATTCCTGATCATGGTCGACAGAATGCCCTTAGCAGTTCCGTTGGTCTCGCGCTCTGACAGGGCCTGAAATCCGGACTTGATGTCCGGCGGCAGGGCCTTCAAGGCGCGGATATAGAGCTCTTTGGCAGCCTCTTCAATTAAATTCGGCGAGAGTTGAAACATCAGTTCGCCAGGCTATAGAGAAATAAAAATCCTGTGACCCCAGAGGTGATCACAGTCGCCGTAATCCAGCCCGACCGCACACCCCGCCAGGGACCAAACTCAATCAGCAGCAAACGGGCTCCGCCCACAAGATGCAATGTCAGCAGCACGACCAGCCCCCACTCGGCAAATTTGACGATCAGGGAATCGGTGAGCCGCAGGGCCCGATCCAATTCAGACGCCCCGCGGATGGCCTGCGCGAGCACAAAAAAATGTAACGGCAGAAAGATCGCCAGGCCCAAGCCAGAGAGCCGATGCATCAGAAACGCTGTATAAGACAGCGGGCGGGCGCGCAATGACTTCATGGAGCAGTCACCGCCCAAACCGCGGTCAGGCCCAGCACCAGAATCAGTGCGGCAAACCCCCTTGCCAGCAGCTGCGCAGAGGAAGGTCTCATTCCGCCCCATTCTTCGGCGATTTTCTGTAGCCCCAGGGGCACATGAATGACGCAGGCCAGCACAAATACTGCGTAAAACACCGCCAATCCAAGATTGCCCTGCGTACGGCCAAGAATCTCTGCGGCGGTCAAGCCGCCGCGCATGGCATACAGAATCAAGCCAAGATGAATGAAGACGAAGACCATCAACACCATGGCGCTAATGCGCTGCCAGTACCAAGCACGGGCCTGTGCGATTGCCGTCGATGCCATCTCAGAGCGCTCCTTTGGCGGCCAGCCGGCCCACTTTCTTTTTCAGCCCAGCAATGCCTGCGGTTGGCGAAATGCGCTTTGGGCAACGCTCAGTACATGAAAAGTGGCTGTGGCAGGCATGGCAGCCCGCATCTCCTGCGACCGCACGCAGCCGCTCCAGCTGCTGAGTATCACGCTCGTCATTGGCCAGCGTCCAGGCACGATTTAATGCTGCGGGCCCAAGGTAATCGGGGCGCCATGCGACAACATCACAAGAGCTGTAGCAAACGCCACAGCCGATGCACTCAATTCCCGCATCAACGGCACGCCGCTGGGCCGATTCGGGCTTGACTCTTGCAAAATCATCTTGGCGTGTCGCATCGCCCTTGAACTGGCCTTTGGCGCGGGCCCACTTATCAAAAAACTCAGTCATGTCGGTGACCAGATCTTTGATGACCGGGAGGTTGGCCAGCGGTGCGATCTCTAGCTCGGCAGATTCGTCGATGACCTTGCTCACGTGGGTGCGACAGGTCCAGCGGGCCTGGCCATTGACCCGCATCGCACACGATCCACACATCCCCACGCGGCAGGCAAATCGATAGCTCAATGTCGGATCGAGCGATCGCTGGATGTAAGTCACAACATCGAGAATCGTTTGACTCGCGGCCCTCGGCACCTCGTAGCGTTGAAACCCGCCAGCCGCAGTGCCACGCCAGATGCGCACAGAAATCAGCGATGGATTATTCGACGACATCTCGGTGTACGTATTCGTAGTGGTGAGTATTGACATGTGAGATCCGCCACTCGACCGGCTGCCGATTAAACGTCAAGGCAATCCTGCGAATTTCTAATACGGGATCGCCCACTTTCAGGCCGAGTAACTTTCCCGTAGCGGCATTAACGGTTGCCGCACGGACACGCTCATCGATTCGGAGAACATTGACCGAAAAAGCATCCAAATACAGCCGGTACAAAGTATTGGGCCGATTGCGAACCAACTCTTCTGTCATACCCTTAAAACGTTGGGCGGCCAAGGTGATCGTATCCACAATGACCGGCCGGCCCTGCATCAAGAGCAGATTCTTAATCTTGATGGTGTCGCTTTGTAGCGGAATTGCGAGCTTTTCTGCGGCGGTTCGATCGGCCTTTCCAAAGCCAAATTGAAGCAGCGTGATCTCAGGATAGGTACGGGGGCCATCATGAGGGCTGATGTTGAAGAATTGAAAAAACTGGCGGGGCCGGCTGTGGCTGGCGACAAAAGTGCCCAGGCCCTGCCGGCGAACCAGAAGATGATCCGCCACCAGGGCATCAATGGCTTTGCGCAGCGTACCGACTGAAACACCGAAACGATCGCAGAGCCGCTTCTCCGAGGGAATGGCCTCATCCGGCCGCCACTCCCCCTGCTCGAGTGCCGCCAGCATCTGACGTTGCACCGATTGGTAGAGGGGGCCTTCGGCCCCGAGCGCATCCCACCCGTTCATGGCCCCATCGTAGCGAAACCGCCCCAGAGATACAACTCATATAGTTGACTGGAGGGTCCGGGATCCGTAGCATGGGCCGTCGAAGGTCCCTTGGGCGCGGAGCAGGTGATGGCATCAGTCGTAATTACCGAATTTATGGATGCACCAGCGGTTGCGGCCCTGTCCACCCAACTGACGGTCACCTATGACCCCGGCCTCGTCGACCAGCCGGAGCGTCTGCAAGGCCTGCTGGCCGAAGCCGACGCCATCATTGTGCGCAATCGCACCCAGGTCGACCGCCAACTGCTGGCATCTGCGCCAAGGCTACGCGCAGTCGGACGGCTCGGCGTCGGGCTGGACAATATCGACATGGCGGCTTGTGCGGAGCGAAGCATCACCGTCATTCCTGCCACCGGTGCCAATGCACAGGCCGTGGCCGAATACGTCATGGCCACCACCCTGATGCTGGTTCGCGGTGCTTATCACGCTACGGCAGCGGTCGCCAACGGCCAGTGGCCCAGGCCCGTCCTCTCAAACGGCCATGAGCTGCACGGCAAAGTCATGGGGCTCGTTGGCTTTGGCACGATTGGGCGACGCGTCAGTGATCTGGTGAAGTCCTTTGGTATGCAGGTCATGGCGTTTGATCCTGCACTACCTGCCGAACACGAAGCCTACCGGCTGCATCAGGTCAGCCACTGCCCGGACCTGGAGCTGCTGCTGAGCAAGGCGGATGTCGTTAGCCTGCATGTGCCATTGACGCCATCAACACGGCATTTATTTAACGCAAAACGACTGGCACTAATGAAGTCCAGCGCTGTATTAATCAATACGGCACGCGGCGGCATTATTGATGAGCACGCCTTGATTCAGGCGCTGCGCGAGGAGCGACTCGCAGGCGCAGCGCTCGATGTCTTTGATCACGAGCCCCCGCTGGCAGGCCAGCTGCCAGCCGATAACCCCCGGCTGATTCTGACTCCCCACATTGCAGGACTGACGCAGGAATCCAATGCACGCGTCTCCACGATGATTGCCGAACGCATCGCCGCCTTCTTCATCAACGCTACCCCGCCCGCATGAGAGTTTCTATCGAAGAGGTCCGCAGCCTCTGCGCAAGCGCATTCAGCGCCCACGGGGTTGCGCCCCATCAGGCCGAACCCACCATTGACGCCTTGCTACTTGCTGAATCCCAAGGTCTTGCCTCCCATGGGCTCTCCCGTGTGCCGATGTATCTCGCCCATGTGCGGCACCGCCGTGTGGATGCGACGGCAGTACCGAAAATCAGAAAACGTTCTCCATCGGCCGTGCTGGTCGACGCGTGCAACGGTTTCGCTTTCCCTGCCTGCGCGACCGCAGTCGCTGCGGCAATTGAACAAGCCCACCAGACTGGAATTTCGATTGCTGCAGTCACCAATAGTCATCACTTTGGGGTTGCGGGCAATCACCTACTAAAAATCTCAGAGGCAGGAATGGTGGGCTGGGCCATGGGAAACTCGCCTGCCGCCATGCCCGCCTGGGGCGGAAAACGCGCGATTTTCGGCACCAATCCGATCGCTGCGATTTTCCCTCGCCGTCAGGCGGACCCTTTACTGATTGACTTATCGTTATCCGAAGTTGCACGCGGCAAGATCATGGTTGCCGCAAAGGCAGGTAAGTCCATCCCGGAGGGCTGGGCCCTGGACGCTGCAGGCAATCCCACCACTGATGCGAAGGCCGCGCTGACGGGCATGATGCTGCCGATGGGTGGCGCAAAAGGTGCGATGCTCGCCCTGATGGTGGAGTTGATGGTGACCACGCTCACCGGTGCACACTTTGGTGCCGAGGCAGATTCGTTTTTCATCGATGAGGGTAACCCGCCTAAACTCGGCCAAGTCTTCCTGGCCATTGACCCAGAGGCCCTCGGAGGCGCGGAGACCTACCACGCCCGATTTGCAGATCTCACCGCAGTAATGCTGTCTGATCCCGAGGTCCGGCTGCCCGGCCTGCGACGATTCGACCTCGCCCGCAAGGCTGCCAGAGATGGCTTGGAATGCTCAGAAGAGTGGATGGCGCAGGTTCGTGCGCTCGGCGAAGGCTCAGGCC
>JAGWXV010000035.1 GCA_018969705.1 Betaproteobacteria bacterium
TGGCGGAAGCGGTGAGATTCGAACTCACGGAGGACTTGCGCCCTCGCCGGTTTTCAAGACCGGTGCATTCAACCGCTCTGCCACGCTTCCACGGATTTAAATTTTATCAGGGTATTGCCCAAGGCCGTCCCGACGGCCTCGGCCGCGAATCTTGATATCGTCATTCTCTCAACACGACAACATCCGTTATGAGTAGTGAATCGAAATCGGGCCTTCGCCAGGGGCTGGTGAGTTACGGCGACCAAGACTTCTCGCTTTTTTTGCGAAAGGCTTTTATCAAGGGCGCAGGCTTTACCGAGGATGCGCTGAATCGGCCCATTGTTGGCATCGCCAACACCGGAAGCGGCTTTAATCCCTGCCACGGCAACATGCCGCAACTCATTGAGGCAGTCAAACGCGGTGTGATGCTCGCCGGCGGCCTGCCGATCGAGTTCCCAACGATCTCGCTGCATGAGAGTTTCGCGCAGCCGACCAGTATGTTTTTACGCAATCTTATGGCCATGGAGACCGAAGAGATGATTCGGGCCCAACCCATGGACGCAGTGGTGCTGATTGGTGGCTGCGATAAAACGGTTCCCGCACAGCTGATGGCGGCCGCATCGGCAGAGCTTCCTGCCGTTCAACTCATCACAGGATCCATGCTCACCGGCGCTCATGCCGGTACGCGGGTCGGTGCCTGCACTGACTGCCGTCGTTACTGGGCGAAATTTCGAGCCGGCGAAATTGATCAGCAGGAAATTGATTCGGTCAACGATCAGCTGGTGGCCAGCGTTGGCACCTGCTCAGTGATGGGTACTGCAAGCACAATGGCCTGCGTCACTGAAGTCCTGGGCCTGTCGGTAGCAGGCGGCGCCTCACCGCCGGCGGTGAGCGCCGATCGCATTCGAGTGGCGGAGTCCAGTGGCGCAGCTGCAGTGGCATTAATCGCCCGACAGCTTACGCCGAAGAAAATACTGACACCGCAGGCATTTGAAAATGCGCTGCGTGTTTTGCTGGCTATCGGTGGCTCGACCAATGCACTCATCCACCTTACGGCACTGGCCGGCCGGCTGGGGATCAAGATCGATTTGCAGCGACTAGATCGGTTCGCCAGAGAAACGCCGGTGCTGGTTGATCTAAAGCCCTCGGGCCAGCACTACATGGAGGACTTCCATCACGCCGGTGGAATGCCCCGCCTGCTTCGCGAATTAAAGCCCCTGCTGCACCTGGATTGCCTAACGATTTCTGGGGCCACTCTCGGTGAACAGATTGACCGTAGCCCTGAACCATTTGCACAGAAAGTGATTCGGCCGCTCTCTGATCCCATTTATGAGCAAGGCGGTCTCGCTGTCTTGTTTGGCAACCTCGCGCCGCTAGGCGCTATCGTCAAGCAGTCTGCTGCCCGTCGTGAATTGGTGCAGCACGAAGGCCGTGCGGTCGTGTTTGAAAATCTCCAGGAGATGGCGGCACGAATTGATGCGGATGATTTAGACGTTCAAGCCCAAGACATCTTGGTGCTCAAAAATATTGGACCCAAGGGCGCCCCGGGGATGCCCGAGGCCGGTGCCCTGCCGATTCCACGAAAACTCGCCCGCCAAGGCGTCACCGACATGGTCCGCATCTCGGATGGCCGAATGAGTGGCACGGCTGCGGGCACGGTTGTTTTACATGTCAGCCCCGAGTCGGCGATCGGCGGCCCGCTGGGTCTGGTGCAGACCGGGGATCGAATTCGCCTTGATGTTGCCGGCCGCACGATCAGCCTGCTTGTAGAGGATGATGAATTGAAGCGTCGCCGAGAGTCGCAAGCCTTCACGCCGCCGACCGCAGAGCGCGGTTATCGAAAACTATTTCTTGATGCAGTACTCGGGGCGGATGAAGGGGCCGATTTTCATTTTCTGCGGCCACCAATTACCGTGACGATTCCAAGATAAAAACTGAGCCGAGAGTAAAACCATGGCCCACCATCCATCGACACTTCCCGCCGTTTTAGCGCCGGTTATCACTCCGTTTGATGCCAAGGGCGCGCCGGATGCCCAACGACTAGCGCGCCAATGCCGATGGCTGCTGTCTCACCAGGTGGGCCTTGCCATTTTTGGCACCAATTCCGAGGCCAATTCAATGTCGGTTGCTGAGCGGATTCAGACACTTCAAGCGCTGATTGACGCTGGCCTGCCCGCCGACCAAATGATGCCGGGCTCGGGTGCCTGCGCGGTCACCGATGCCATCACGCTCACCCGCGCCGCAGTCGAGGCGGGCTGTGCTGGCACGCTGACCCTGCCACCCTTTTATTACAAAGACGTCTCCGATGACGGCCTGTTTGCCTACTTTGCCACCATCATCGAAGCCGTCGCCCACCCGAGGCTGCAGGTCTACCTCTACAACATCCCACCCGTGGCCAAGGTCGGCTTTTCGATCGCCTTAATTGAACGGCTGATCAAAGCCTACCCAAAGACCGTTGTGGGAATGAAAGACAGCTCGGGAGATTGGGCCTATACCGAGTCTGTCATGCAGGCATTTAACAGCACAGGATTTCGCATGTATGCCGGCGCCGAATCTTTTTTAATGCGGACCCTGCGCGCCGGCGGTGTCGGCTGCATTTCGGCCACGGCCAATGTCAACCCCGGTGCGATTGCTGGCCTTGCTGCCAATTGGCAGCAGCCCAATGCAGATCAACAGCAGTCCGAACTGGACCGGGTACGTTCGGTCTTTCAGCGCCGCCCGATGATTGCTGCAATGAAAGCGGCGGTCGCCCGATATAGCGGCGATGCGCAGTGGGCCGCAGTCCGGCCGCCGCTGGTGGCCTTAAGTCCTGCAGAGCGCGACAGCCTCTTGGCCGATGTCGACTCAATCGGATTTTCGATCTCGGGCCTCTGAGATTTCGGCGGCCAAAAGCTCGCTTGCGGCGGCAAGTAACGTCTCGTAGCGCTCCCGCTCGCTTGCTATTCGCTCAGGTGTCCAAGCATAAAAGCCCCGGCCCGCCTTCATGCCAATTGCCCCTTCGCTGACGAGGCGCGTCAGCGAAGCGCTGGGCTGGGCGTCATTGCAGAGGTCAGGATAAATCGATCCTGCAGCCGCATGGTGGATATCGAGTCCCGCATGGTCGCGCTGCAGGCAAGGGCCTGCAGCAAGATAACGAAATCCGAACCCAAACCGAACCGCTGCATCAATATCCTCGGCCGAGACAATGCCCCGATCCATCAGACTCAGGGCCTCACGAGAGACTGCATGCTGCAGACGATTCACTAAAAAACCCGGCAGATCCCGCTTCACTCGAATCGGTACCTTGCCCACTGCCCGAAGCACATCGGCGACTGAGTCTGCAACCACGGGGTCAGTCTTGGCGGAACAGACCACCTCGACCCCCGGCACAAGATGGGCCGGCATAAAGTAATGCGTGCCCAGCATGCGATGCTGCGACTGAAGGCCCTGCCCAATACTGCTAATGGGCAGGGCTGAGGAGTTACTGCAAAGTGGCGTGTCAGGCCGGGCCAGCAATTCAAGCTCTCGAAAGACACTCTGCTTAATCGGCAGTGACTCCGGAGCCGCCTCGATGACCAAATCAATTTTTTCCCATCGCACCTGAGAAAGTGCCCGCACCAAAGCGGGCCGACTGCCGGTGGGCCTGCCGAGCCTGGCAATGGCCAGATCGAATCGATCTTGGATCGACTCAAACCGGCGATCGGCTGGGTTCACAATCGTGACGGCCCATCCATAAATCGCAAATGAGGCGGCGATATCAACACCCATGGTGCCTCCGCCCACGACCAACAAGTGCCGCTCTGTGTTCACGCGCTGTCTCCCGAAAAAAACGTACTTTTCTAGGGGTTCCTAGTAGTTTTCCTAGGTCTGGGCAGGGCCAAACGACTTGAAAAAATAGACCCCACCTGAGACCCTCTAAGCCTTCTGTGACCCACCTCAAAAGGACTATACATGCGCCTTCCTAAGCTTTTTGCCGCACTCGCTCTTGCGGCCTCCAGCAGCGTTTTCGCCCAAAACATCTCGATTGCGACCGGCGGCACCGGCGGGGTCTATTACCCCATGGGCGGCGGCCTTGCGGCCGTGCTCTCCAAGCATGTTGCGGGCATGCAGGCTACCGCTGAGGTCACCGGCGGCTCAGTCGATAACCTGAACCTGATTGCCAGCGGCAAACCCTATGTTGGCTTCTCCATGGTGGATGCTGCGCTGGATGCCGCCCGCGGTGTTGATAAATTCACCGGCCGGAAAGTCGACCTGCGGACCCTGCTGGTGCTGTACCCCAACCGTATGCATGTCGTGACTGTAGAGTCCACTGGCATCAAGACAATGCGCGATCTCAAAGGTAAGCGGGTTGCAACCGGAAGTCCCGGCAGCGCCACCGAAGTCATGGCCCTGCGCTTAATTGAGGCCGCTGGCCTGGATCCAAACAAAGACATGACCCGTGAGCGTTTAAGCGTTGCCGAGTCTGTCAATGCAATTAAGGATAAAAAAGTCGACGCATTTTTCTGGGTCGGTGGTCTGCCCACCGCGGCCGTGACCGATCTAGCAAGCACCCCCGGAACCAAGATCCGCATGATCGATCACGCTGAGGCCGTCGCCGCAATGAACAAGAAATACGGCGATCTCTACTATGCCGATACTATTCCCCGCGCCACTTATTCAGGAATGGATGCCGATAACAAGATCGCCTCGGTCGCCAATATTCTGGTGGTCAACGCCAAGATGCCCGATGATCAGGCTTACAAGATCGTGAAAGCAGTGTTTGATCACCATAAGGATCTGGTTGCAGTCCACAAGGAGTACTCCAGCGTGACGATTCCGAACCAGAAACAGGCCTCCAGCCCAATCCCCTTCCACCCGAGTGCTGTAAAGTTTATTCAAGAAAAGGGTGGCAAGCTTAACTGATCGCTCAGCCGTTCATCACCCAAGACAAGCCGAAAGCCCGCATAATGCGGGCTTTCGCTTTTAAAACTCGGCGTCTAAATCTGGTCAGCGTAACCGCGAAGGTATCAATATGAGTGACTCCCTGCAGAAGATGGGCGTACCCGAGGGCGATCTTGATGCCGAGACTCGCCAGCGGGTCGAGAGCCTAATCAAAGAAGAAGAAGGCGACACCAGCAACTACGGCGGCGTGTTGGCCGTGGTCCTCACGCTGGTCGCTGTCGGGATGTCGCTGTTTCACCTGTACTCCGCCTATGCAATTGTTCCGGCCCAGATCATGCGGATGACCCATGTGGTCATGGTGTTGGCATTCATTTTTATTACTTTTCCGATTGCCGCCCGCTATAAGAATCGGCTGATGTGGTGGGATATCGTGTTTGCTGGTCTTGCGATTGCGGCCCTGGTGTATGCAATTCGTGGCGGGGATAACTTCACCGATCGAAACACCTTCCCGCTGCCCATGGATGTCGCCTTTGGCGGGGTTCTGATCCTGCTCATCTTGGAGGCTGTCCGCCGAACCAATGGATTGGTGCTGCTATCAGTAACGATCGCATTTTTGTTGTACGCGCTTTTCGGTGACTCGCTTCCCGCGCCGTGGACCCACAAGGGCTATGACTTGTCCCGGCTGGTTGGTTTTATGTACATGACACTGGAGGGCATCTTCGGAGTTGCCGTGGATGTCTCCTCATCACTAATTATTCTTTTCACCATTTTCGGCGCCTTTCTTCAGTTCAGCGGTGCGGGAAAATTTTTCATTGATTTTTCGTTTTCTGCGATGGGCGGAAAAACCTCGAGCGTTGGCCGTACCGTAGTGCTTTCTTCATTTTTGATGGGGGGTCCATCGGGCTCAGGCGTGGCTACCACGGTGACAGTGGGCTCGGTGGCCCACAGCATGCTGACCAAGGCCGGCTATGACCGTAATGCCGCCGGTGGTCTGCTGGCCGCAGGCGGCCTGGGCGCAATCATTTCGCCTCCGGTCCTGGGCGCCGCAGCGTTTTTGATTGCAGAGTTTTTGAAGATCTCGTATCTCGATGTGCTGCTGATGGCCACAATCCCCACCTTTTTGTTTTATCTGGGGCTATTTGTGATGGTCCAGATCGACGCCCGCAAATACAACATGTCGGGCCAGACCCTTCCGGGTGTTGAGAGTGCGTGGGAGCTCGCAAAAAAATATTGGTTCCACTTTTTCTCGCTGATATCGATTGTGCTGTTTATGCTGATGGGCTTTTCGCCCATCATGTCGGTCTTCTGGGCGACAGTCGCTTCGCTTCTCACCAGTTTTTTGCGACGAGACTCGGCAATGATTCCGTATGAGGTCTTAACTGGCCGGGCCCCGCTCTGGAAGGGGCTTTATCAATCACGGCTCACCGAGGCCCTTTCCAATGGCTTTACTCAGGTCCTATCGATTGCCGCAACCTGCGCCGGCGCAGGTTTAATTGTTGGGGTGGTTGTGCTTACTGGCCTTGGCCTGAAATTTAGCGCTATCGTGATTGAATACGCGGGCGGATCACTTTTTCTGACTGCCCTGTTCACCGCCCTGATTGTATGGATCGTCGGCTTAGCGGTTCCGGTGACCGCCTCCTACATCATCTGTGCAGTGGTCGCAGCACCTGCCCTAATCAAACTTGGTGTGCCCGAATTCGCTGCCCATATGTTCATCTTCTACTATGCCGTGCTCTCTGAGGTCTCCCCGCCGACCGCCTTGGCGCCCTTTGCAGCAGCAGCAATCTGCAAAGGCAATCCCTATCGCACCACATTCCAGAGCTGGAAATATGTTGCGCCTGCAATTCTGGTGCCGTTTATCTTTGTGCTCGACCCCGCTGGTGTGGCCCTGCTACTGATGGGCTCCACCAAGGCCTTGGCCAAGGCCAACTGGACCGATATCGCATGGATCACCTTTACTGCATCCGTGGGCATCATCGCCCTTGCAGGTGGTCTGCAGAGCTGGTTCATTCTTAAGACTAAGCTGATTGAACGCTGGCTGCTCATTGGTGCGGGATTGGCCTTAACCTATCCCTCTGCCACCAGCGATATTGCAGGATTTATCGGATTTGGCCTTGCACTGGCCAGCCAGCTATTCAGACGATCGCGCGGACCGCACGGCCAATCGCCAGGCATGACGTAAGGCCCGGCGATTCAAAGCCAAATAGATTAATTAGTCCTGGGCATCCGTGATCGGACGGGCCCTGCAGCATGAAGTCGGCCGCGGGCTCGCCCGGACCGGAAAGTTTGGGTCGAACACCTGAATAGCCTGGCGTCAGCGCACCGTTGGGCAGCCCTGGCCACCAACTCCGCACATCGCGCTCAAAGCCTTCTAGCTCATCTGCATTGACCGCGTAATCGAAGGCTTGAATTAATCCGGTCTCGATCTGCTGGGCCGAGGGCGTATCGAGCCACTGCACATTCGGCCCAAACTGGGCCTGGCCACCACAGTCAAGTGTCAGATGGGTGCCCAAGCCACCCGGAACAGGCACCGGATAAATCAGCCGCGAAAACGGCGGCCGGCCCTGCAGCCTTGCATAGCTGCCCTTAGCGAAAAACATCTTTGGGATGTGCTGCCCACCCAGGCCCTCGATGCGGCTGGCGACCGCAGCAGCATCCAAGCCCGCAGCATTGATGAGCCAGTCGCACGCAACCTTTTGGCCAAGGATTTCAGACTCCCAGCGCCCATTGGCCCACGTGCTGCGATCAAACCGACTCTGCAATGCCAGCGTCGCACCATGGGCCTGCGCATCCCCCAAAAGCGCGAGCATCAGATCATGCACATCAATAATGCCCGTCGATGGCGAATGGATTGCGATATCACAGCGCAATTCTGGCTCCATGGACCGGGCCTTTTGTCCACTGATCATCGTGAGGTCGTCTACGCCATTGGCAAGGCCAGTCTTAAAAAGGTTTTCGAGCCGCGCCGACTCGGAGCTTGCTGCCAAGATCAATTTCTCAGTGCGTCGATGGTTCAGGTGATGCTTCCTGGCATAGGCATAGAGCAGATGCCGGCCCTCGACACACCAGCGAGCCTTATTGGATCCCGTCGGGTAATAAATCCCTGCATGAATCACACCCGAATTACGTGAGCTGGTGCCAGTGCCAATGGCCGACTGGCCCTCTAGAATCACCACTTCGCGACCCGCCTGGGCCAGCTCGCGAGCGATGGCCAAACCGATGACGCCGGCCCCGATGACGAGGACGTCAATCCGATCCATACAGCGAATGCTTAGAAAAAGGCCTGAAGGCCCGTCTGCGCTCGGCCCAAGATGAGTGCGTGAATATCGTGGGTGCCTTCGTAGGTGTTGACCACCTCGAGATTCACCATATGACGAATCACACCATATTCATCGTTAATTCCATTGCCACCCAACATATCGCGGGCTGTCCGGGCAATATCGAGGGCCTTGCCGCAGTTATTGCGCTTCACGATTGATGTGATCTCAACCGCTGCAGTATGTTCATCTTTCATCCGGCCAAGACGCAAAACGGCCTGTGTTGCCAGCGCGATTTCAGTCTGCATATCCGCAAGCTTGCGCTGAATCAGCTGATTGGCGGCCAAGGGCCGGCCGAACTGCTTGCGATCCAGTACATATTGCCGGGCGGTATGCCAGCAGGATTCAGCCGCGCCCAGCACTCCCCAGGAGATGCCATAACGAGCGGAATTCAAGCAGGTAAACGGCCCCTTCAATCCACGGACATCTGGAAAAGCGTTTTCTTCAGGCACAAAGACCTGGTCCATCATGATCATTCCAGTAATGGAGGCCCGCAGCCCAACCTTGCCATGAATGGGGGGTGCGGTCAGGCCCTTCATGCCCTTATCGAGAATAAAGCCGCGAATTTCATCGGCATCGTCCTTGGCCCAGACCACGAAGACATCGGCAATGGGGCTGTTGGAAATCCAGGTCTTTGAGCCGGTCAGCAAGTAGCCGCCGGGTGCTTTTTTGGCACGGGTCACCATGCCGGCTGGATCGGAGCCATGATCAGGCTCCGTTAGACCAAAACAACCGATCCACTCTCCTTTGGCAAGCTTGGGCAGGTATTTCTGACGCTGCTCCTCGGTGCCAAATTCATAAATCGGTAGCATGACCAAAGAACTCTGCACACTCATCATAGAGCGAAAGCCACTATCAATGCGCTCAATCTCGCGGGCAATCAGGCCATAGGAGACATAGTTGACACCGGCGCAGCCATAGTCCGCAGGAAGATAGGGCCCAAGAAAGCCCATCTCGCCCATTTCACGAAAAATCGCTGGGTCCGAGGACTCCTTGCGAAACATCTCCAGCACACGGGGCTGCAGCTGCTCCTG
>JAGWXV010000036.1 GCA_018969705.1 Betaproteobacteria bacterium
TCAAAGTTTCTGCATTACCGGGCCGAGATCGCCGTTTTGAATAATCTCGAATTTGATCACGCGGATATTTTTCCGGATCTCGCTGCGATTGAGACCCAGTTTCACCATTGGATCCGAACCCTCCCGGCAGCGGGCCGGCTGATCGTGAATGGCCGCGAGCCTGCATTGGCTCGGGTGATCGACCGCGGAGCCTGGACACCTATCGATTTTTTTCAGCACTCTGAACACTGGTCGACTGGCCCTGTTCAGGGCAGCCAAGATCAAGAGGTCTTTGAGGTTTTTTGGAAGGGCGCGCTGCAGGGCCGGGTCGCTTCGCCCTTACTCGGTGCGCACAATCGCAGCAATATTCTGGCCGCAATTGCCGCAGCCCATGCCACTGGCGTAGCGGCGGATCAGGCCTGTGCCGCGATTTCTGGCTTTCGCGGCGTAAAGCGTCGGATGCAGCTGCGCGGCGAGGTCCGCGGCATTCAGGTGCTGGATGATTTTGCCCACCATCCCACCGCAATTGCCACGACGCTGGACGGATTGCGCGCACAAATGCAGCGTCTTCAGTCTCCAGGCCGCCTGATCGCTGTATTAGAGCCGCGCTCAAACACCATGAAACTGGGCGTGATGTCATCTCGGCTTGCATCCAGCCTTGAGTCGGCCGATGCCGTGTTTGGATATTCGGGCGGCCTAGATTGGGATTTAAATGCGGCCCTTTTGCCGCTTGGCCCCAAAGCCCAGGCCCATGCTGACTTGCAGACGTTGGTGGCGGCAGTTGCGCAGGCAGCAACGCCGGGCGACCGGATCGTTGTGATGAGTAACGGTGGCTTTGGCGGCATTCACGAGCGTCTGCTCGCTGCGCTGGCTTAAGCCGAAGGCAAGCGAGTTTTTGGCCATGTTTGTACTTTTTGAAGAAGACGGCGCCTTTAAAGTTGGCACGCTCTTTTCCGAGAGTGACGCAAGTCTTCAGGTCGAGATGGCCTCGGGCAAGCGGTCCAAGATCAAGCGCACCGCTGTGCTGCTGACGTTTGAGCAGCCAGGCCGTGATGCGTTGATGCCTGCTGCTCAAGAGATCGCCCAGAGCCTCGATCCCCAGTTTCTCTGGGAGTGCGCCCCGCAAGATGAATTCAGTTTTTCCGACTTCGCTCGAGAGGTATTTTCAAATACGCCGCGTAGTGATGAGTCGGCGGGCCTCCTTATGGCGCTGCATCAGTCGCCAATGTATTTTTATCGTAAGGGCCGCGGCCGTTATCGGGCGGCGCCGCAGGACGCGTTGAAGGCTGCACTCGCCGGGGCGGAGCGCAAGCGTCAAGCAGCGCTCGAGCAGCAACGGCTGCACGAGGCCATCGTCGCTGGCGAGATGCCCACTGAAATCAAAGAGCGGGCGCTGATGCTCTTGGTGCGGCCTGATAAGCAGTCGGTGGCGTTTAAGGCCTTAGAGTCCGCAGCCCAGGCCTTACAGATGGCACCGGCCCGGCTGCTGCTATCGCGTGGCGCTTTACCAAGCGCTTATAGCCTGCATCGGGCCCGCTTTCTGCAGCAGTGTTTTCCTGCGGGCACCGCAATTGATGTTGCTGCTGATGAAATCGATTTAATAGTGCGTCAGTCCGAGCGGCTTTCATTGCCGCAGTCACCGAGCCCAGCCTATTCGATTGATGATGCGACCACCACTGAGATTGACGACGCCTTCTCACTACAGGAGCTGGCCGAGGGCGGCTGGCGGGTTGGCATTCATATCGCCGCGCCAGCGGCGGCCATTGGACCTGAGAGTGCGTTGGGCCGGTCGGCCCGCGAACGGGCTTCGACGGTGTATTTCCCGGGCGAGAAAATCACCATGCTGCCCGAGGCAGTGATTGCCGCGTATTCGCTCGATGAAGGACGGGCTCGGCCGGCGCTTTCCTTGTATGTGGACTTCAACTCAGAAGGCGAACGCATCGCCAGCCAGTCGCGCCTTGAGCGTGTACAGATTCAACAAAACATTCGGCTCGGTGAGTGGGAGCGGGCCCTTGAATTTCCTGACGAGCAAATTGCATCAGTAGATTTGCCCTGGGCGGGCCTAAAGCCATTGCTGATGTTGGCAAGGCGCCTGCGTCAGGCCAGAGAGCAGGTGCGCGGCCGGCCGGAGGCAACGGGACGGCCCGACTTTAATTTTTACGTGCAGTGGAATGCCTCTAATCCACAGGCCTTATTTGCGGGTGACGGCCTGCCGCAGATCATCGAGCGGCGTCGTGGCTCCGCAGTCGATGTGCTGGTTTCGGAGTTCATGATTCTGGCCAACACCACCTGGGGCGATGCGCTTGCACTGGCCCGACTGCCTGCGGTCTATCGGGTTCAGACGCTGGGCCGAGTGCGAATGCAAACACAGCCGGGCCCGCATCAGGGACTGGGTGTTCAGAACTACGCCTGGTCGACCTCGCCGCTCAGACGTTTCAGTGATTTGTTGAATCAATGGCAGATGCTGGCGGTGTTGGGTCATCGTCAGCCGGTCTATCGTGGCAACGAGGCCGATTTATTTTCGAGTGTGACCCAATTCGATGAAGCCTATAACCACTACGCCGATTTTCAGCAGACCATGGAGTCGTATTGGGCCCAGCGCTGGCTAGCAATGGGGCACGGACTTGAAAATCATGAGTCATGGACGGCAAGTGGCGCGGGCATCCCACTGCGTGAGCCTGCGATCGCACTGCGGGGGGGCGGATTTCGGCTGCGTCGGGCACCACTAATTTGCCGCTGTGCTGATGCGCCTGAATTAACGCCGGGCGTGGAAGTCGAGTTGGATATTCTCGCCGCAGATGCATTGGAGCTCAGCCTTCAGGCAAGATTCGTGCAGGTGCTGTCGATGCAGCCGGAGACCGAGGAGGATTCGATCATGTTGCCCAGACACTATGCCGTGCTGGGAAGCCCAATTGCGCACAGCAAGTCTCCGGTGATTCATGCCATGTTCGCGCAGCAGACGGGTGAGGATCTGGAATATCAGGCGATTCAAGTGGAGCCCGCAGAACTCGCTGCTGAAATTGAGCGCCTCATTGCCAATGGCTGGGGCGGCGTGAATCTCACAGTGCCGCTCAAGGAGCATGCCTTCGCGCTCGCCCGGGCGGCCGACTGGGAAATCTCTGCGCGGGCCTTATCGGCGTGTGCCGTGAACACCTTGCGATTTGATGGCCATCAGGTTTTCGCAGACAACACGGATGGCATTGGCTTGGTAAGGGATTGTGAGCGTCTGCTGGGCGCAGCGGGTGCCTTGCAGGATGCGAGTGTTCTCGTGATTGGCGCAGGTGGCGCGGCCCAGGGCATTGTGGGCCCGCTTCGTGAGTCGGGGATTCGAAGCCTTCTGCTGGTGAATCGCAATTTGCAAAAAGCCCAGGAGGTCGCGGCCCGTTGGCAGAGCCTGGATGCGACTGCAGCCGATTGGCTATCGGTGGCACCTCTGGAGTTGCTGGCTGAGCCTTGGACTGCGGCCGGGCCCGAGCTGGTGATCAACGCGACTTCAGCGAGTCTGGCCGAGCAGCAGCTTGCAATTCATCCCAGCGTGTTGTCTCGAGCGCGGGCTGCGGTGGACATGATGTATGGGCCAGCGCCCACCGTATTCATGCAGCAGGCCCAGCAGGCGGGTGCCACCCGGGTCGCCGATGGCCTGGGCATGTTGGTGGAGCAGGCGGCCGAGGCATTCTTCCTGTGGCGGGGTATTCGGCCGGAAACCGCTTCGGTATTGGCCGAATTGCGTTTACAGTTAGCGCCACCCTCTTAGCCGACGTCACCGAACTGCAGACTGCTGTGCGGTGGCCGGTTTCAGGCCTATGACCGAGACAATCGATCACTCCTCTTCACTTCGCGACCCTGAGGCCGCGCAGCTGGCCTTGGCCGAGGTCCAGGAGATCCTCGCGCGTCAGCGCCTTGAGAGTGATCTTGTCCATCGCGAGCAGCATTCCGTTGCTGCAGATCGCCAATCGCTGGTTGAACAGCTCGTGCTCAAACAACATCAGGCTGCATTGCAGTCGCGACTTGATCGGCTGCATCCGGCCGATATCGCCTACATCCTTGAGGCTCTGCCGCGTGAAGAGCGGCTGATCATCTGGGAGCTGGTGCGGGCCGAGCGCGACGGAGAAATTCTTGTCGAGGTTTCGGATGCGGTCCGCGAGACCCTCATTGCGTCGATGGACCGCGAGGAGTTGGTTGCTGCTGCCGAAACGCTGGAGCCTGATGATCTTGCGGCGCTGGCCCCTGACCTTCCGGAAGAGGTGGTTGAGGAAGTCAGCGAGGGCCTCTCGATTGAAGAGCGAGAACAGCTTCGGACCGCGATGTCGTATCCCGAGGGCAGCGTTGGCGCACGCATGGATTTCGAGATGGTCACGATTCGCGATGACGTGAGTCTTGAGGTCGTACTGCGTTATCTGCGACGCTTTGATGAGTTGCCCAGCAATACGGATCAAGTGTTTGTAGTTGATCGCGAGGATCGGCTGCAGGGCAGCCTGCCGATAGGTCGGCTGTTGGTCCATGAGCCGGAGACGCTGGTCCGCGAGCTGATGATGGTCGATGTCATGCGGCTTGAGCCGTTGGATGAAGCGGGTGATGCGGCGCTCGCGTTTGAGCGTTACGACCTGGTCTCAGCGCCGGTGGTGGATCCGCAGGGCAGGATTATTGGCCGACTGACGGTCGATGAAGTGGTGGATGTGATTCGTGAAGAAAGTGAACAGGATGTACTTGCCCAGGCCGGCCTGCGCGAAGAGGAAGATCTTTTTGCATCGGTATGGGCGTCTGCAAAAAACCGCTGGCTTTGGCTGGCGTTAAATCTGTGCACGGCGTTTTTTGCCTCGCGCGTGATTGGCGCATTTGAGGGCACCATTGAGCGGGTGGTGGCGCTGGCCGCCCTGATGCCGATTGTGGCGGGCATTGCAGGCAACTCTGGCAATCAGACCATGACCCTGTTTATTCGCTCCATCGCCTTGGGCCAGGTCAATGCAAAAAATGCGCCGCGTCTATTTGCGAAGGAGCTCTCGATCGCAATGCTCAATGGCTTGGTCTGGGGATCGATTGCAGGCCTATTTGCCTGGTGGCTCTATAGCGATACGGATCAGGGAGTGATGCTCGGACTCACCATGATGCTGGCGATGCTGCTGAATTTATTGATCGGCGCCCTGATCGGCCTATTGGTGCCCTACGTGCTGGATCGGATCGGCCGGGATCCCGCGCTCGGGTCATCCGTGCTGCTGACCTTTAGCACGGACTCGATGGGTTTCTTTATTTTCCTGGGACTGGCAACGTTGTTTTTTGCCTGATCTCAGGCGGGATGGTTAAAAACGTTCGCGATTCCGTTCATCTCTACAGTTCTTGCCATGACGGTATCGAAGGTCGCGAGAGATTTTGCACCGCTGATTTTTGCGCTCGCGACATGTAGCGCGTCTCCAGCCCGCAGATTTTGGTGATGTTGGCCTGTCAATCGGGCGGCCAGCTTAAAGACATCTATGGAAGCGGGAATTAGTCGTACCGCGTTTTTGATGAAATGCTCCAATTCTCGTCTCGCCATCGCCTCCTGAGCGTCGCTGATGTGTTTTAGCCTTCGTTTAAGTGAAATGGCGCTGTGGGCCTCGGGCAGTAGCCACCAAGAGCTTGTCAGTGAGGTCTCCGCGCGAGCGAACCAAGCCATCGCAGTTGGGCTTTGAGGTTCTGGTACTACGATCGAGACCACGACACTCGTATCTACGTAGATCATTTAGTAGCGGTTTGCCCGGCGTAACTGATCGATGACCGACGGAGACACTGGTATTTTTTCATGCAGTTTTTCAAGGCGCTTAAGAAGCGACGTCCTATCGAATTGAACGTTGGGCCGAAGCAGAATCTCACCCCCCGGGGTGATTTCTGCCTCAATCGTGTCGCCCTCGGTCAGGCCGGCCGATTTCAGGCAATCAACGGGCAGGCGCACGGCCAGGCTGTTACCCCAGCGGGAGATCTGAAGTTTCATCGGCGTTGTTTACTAAGTATATACATGGATATACTTTAGCACTATGGAACCTCAATCCGCAATCCCCATAAAGGAGTAGGCTCAGTGTGCGACCCTGGACTCACTTATCCTCGGCCTGTACATTTTTACGGGAACCGCTTCGATGACTGACCTTCTTCCAATCCTTACCCTGCTCACCGTACTGGTTGTCGCAGCGTTGGCCCTGATATTGCTGCGCCGCTCGGGCGCTGGCGGTGAGGATCCGCGTTTGCAAGAGCTGGTGGGCCGGGTGGAGTCATTGGGCAAAGAGGTCAACGCTTTAAAAGAAGTGGCCAATGCCGTATCGGGTATTCAAGAAAAACGGCTGGAGTCGTTGGCAACCCAAATTCAGCTGACGCTGGACTCCGTGAAAAAAGACATGGGTGAGCGGCTAACCCAGATGGGCCAGACGGCCGAACAAAGCGCAGAGCGGGTCCGCAATGTCTTAAATGAACAGCTTGCCTCGATTCAGAAAGACAACGCTGAAAAACTCGAGCAGATGCGCAAGACGGTGGATGAAAAACTCCACGCCACGTTAGAGGAACGTCTGGGTCAATCATTTAAGCTGGTCTCGGAGCGTCTTGAACTCGTTCAGCGTGGCCTGGGGGAAATGCAGAGCCTGGCCTCCGGCGTGGGCGACTTAAAACGCGTGCTCACCAACGTGAAAACCCGTGGCACCTGGGGCGAGTTCCAGCTCGAGGCACTGATTGAACAGATCTTCACTCGGGATCAATATGAGAAAAACATGGCAACCCGGCCAGGTGCGGCCGAGCGGGTGGAGATTGCCATTCGTCTGCCTGGCCGCGCCGATGATCAGCCGGTCTGGCTGCCCATCGATGCGAAGTTTCCGATCGAGGACTATCAGCGGCTCTTAGATGCCCACGATCAGTCGGATAACACCATGGTCGAAGAGGCAGCAAAAGCGCTGGAAGTACGCATCCGAGGCGAGGCCAAAAAGATCAAGGAAAAATATATCGAGCCGCCGCATACAACCGACTTTGCAGTGATGTACCTTCCCACCGAGGGCCTCTACGCCGAGGTGCTGCGACGCACCGGCCTGGCCGAGAGCCTGCAGCGCGATTACCGTGTGGTCGTGACCGGCCCCACCAATACGGCCGCTATGCTCAATAGCCTACAGATGGGGTTTCGCACCTTGGCCATTGAAAAGCGCTCATCTGAAGTCTGGGCACTGCTGGGGGGTGTGAAGACCGAATTTGAAAAGTTTGGCGGCGTCATCGCTGAGACTGAAAAGAAACTGCAGGAGGCCGCCAATAAATTCCAGACCGTCGGTGTGCGGACCCGTGCCATTCAGCGCAGGCTTCAGGATGTGCAGGCCTTGCCAGTGGCTGATGCTGGCCCGCAGTCGTTTCTTGAATCGGGCCCCGAGGAAAACGAGGCCCCCTGATCAGGCAGCGCGCCGCATGAGTCGATGGGCGATGCCTGCATCATCAAATTCTGGCCCCTCTGCAATAAAGCCGTGGCGCTCATAAAATCCGACTGCATGCATCTGGGCGTGCAGATAGGTCTCATGCTGGCCGCGCAGCTGTGCGGCTGATATCAAGGCGCGCAGGATTTCGCTGCCCAATCCTTGGCCTCGAAAGGGTGTCAGCACGGCCATGCGGCCGATGCGGCCATCAGGGCACAGGCGGCCCGTGGCGGCCGGCTGCGCATCGATCGCGATCACGGCATGCACACATTCGGCGTCGAGCTCATCGAGCTCTAATTCGGCCGGAACTTTTTGTTCTTCTACAAAAACCGCGAATCGAACCCGGGTGGCCCGATCATGAAGATCCTGCCAACTTCCCACCACAAGATGCTGTTTCACAGCCACGCCGCCCCGCGAACACCCGAGGCATCGCCATGCAGCGCGGGCACGATGCGTGTGACCGCAGGAACATCAGAAAAAATCCATTTGTCCCAGCGCTTTGGAATCTCGGTGTAAATGCTAGCGATGTTGGATAACCCACCGCCCATCACAATGACTTCTGGATCCATGATGTTGATCGCCATGGCCAGTGCTCGGGCCAGCCGATCATGGAATCGATCGACCAGCGCAACCGCTGCGGCGTGATCACGTTCCGCTAAGCGCAGAATCTCCTGCGCTGACCCCACCGGTTCAGCACCTGATGCATTAAATTCCCGCACGAGCGCTGGCCCACTCAGAAACGTTTCGATACATCCCGAGCGGCCGCACCAGCAGGGTGGATGATTGAATTCCTCGCGGGTCATCCAGGGCAGCGGAATATGGCCCCATTCTCCGGCAATGCCGTTGGCACCCACCACGAGCTGGCCATGCATCACATGGGCACCGCCCACGCCGGTGCCCAGGATCACGGCGAACACTGACTGTGCATTGCGTGCAGCACCATCGGTACATTCTGAAATCGCCAGGCAGTTGGCATCGTTGGCAAGTTCTATGGATTGATCGAGTAGAGACTGCAGATCCTCTTTGAGTGACCTTCCGTTTAGCCAGGTGGAGTTTGCATTGCGCACACAGCCATCAATCGGCGATTGCGATCCAGGAATGCCGATGCCAATGGAGCATCGCTCTGCCGCGGAGATGTCGTTACGGGCATTTAGTACTAGAGTTCTGATTGCGGATAAGGTAGCGGTGTAGTCGTTTCGCGGAGCAGCGATACGTTTTCTCCAGACAATAGCGCCACGTGCATCAAGTATTGCCGCCTCAATTTTGGTGCCACCCAGATCAATTCCAAGTCGAAGCGTAGCGCTATCCATTGCGGTTACAGAGGCAGTTGACTTCAGCCCGTTTTGCCTAGCCAGTCGCGCAGGATCTCTTGTGCATGTTCATTGCGCATGGGCGGTGTAATGCGGTATTGGACTGGTGTTTCTGAGAGTCGAATCGGATTGGCAAGTACATTGACAAGGCCGTCTGCGGCCTTCGCATGCGGCATGGCCACGACCATTTCTCGATGCTTGACCTGTGGATCTTCAAAGACCTGCGATAGCGTGTTCACCGGACCACAGGGCACACCCACAGCGCCGAGGGCTGCAATCCAATG
>JAGWXV010000037.1 GCA_018969705.1 Betaproteobacteria bacterium
ATGAGGATTCGTCTTCGTCTTTTTGCATCACTGCGGGAGCAGACCGGCGTCGAAGACGAGTGGATTGATCTGCCAGAGCAGACGCAATCGCTTGCAGAACTGCGCGGCCATCTGCAGCAGCGCGGCCCGGCCTGGGCGGAGGCCTTGGATCAAAAGCGTGCTGTGCGGGGCGCGATCAATCAGCGTATGGCAGGCGAGAACGACCGAATCTCCGAGGGTGATGAGGTTGCGTTTTTTCCGCCGGTCACGGGGGGCTGAGGCGTCATGACTGCCGAATCCGACTGCCGCATCAGTATTCAAATTCAGCAAGAGGCCTTTGATGTCGGCCTGCAAACGCAGCTGCTGCGGGCCGGCGCGGATGGTCAGCCGGATCGCCGTGTGGGTGCTGTCGCAAGTTTTATTGGCACAGTGCGCGACTTAAACGAGGGCGATGCAGTCAAAGTACTGAATCTCGAGCACTACCCTGGCATGACGGAGTCAGCGATTGCCGAAATCATCGAGGACGCAAGGCAGCGCTGGCCGCTGTATGCGGTCTCCGTGATTCATCGCATCGGCCCGCTGCGGCCTGCTGATGAAATTGTCTGGGTGGGGGCGGCCAGTGCCCATCGGGAGGCGGCCCTTGCGGCCTGCGCCTTTGTGATGGACTTCCTAAAGTCCCGGGCTCCTTTCTGGAAAAAAGAAGAGCTGGATGCAGGAAGCCGCTGGGTCTCAGCCCGAGACGCTGATGAGGAAGCACTTAAGCGCTGGTAATGATCAGTGGATCTTGATCTGCGGCACAGCGGAAGTTTTGATGAAGTTGACCTCCTCCAATGGAATGGGCTTCTTGCGGCCCAGCCGCAGCCGACGCCTTTTCTGCGCTGGGAGTTTCTGAGCGCCCTTGAGCAGACCGGGTGCACGAACGCGAAGACGGGCTGGCAGCCGCTGCCCTTAACAATCCTGGACTCAGACGGCCGCATCGTGGCCGCGGCCCCCGTCTACCTGAAGGGCCACTCCTATGGTGAATATGTTTTTGATTGGGCATGGGCCGATGCCTACAGCAGAGCGGGGCTGAATTACTACCCCAAGCTGCTGGTGGCGAGTCCGTTTTCTCCGATTGTGGGATCCCGTTTATTGGCCGGCCCGGGCCAGCCAGCACTGCGGCAGCAGCTGCTTGCTGCAATTCGCAGCCATGCGCAATCCATGGGCCTGTCGTCTGCACATGTGCTTTTTGCGTCGGCCGAAGATCTTCAGGCGCTGCAGGAAGAAGGCTGGCTGATTCGTGAAGGCGTGCAGTTTCATTGGCAGAACCCGGGCTACGCCAGTTTTGAAGATTACTTGGCCGCATTGGCGCAGCCGAAGCGAAAAAAGATTCGGGCTGAGCGTCGCAAAGTGCAGCAGCATGGGGTTCAGACGCGCATGGTCGAGGGGGCCGATTTGGCGGTCGAGGAGCTTGCGTTTTTCTATCGCTGCTATGACCAGACGTATCGCGAGCATCATTCGACCCCTTACCTTTCGATGACATTTTTTGAGCATCTCTTGGATGTGCTTCCCGAGTCAGTGGTGCTGTGTATTGCCGAACGCAATCATCGGCCGATCGCTGCATCATTTTTCATTCGCGATGCGGGGGTTCTGTATGGCCGTTATTGGGGGGCCATTGAGCGGGTGGACTGTTTGCATTTTGAAGTGGCGTATTACGCGCCGATTCAGTGGGCGATTGCACAGGGCATACAGCGGTTTGAAGGTGGCGCGCAGGGTGAACACAAGTTGGCCCGTGGCTTTACTCCGGTCAGGACGTTTTCAGGCCACTGGCTGAGTGAGCCCGCCTTCGGTGACGCAGTCGCCAGTTTTCTGCAACGTGAGTCGCGTGGGGTCGAGGCCTATGTGGATGAGCTCGAGGCCCGCAGCCCCTTTAAAGCCGGATGACTTGAATTCCGCGGGCAGCGCCCCCAACTCCTTGTCAGACGTGGCAGCGGCCACAGCAGAATTGGATGAAATCTGACCATGAGAACCGACAAACTCACCACGGCCTTTCAGCAGGCCTTAGCCGATGCCCAGAGCCTTGCTGTGGGCTATGACAGTCCCACGCTTGAGCCCCTGCATGTTTTGGCTGCCTTGTTGGGCCAGGAAGAGGGTGCCACACGATCCTTGTTAGCGCGTGCTGGCGTAAACCTGCAAAAACTCGGCCAGACAGTAAATGCAGGGCTCGAGGGGCTGCCCAAGGTCTCCAAGCCCGAGGGCCAGGTCACCGTTGGATCCGAGCTTGTAAAGCTTTTTAATTTGACGGATCGCGAGGCCCAAAGCCGAGGCGATCAGTTCATTGCCAGTGAACTTTTTTTGTTGCCGCTTGCAGATGACAAAGGTATTGCGGGCAGGCTGCTGCGCGACAGCGGACTGACAAGAAAAAATCTCGAGCTCGCGATTCAGGCAGTCCGCGGTGGTCAGTCGGTCAACTCTGCTGAGGCTGAAAGCCAGCGGGAGTCTTTGAAAAAATACTGTATCGATCTGACAGAGCGGGCCGCACGCGGAAAACTTGATCCTGTCATTGGCCGGGACGATGAAATTCGTCGTTGCATTCAGATCCTGCAGCGTCGCACCAAAAATAATCCTGTGCTAATCGGTGAGCCGGGTGTGGGCAAGACAGCAATTGTCGAAGGCCTGGCCCAACGCATTGTCAATGGCGAAGTGCCGGAAGGCTTAAAAGGAAAATCTGTGCTCACCCTGGATATGGCTGCGCTGCTTGCGGGTGCGAAGTATCGCGGTGAGTTTGAAGAGCGGCTGAAAGCGGTGCTCAAAGATATTGCCCAGATGGCCGAGACCCATCCCAGTGGGCACCCGATTGTGTTTATCGATGAGATTCACACCATGGTCGGAGCGGGCAAGGCCGAGGGCGCAATGGACGCCGGCAATATGCTCAAGCCTGCCTTATCCCGTGGGGAGCTGCATTGTATTGGCGCCACCACGCTGGATGAGTATCGCAAGTACATCGAGAAAGACGCTGCCCTTGAGCGACGTTTTCAAAAGGTGCTGGTCGATGAGCCGAGTGTGGAGGCAACGATTGCGATCCTGCGGGGCCTGCAAGAGCGCTACGAGCTTCACCATGGCGTCGACATTACGGATCCAGCCATTGTGGCGGCCGCAGAGCTGTCGCATCGCTACATTACCGATCGCTTTTTGCCGGATAAGGCGATTGATTTGATTGACGAGGCGGCTTCTCGAATCAAGATGGAAATAGATTCCAAGCCAGAGTCGATGGATAAGTTGGATCGGCGTCTGATTCAGCTCAAGATTGAGCGCGAGGCTGTTCGCAAAGAAAAAGATGAGGCCTCTAAACGACGTTTCGACCTCATCGAGCAGGAAATTGCACGCTTAGAGCGCGAGCTTGCGGATTTAGAGGAAGTCTGGAAGGCCGAAAAGGCAGCCGTGCAGGGCGCCCAGTCGATCAAAGAAGAGATTGATCAGGTTCGTCACGAGATCGAGGCCTTTACACGCAAAGGCGACTGGCAAAAGGTTTCTGAGTTGCAGTACGGAAAATTGCCCGAGCTTGAGGCGCGGCTTAAGGCCGCCGATTCCCGGGCTGCGGGGCAGACGGTGCGGCCAAGGCTTCTGCGGACACAGGTTGGCGCCGAAGAGATTGCCGAGGTAGTCTCGCGTGCGACCGGAATACCAGTCTCCAAGATGATGACGGGCGCGCGCGAGAAATTGCTCGCCATGGAGGGCCAGCTGCATCAACGTGTGGTCGGCCAAGAGGAGGCGGTTTCGTTGGTGGCGGATGCCATTCGCCGCTCCCGGGCGGGTCTGTCGGACCCCAATCGACCCTACGGCTCATTTCTGTTTCTTGGCCCCACTGGGGTCGGCAAGACCGAGCTCTGCAAGGCCCTGGCCCAGTTTCTGTTTGATTCCGAAGAGCAGATGGTGCGCATTGATATGAGCGAGTTCATGGAAAAGCACTCGGTATCACGCTTAATCGGTGCGCCTCCGGGCTATGTGGGCTATGAAGAGGGCGGCACCCTGACTGAGGCTGTGCGACGTAAGCCCTACAGTGTGATTCTTCTTGATGAAGTGGAAAAGGCCCACCCGGATGTTTTCAATGTCTTATTGCAAGTCCTAGATGATGGCCGGCTCACCGACGGCCAAGGCCGGACGGTGGATTTTCGTAATACAGTGGTGGTGATGACGTCGAATCTCGGCTCCCCTGAAATTCAGCGGATGGCCGGTGCGCCGGCGGCTGAAATCAAGGAAGCCGTGATGGGCGAGGTCAAGGTCCACTTCCGTCCTGAATTTATCAACCGTATCGATGAGATCGTGGTCTTTCACGCGCTCGATGCTCGGCATATCCGGGATATCGCAAAAATTCAGCTGCGCTATCTTGAAGGCCGAGTGGCTGAACGTGAGATGCGACTAGAGGTCTCGGATGCCGCACTCGATGAAATTGCCAAGGTGGGGTTTGATCCCTTGTTTGGAGCGCGGCCGCTTAAGCGCGCCATTCAGCAGCGCCTTGAAAATCCGATTGCGCGCTTAATCCTCGAGGGAAAGTTTGGGCCGAACTCGGTGATTCCGGTTGACTTTAAGAGCGGCGAATTTGCGTTCGATCGGGTCGTGCATTAATCGCCCACTCGAGGCGAGGCCCCGAGCTTTTAGATGACTTTGTTTACGGGAACGTAAATCAGCCGGGTTCCTGCGAGCCGATCATGTAGCGTCTGTGAGTCGCGATCAAAAATCGCCCAAAGAAAACCAACCCCGAGTAGCACACTGGGAACTGCCAGCACTGCGCGTAACGCGGCTGTGCGGATGCTTAGTTCGTCTCCTGCTGCGGTGATCAACTTAAGCCCCAGTGTCTGCATCGGAAGCGTGCAGCGGCCATTGGTCCAGCTCCAGACAAAGTGCAGCAGCAGCGCGCCCGTGAGGGTGAGCTGCAGGCCAATGCGTTTGATGTTGGCCAGCCCCGGGTCCGCACGGTCGCTGAAATCAACGATAAAGGAATACAAAAAGACCAAAACCAGCAAAGGCCCAAAGAGCAGCAGTGCCTCATAGACCATGGCCATGAATCGCCTCCAGACGGAGGCTGATGCGGGGGTGTCCAATCCCTATTGGGAGAGCGGCTTGGCAGCCCGGGGGGCAAGTGCGGAGCGCGCGGTTTCGGGGGGCGTTGCAGTCAGGCCCGCGGCATCAGTGGGTGCGCCAGCCTGGGCAACCTTTTGCTGCGCAAGTTCGACGAGGCGCTGCTTTTCCTGGGGGCTGAGCTTTTGGTACTCGTTCCACTTCATGACGCGGACATCTTCAGCGATCACTTCGGTAACACCCCCGAATGCAGCGCGAGCCTGCCGGCGATCGGAGGCGGGCAGTGAGGCCCACTCCAGCATGCGTTCCTGGGCGGTGGCTTGCTGCTCAGGGCTGAGTTGATGGAACCGGTCGGCGATCTTGATCCATTTGCGGCGGCGATGTTCTTCCATTTCGGCCCAATTGGACTCTAACGGGGCGAGGGCCTCGCGCTGCGAGGAAGTGAGCTTGCTCCAGGCGAGGCCCTGTGTGGATTGGCCGCGAAACAATGCATCTGGTGTCCAAAATCGGCGAATAGCTGCGCCGGCCTGGTGGCTTAGCGAGGCCACCGTAATGCCCGAGGCGGATTCGCTCAAGGTTTCTTCCTGAAAGGCGAGAAAGCCAATATCCAGATAGGCTTGAACGGGCAGGCGGTCCAGCATGACCCGCTCATCGATTGCAGCGATCCGGCCGATGTTTTGCTCAAACGACTGCTCTTCAGCAAGGCCAAGGCCAATCACCACGGCCAGGACGCTGGCGGCTGCTGCACCCATGCCCCAGGCTTGGCGTGGCGCGAATCGGGGGCTGGAGGTCAGCGGCATAGAGGCATGGGTCCGACGCGACTCGGCCCGGTGCACCGCTGCATGCCGGGCCCGCGCCAGGGCGTGGACGATCTTGGGCGAGAGGTCTTGATCGCCCTGTCGAAGTGCCTGCCGAATTCGGTAAATCAATTGGCTCATGATGATTATTCTTTCAGCTCTGGCTTTAAAAACGCGACCGATTCGCCCAGGGCCTTGATGGCCCGAAAACAGTGGGTTTTTACGCTGCCCTCGGAGCAGCCCATCGCCTGGGCGGTCTGCGCGATGTCCAGTCCCTCCCAATAACGCAGCAAGAAGGCCTGCTGTTGACGAATCGGCAGGGCAGCAATGGCAGTTTCCAAGTGCTGCCGAAGCTTTTTCCGGGCCAAGCTCTGTTCGGGGCCGTCAGCCTGCTCATCCGGCATGAGGTCGGCCTCATCGGGTTCCGACCCTGGATCGGAGTCTTCATCTCCCTTAGGCCGCAGGTCGCCAAACAGCGAAACCCAGGCCCGGCGGACCTTTTGCCGTCGGTGGTGGTCCAGGATGGCGTTTTGAAGGATTCGCTGAAACAGCATCGGCCACTCTTCGGGGCTTCGGTTCGCGTACTTCTCCGCCAGCCGCATCATGGCCTCCTGCACCAGATCCAGGGCGACATCTTCATTGCGAACGCCGAGCATTGCGATGCGAAACGCACGGCGCTCCACCGCTGCGAGAAAGCCCTCCAGGGCCTTGGTGTCCATAGGGGGTATGTTAAATTAGCGGGCTTGACCTTGCCGGTACCGGCTCCACAAGAGTCGGCAACGGCGATCCGTCAACTCAAAGCCCTTGCTCAAGGCCTGCATCGCCGACTCCATGGGGAGCGCGGGTGGTGCCGGCGGGTAAGGATCACTGGATCTTGATAGGACTCACAACCTATGGAAATTACCGGCGCAGAAATCGTCGTGCGCTGCCTGCATGAAGAGCAGGTAGACCACATCTTCGGATACCCCGGCGGGGCCGTCCTCTACATCTACGACGAAATTTACAAGCAAGACAAATTCAAGCACATCCTGGTGCGCCATGAGCAGGCGGCCGTACATGCTGCCGATGCCTACGCCCGCGCGACCGAGAGTGTCGGCGTTGCCCTGGTGACCAGTGGACCCGGGGTCACCAATGCAGTTACCGGGATTGCCACGGCCTTTATGGATTCCATTCCCATGGTGATTCTTTCCGGCCAGGTGCCGACCCATGCGATTGGCCTGGATGCATTCCAAGAGTGCGACACCGTGGGTATCACGCGGCCGTGCGTAAAACATAACTTTCTTGTCAAGGATGTGAAAGATCTGGCCGTCACCATCAAGAAAGCCTTTCACCTCGCCCGCACGGGACGGCCCGGGCCGGTGCTCGTGGATATCCCAAAGGACATTACCCGCAATCGTTGCAAGTTCGACTATCCCAAAGAAGTCACCATGCGGTCCTACAACCCCGTGGTGAAGGGCCATTCCGGCCAGATAAAAAAGGCGGTTCAGTTAATTCTGTCGGCCGAGCGGCCGATGATTTACACCGGCGGCGGGATCATTCTTGGCAACGCCTCGAAAGAACTCCGTGAACTGGTGGACTTACTGGGCTATCCCTGCACCAACACGCTGATGGGCCTGGGCGCCTATCCCGCCACGAACCCGAAGTTTCTCGGCATGCCGGGCATGCATGGCACCTATGAATGCAATATGGCCATGCAGCACTGTGATGTGTTGGTCGGCATCGGTGCTCGATTTGATGATCGCGTGATCGGCAACCCCAAACACTTCGCGCAAAATCCACGCAAGATCATCCACGTCGATATTGATCCGTCTTCCATCTCCAAGCGGGTGAAGGTGGATGTGCCGATTGTGGGTGATGTGGGTGAAGTGATGCGCGAGATGATTGCGCAAATCAAAGAGGCCATTGTCGCGGGCCATGGCCCCGATCGCAAAGCCATTGCGCCCTGGTGGGCCCAGATTGAAGAGTGGCGTAAGCGCGATTGCCTTCGCTACAAACAAAATGGCGATGTCATTAAGCCCCAGTATGTCGTGGAAAAGCTCTGGGAGGTCACCAAGGGCGAGGCCTTTGTGACCTCCGATGTTGGCCAGCATCAGATGTTCGCTGCCCAGTATTACAAGTTCGATCATCCCCGCCGCTGGATCAACTCTGGCGGACTGGGCACGATGGGCGTGGGCCTTCCCTATGCCATGGGCGTCAAGCTGGCCCATCCCGAAGCGGAAGTCGCCTGCATCACGGGCGAAGGCTCAATACAGATGTGCATCCAAGAGCTCTCCACCTGCCAGCAATACCGTCTGCCGGTGAAGGTCGTGAACCTGAACAATCGCTATCTCGGCATGGTGCGGCAGTGGCAGGAGATTGAGTACGAGAGCCGATATGCGGAGTCGTATATGGATTCGCTGCCAGATTTTGTGAAGCTTGCCGAGGCCTATGGCCATGTGGGTATGCAGATTCACAAGCCCGCCGATGTGGAGCCTGCCTTGCGCGAGGCGTTTAAGATGAAAGATCGCCTGGTGTTTATGGACTTCATCACCGATCAGGAAGAAAACGTCTGGCCGATGGTACAAGCTGGAAAAGGGCTGACCGAAATGCTGCTCGGCTCCGAGGACCTCTAGGAGCCTGACATGAGACACATCATTTCAATTCTTCTGGAAAACGAGCCGGGCGCCTTATCGCGTGTGGTCGATCTATTCGCAGCCCGGGCTTACAACATTGAGACCCTCACGGTGGCGCCCACCGAGGACCAGTCCCTTTCGCGTATGACCATCTCGACGGTCGGATCGGATGACACGATTGAGCAAATCACAAAGCATTTGAATCGCCTAGTGGAGGTGGTCAAGGTCGTCGATCTGATCGAGAATCCCTACATCGAGCGTGAGCTGATGCTGATCAAAGTTCGGGCGGTCGGCAAAGAGCGCGAAGAAATGAAGCGAATGGCCGATATTTTTCGTGGCCGCATCATTGATGTTACTGAGAAGACCTACACCGTGGAACTTACCGGTGACAGCAGTAAGTTGGATGCCTTTATCGAGGCCCTCGAGGAAGGCAGCATCCTGGAGACCGTGAGAAC
>JAGWXV010000038.1 GCA_018969705.1 Betaproteobacteria bacterium
CTTCGGCAATGGCCCGCATCAAATCAGGATGCAGGCCGAACGATTCAAAACTCATTGCGACATTATCACCCAAGTTATTAGAAAAAGACCCATGCCCGCCAGCTTTCGTCGCCTGATTCCAGTGATTTTTGTGCTGCTTTGGAGCTCAGGATTCATCATTGCCCGATACGGCATGCCCCACGCTGAGCCGATGACATTTCAACTGCTGCGATTCCTTGGGGTTTTGGTGATCATGGTGCCGATCGTGCTGCTGATTCGGCCCGTCTGGCCCAGCCGAAACCAGGTTTTTCACATCAGTATTGCGGGCCTGCTGCTGCAGGCCGGTTATCTCGGAGGCGTCTGGGCAGCAGTTCGGCACGGCATGTCAGCCGGACTTGTAGCGCTAATTGTCGGACTGCAGCCCATCATCATGGCATGGCTGGCCTCACTGGTTGCCGAAAAAATCACGTCACGGCAGTGGATTGGCTTAATTCTCGGCATCGCTGGTGTGGCCTTGGTGGTCACCGCCAAAATATCGCTGACGAATCTGACTTGGTTCAGCCTCGCGCTTGCGTTTTTTGCACTGATCAGTATCACGACAGGCACCCTCTATCAAAAAAAATATTGCCCCAGCTTTGATCTACGGGCGGGTTCGGTAATTCAATTCGGGGTCTCGGCGATTGCCTGCCTGCCCTTTGTGTTTCTGGTTGAGACCCGCGACATCGACTGGCAGCCGGCCCTGATTGGGGCCCTGCTTTGGTCGATTTTTGCCCTCTCGATTGGTGCAATTTCACTTTTATTTGTACTGATTCGAGAGGGCGCGGCGACGCAGGTCACCAGCCTGCTGTACCTAACACCCCCCACTACTGCGTTAATGGCGTGGAGTCTTTTCGGTGAACCGATTACACTGACAACGATCGCGGGAACATTGCTTACCGTCTGGGGTGTGTGGTGGGTCATGTCCGCAAAACCGTCTGATTCCAGTTAATCAGAGAAAATCGCCCGCGGGTTTTAGGGGCAAATCGCACTCACAACCCCTTCTGTTGATAGGAGTCGTTATGAAATCACTGATCTCCCTGGGTATTGTTGCGGCCCTCGCTGCGGCAGCGCCGATGACCGCATCCGCCCAGTTCGCAAAAAAAGAAGATGCCCTGAAGTATCGCCAGAGCGCCCTTCAGCTCACAGGCCAGCACATGGGCCGTATTGGCGCCATGATGAAAGGCGATATTCCGTTTAACGCAGCCGAGGTCCAGAAAAGCGCCAACGTGATTGCAACGCTGTCGACGCTGCCCTGGGAGGCCTTTGGCCCCGATACGGATGGCGGCAAAGCAAAGCCGGCCATCTGGAAAGAGACCGATAAATTCAAGGCAGCATCAGAGCGTTACATGAAGGCAGCAGTTGAACTCAATACAGCAGCCAAGTCTGCCAATCTCGAACAGATTCGAAAAGTCTTTGGCGCGACCCAGCAGACCTGCCGGGCCTGCCACGACGACTATCGCGAGAGATAAACCACAAGCATGAGTGCCAGGGCAAAGATGAGTGCTGCCCTGGCCCGCGTGGCGGCATCATCTTTTGCCGCCACTGCGTTTTCGCCCTCTACCTGCTGATCACCTGAAACCATCGGCTGCAGCAGGTTGTGCTTGCGAATTTTCTGGTGCCAAGCGATTGCTGCCAGGTGCAGAATGACTAGGCCGATCACAATCCACTGTAGTCGGAGATGCCAGCGGGTTGCAAAATCCACCACGACATCGCTGACATGGCGGGCAAGAGGCCCATCGAATGCAATGTCATCCGAGCTAAATAACCCAAGGCCCGCCTGTGTGCCGATGGCTAAGAGCATTGCCAGCACCGAGAGTGCGCCGAGCGGGTTATGGCCAGGCCGTAAACGGGCTGTGCCGCGGATCTCATCAATAATCGCCGCTGGCCCCTTCACGAACTGGGCAAAACGCGCGTAGCGCGGGCCCAGCACACCCCAGACCAGACGAAACACAATCAGCGCAAGGGCCAGCATGCCAAAACGGGCATGCCAGACCATAGCCTCGCCGCCGATCTTGCCCGAGACAAGCAGCGCCACAATGCAGGCCGCCAGTAGCCAATGAAAAATCCGCGTCGGTAAGTCCCAGACACGGATTTTGCGAGGATGGGTCGGCATGTCCATATCGGCATTATCCGGAATTTAAAGGCTGCGCCTACAATCGCGGCATGTCACAAACCGCGCAAACCTCGACCCGCGATGCGCTCTGGGCGGGCTGCAGGGATGCGGTTGGTGTGCCCGCTGCAGTATTGGTCGCGGGCATGATTGGTTTTGGCGCACTCGGCCATGCCAGTGGCCTATCGATCGGGCTCACCACGGCGACCAGCTTTTTCATCTACGCACTTCCTGGCCAGGTGGTTTTTGTTGAGATGGTGGCCCTGGGGGCATCTGGATTCGCAGTCGCGCTCGCCGCTGCACTCACGGCCGCTCGGTTTTTACCGATGACGCTGACGCTGCTGCCACAGATCCCCAAAGAGGATCGACGGCGGTCGATGTATGCGAGCGCCCATTTCATCTCGATGACCAGCTGGGCAGTGATGATGCGCGACTTTGCCCACATTCGGGCCTCGCAGCGCATGGCTTATTTCACTGGGTTTGGGATGACATGCTGGGCGGTCAGCACGCCCGCAACCATGCTGGGCTATCTGCTGGCAGGCCACGTGCCCACGCCGGTGACGATCGGATTGGTGATGCTTAATCCATTATTTTTTCTGCTCAGCTTTACCGAGGTACGCGCCCGTGCAAGCCGCCTCGCACTGCTGATCGGCGGACTGTCTGGGCCCATTGTGTATAGCTGGGCACCGGGCTGGAGCATTCTAATTTGTGGGCTGATCGGCGGTACCGCTGCGTTTTTTCTTGATTTAGCTCTAGGAAAGAAAAACTAATGCGTGCCTGCGATCGGTCGATAAACAACATGAAAGAAAATGGAAACACTTTTTAATCTTCCCAAGGACTCGGCATGGTGGGCCTGGAGCATTCTGCTTTTCGCGGCCCTTGGCACCTATGCTTGGCGAGGACTGGGCGTGATGCTCTCCGGAAAAATCAAGCAAGACAGTCCGCTTTTTGGCTGGATTACCTGCGTGACCTACGCAATGGTGGCTGCCTTGGTGGTGCGCATCATTGTGCTGCCCGTAGGGATACTCGCTGAAACGCCGATGGCTTATCGGCTCATCGCAACAGGATCGGCCTTGGCCATTATGGTGAGTAAAAAAAATGGGTTGGTTGCGGCCATCTCAATCGGCACCCTGCTGATGATGGTGCTGGGATGGCTCGATCCGCTCAGTTCTCTTTAGCCGGAATTCGAATGCCTTGGGCGTCGAAGTGTTGTTTTAACGATTTAAGAAATCCGCGGCGTACCGCCTGCTGCTCTGCCGGCCGGACTTTGAATCGACAACGCACAATCTGATGAGAGTCGTTCCACTGATCAACGCCCATAATCTCAATGGGCTGCAGCAGACGGGCTGCATAATCGGGATCGCGCGCAAAATTTTCAGCCGCCTCACGGATGGCCCGATAGACCTGATCAAGATCCGACTGGTAACTGATACGCAGATCCATCATGGCGTAAGAAAATTCTCGGCTACGGTTAGTCACCGTAGCAATCACGCCATTGGGCACAAAGTGCACCGCGCCTTCGAGGTCGCGCAGGCGGATGTAACGTAGGGTGACTTCCTCAACGGTGCCAGCCTTGCCGCCGACCTCAACCAGATCACCGACCCGAATCTGATCTTCGATCAGCATTACAAATCCGGTGAAATAGTCCTTCACCAGGCTCTGGGCACCAAAACCAACCGCCAACCCCGCCACACCGGCGGTTGCCAAGATGGGCGCAATGGAAATACCGATCTCTGCCAGCACCAGCATAATGGCCACCGCTCCCACCACCACCGAGGCGATGTAGCGGACAACCCGCGTGAGGGTCTCAAGCCGCTTGCGTTCCTCAAGATTCGGATGTCGGGCGGTCCAGCCCTTATCGAGCACCCGAATGAAGCGGCCAGAAAACGACGTCAGCGCCCACGCAATGGCCAGAATTAAAAATACGTTGGTCAGTGAGATCAGGCCGCTGGCCCAGACCGGCAGCGTGGTCCCGAGATGGGCAACTAAGAAATGTTCGACAAAGTCTTTCATCGTAAAATCCAAAGCGCTTCGAACCGACCGGCCTTACCAGTGAGAAACCTCTCCCACCGGCTTTGAGCCGCCACTATAACGCCAACCGCAACAGGGAGCCTCATGTCCATTATCCATCCCGCTTTTTACATTGAAGATCTGAAGATCGGTCAGACCGCTCAACAATCCAAGACCATCACGGAGACCGACATCATTCTCTTTTCAGCGGTGTCGATGGATACCAATGCGATTCATCTTGATGAGGACTATGCCAAAACCACGCGATTTGGCACACGGATCGTGCATGGCATGCTGACTGGCAGCCTGATCTCATCGGTGCTGGCCAATCGCCTTCCCGGCCCAGGTACGATCTTCTTGACCCAGACGATGAAATTTCTCGCGCCCGTACATCCGGGTGCCACGATTACTGCCGAGGTCAAAGTGCTCGAAATTTTTCCGGAAAAAAATCGGGTCCGGCTTGAAACCACTTGCTCTGTAGGCGGCAAACGCGTACTGGAGGGCGAGGCCCTGGTGATGGGAGTATCCCGTCAGGCCAAAAACTAGACCGCTGCCTTACGACTGGGCCGAACGCGATCGCAGGCCCCAGCGCCAGAGGCCTTCAAGGGGTACGGGAAGCACCAGAAACAGATGCTCCAGAATCGCCAAGGAAAGCAGTGTACCGATCAGTGTCAGGCTCACAGCGGAAAAGCTGCCGGCGGGTGCCGAGGCCACGGACTCCCAAATCGGTATCGCAATCGCAAGTGAGACGATTAACGATATCGGCAGGAATGCATTCATCGGCCGACGCCGGAAGTAGGTCTGAAGATACTTCAGGTGATGCGGCAAGAAGCCTTCGCTTAAATTACGCACGCCGAAATAAACATTAAGCTTAGCGCTCTGACGCATCGTCCAAAGCACGAGATAGGTCCAGAATCCGACCTGGTTCACACCCTCGCGGCTGACCAGCCAGACCATGGCACCCAACACCACCAAGGCCAGCTCGTGATAGAGGATGGTCTCCGCCGCGAGACCAAACTTGCGCCAGCCGCGGGCATCCTCGGGACAGTCGGTCTTGCGACTGCCGGTGACAAAGCCCAGCAGAAATCCAATCTCTTGCCAGGCCCAGACCAGCACTGCGCAGCTAAAGGCGCAGTAAGCCGCCCAGATCTCACTGACGTGACTTGTCAACTGCAGGGCTGAAAGTGCTGCCACCAGTATGATGGTGGCAGCCGACATGGTCCATTTAAATGTGTGTCGCGGCAGGCCATTCAGAAACAGGATGATGCCTGTGCTGAACCACCATACGAAGATGGTGTAGAGCAGCGCCGCGAAGATGTCCAGCATCACCAGGTCGGCGCGAGCCGAACATCCTGCGGAAGCGTGTGATAACGGGCCGGCAGCACCAGCAGCCGACAGAAGACGGCGGCGGCCCGCAGGCCGTGCCAGCCTTGTCGAATCCGGCCGAGCACTCCGCCTTGCTCGCGGGCCTCAGCGACTTGATCTGCAATGATGCGCAATTTCTCAAAGCCATGATGCAGACGCGGATCATCAAGATTTAAGGTCACCGGAAAGACCTGCTTAGAGATCTCGGTCGTCGTGCGAAACACTTGAAAATCATAGTCGGTAGGATCCACACCCAGAGCCTGATGGAATTCGGGCCGGGCATGGTCTCGAACATACATCGTGGCATAGACGGCCAGCTGAAAAAACCGAATCCATAGCAGATTCACGCCCTGTAGGAGTTTTGGATCCGCCCGCATCAGCATGGCAAAGGCCTCGCCATGACGAAATTCATCGTTGCACCACTCTTTAAACCAGCCAAAAATCGGATGAAACTTCAGCTCCGGATGTTGTTCGATCTGACGATAAATCGTGATGTAACGTGCATAGCCGATCTTCTCGGACAGATAGGTGGCGTAAAAAATAAACTTTGGCCGAAAGTAAGTATATTTTTTTGCCTTGGCCAGAAAACCAAGATCCACGCCGATTCCGAAATCTTTTAGCCACTGGTTAATGAATCCCGCATGGCGGCTCTCATCTCGGGCCATGTAGCCAAAGAGTGCGCGCATGTCCTCGTTCTTGATTCGCCGCTTAATTTCGGCATACAGCACACAGCCAGAAAATTCCGAGGTCACTGAGGAAATCAGGAAATCAACAAACTCCTGATACAGGCCATCGGGCAGATGGGAATAATCCCGATTCATGGTCTCGGCGGGCCGCTGGAAATGATCTTTATTACGATCTTCTGCAAACTCCGCCATCAATGCATCCCACTGGCCTCGCACGTGGTCAACATTCAGTCGATCAATCGCCTCGAAATCGGTCGTGTAAAAGCGCGGGTTCAAGACCGTGCTCTCTAATGCCCGCTCGGTGGCCTCGTTGGTATCAATCGCCTTAGCGGGATAAGGATGGGCAAGTGTATTCATGCGATTTGCCTTTTGCTGGTGGACTGAGGCCGCCCGTCGGGTCGCATGGCGGGCCGGGGATAGCGGCGCGATTTCGAAAATCGGGCCGTGGAAAAACTGACTTCATACAGCGTGGTCAATTCAAAACGGGCAATCCATTTGGTCCACCAGCGGGCGAACCAGCTGGCCCGAGAGATGGTGGCTTCGCGCTCGACACGCAGTTGCTCACCCCAGTGGATCTCGGTCGGTGGATTGTGGACCAAGACCTGATCTCCTGGGCGGATCGAGTTGTCTTCAAGTGCAACATGGGCATAAAAATCACGCGAAGTGTGGGCGATTTCAACCGTGCAGGGCGTTGTGGTCTTTTTCATCACTGCCTTCCATCAACGGCCAGCAGCCGCGCAAAGACGCCGGAGTTGTTCGTGCCAAACGACTCAAGGTCAACGACACGGCCAGTCTGAGGATCCGAGAGTGTCAGGCGGCCGTCAACACGCCCCACCAATTCAAGCGGATGCTCGGCACTCACGC
This sequence comes from Betaproteobacteria bacterium, assembly GCA_018969705.1. GTDB lineage: Bacteria > Pseudomonadota > Gammaproteobacteria > Burkholderiales > Burkholderiaceae_A > Lacustribacter. The sequence continues at coordinate 7,054 of JAGWXV010000038.1, forward strand.
CGCGAAGCCGCCGCTCGCGGGCAAAGCCGCGCAGGGTGCCACGTGCAAATCCTGCCTCACCCGCGATTGCTCCCACCTTCTGATTGGTGCGGTGGTCAATCGCGACCACACTGCCATCGGCACGATCCTCAAAACGTAACTCGCGTACCACCGCAGCTGCAGCGTCTGGCTCGCGAATCTCAACACCAGTGGCCCGATACGAGGCAATTGAAAGCATCATCACAGCCAGCCCCACCACCACAGTAATCGGCAGCCAGCGTGGCGCGTGAAACGCGCCCGATTGGGTGGCAGAGTGGGTATCAAGCATGGCGCATTCCGCTGGCTGACGACTCGGCGGCAGCGCCCACAAGTCGCGGACGACCGCTGCGAGGCGTGCCTGCTTCGGCGAGGCCGATCTCACGCTGGACTGAAGCGACCGCGGCCCGATCGCCCACGCACGCTGCCCAGGCGTCTGTAAGAATCTTGGCAACCTGCTCGGGCTGCTTCAAACCGCGCAGCATCGGCTCAGTCCGGGAGAAGCGCCATGGCCGAACATGGGGCCAGAGCTGAACAACACCAATCTGATCCTCAGGCATTAGCGCTAAGGGAATATCCCCCGATCCATCCGAATGTAAACGCAGGCCAGCGGAGACGATGCGCTTAAACGGCAAATTAAACGACACCGTCAAGACCATGCCGATTCGCATCACCACCCGACGAGAAGTGATGGTGTAAACCGTAGTGCGGGCAACAATCACAGCGAGGCCGGACAGAATTCCAATCGCAGTCGTTGCCAGCAGACTCAGCCACAGCGCGGAGATCATGGCCTTTTCCAGGCCACCGCCCTCCAACAAGACAGTGGTGATCCGTAATGCAATGAGGATCGCAAAATACACCGCAAGCTTTCGCACATGAAATGCAGTCCGAGCCAGCGCAGCCCAATTGGGAGCGCCCTGCCACAGCAGTCGCTCGTTAGCGGGGAGCGCCTCCGGCAGGCCGTACTGGGGCTCGAGCTCGTGCTCGTGCGGATAGCCGTGATGGTGGTCCAGACTCATGCCAGCGGCTCCTGTCGCTGCGGCGTGGAATACAGATAGCCGCCACCGTAATAGCCGGCGATTTTGTCTTCTTCAAGCAGCGTGACCTGATCCGGATGGCGCGTGGTGGGCACGTCAGCAAATTGCGCCCCCGTAATTGCAGTGACTTTCACGCCATGCTTATTAATGCGCGCAAACGGAATCGGCAGCAAAACTCGCTTGCCCTGATGCAGCTCCACTTCGAGATAGCGAAAGAGGGTCTCTGCCCGATCCACCCAGAGATCAACGACCTTGCCGGCGACCGCATCGTCGTGGCCACGCACTTCCAGGCCCCGGGGATCGACATCATTAAGTGAGACCGAGTGGTCGCGCTCTGTCCGCAGTGGCTGAAGTTTGACGCTGCCATCGAGCATGTGATCTGGCGCATCAGTTCGGGCCGTCCAGGCGGCAGGGCCAATCCCATCGACCATCGGATTGCCCGTTGGCTCTATCGGCGAGCCTGGAAAATTCGCCGTGCGTTGGGCAGCAAGGGGGGGCGCGCTGCGATCTCGATCATGGGGCGCTGAGAACTCCCGTCCGTCGGCCAGTTTGTAGGTCTTGGGCGCAGGCAGCGGAGGCCAGCCCTCAATATCCGCGTAGTCACGGCGATCACTCTGCAGCGGATAGCCCTCACGCTTGCCCTCGCGGACTAGCCA
>JAGWXV010000039.1 GCA_018969705.1 Betaproteobacteria bacterium
GTGTCAATCGATGGAAAATTAAGAACCCGGCTTTCTGCAGAAGGCAGCCAGGTCAAAGGCCCCGCATGGGGCCGTTTGCCTTAGTCAAACACGCACAGCCACGTCTTTCTGACTCACCGGGACTGAAAGACATCACGACAAAGAGCGGTTTTATGTAAGAATTGGCCTTACAACAATAACCCTCAAGGAGGAGCTATGGCTTTGCCATTAAACAGGTTGTCCCGTGCAACTTTAATCGCAAGTAGCTTGTCGATTGCAGTCCTGGCAGGCTGCGCCTCGCAGGTGCCACTGGAAGATAAGAAACCTGCTGCCGCAGCCCCAGCACCCTCAGCAGCACCCGCGGAAGATCCGGCTGCTGCAGCCCGCGCCCGTGAAATCGCTGCAGCCCGCGCTGCGCTTGAGAAAGTAAAACCCAGTATCTACTTTGACTACGACCGCTTTGAAGTGAAGTCTGAGTATCAGGCAACACTGACAGCATTCTCCAACTACCTAAGAGTTGACAGCAAGGCGCGGCTCGTCATCGAAGGCAATGCCGATGAGCGTGGCACCGCCGAGTACAACTTAGCACTCGGGCAAAAACGTGCCGAAGCGGTCGCGAAAGCACTGGGTGTGATGGGCGTTGCCGGCAATCGCGCCGAAGCGGTCAGCAACGGAGAGGAAAAACCACGGGCCAAAGGATCCAATGAGGCCGCATGGACAGAGAATCGCCGTGCAGATCTCATTCTTAGATAACATTCGCTGATGCGCTTAATGTTTTTCAAGGCAATGGCCGCCTCGGCATCGAGAGCGGCCATTTTCTTATGTGTGGGGTTCGGTCTTTTCTCGCTAACAGGGCCGGCCGCCGCGATCTTCTCCGATGATGAGGCACGCCGGGCCATCATTGATCTGAGGGCCCGCTTAGAGACTCTGGAATCCAGGCTGACTGACCGCATCGCAGAGCTTGAGCGCAATCTTCAGGCCTCCTCTCGTACCCAGCTCCAGTTATTAAACGAAAACGAAAGGCTACGGTCTGAAGTCGCTCGACTGCGGGGTAGCGTCGAGGAAGCCAATCAAAATCTCAACACCGGAAAATCTCAGCAAAAAGATCTGTACGGCGATCTTGACCAGAGGCTAAAACAGATCGAACCAGTTTTAGTCACGATTGATAAAACATCAATCGAAGTTAGCCGCGGCGAAAAAACACGATTTGATGAAGTCCGCGATGCGTTAAAAGCCGGTGACTTTGCCAAGACCGTTACTGCCTCGGATGCGTTTCAGCAGGCCTACCCTTATTCACGCTTATCGCCTGATGTGCTGCTGATCAAGGGCTCGGCCTTTTACGCCGATAAAAACTACAAAGCAGCGATCGCGGCCCGGCAGGAGTTTCTGGACCGCTATCCCAATCATCCCGCCCGGCCGCAGGTCACGCTCAACCTGGCCGCTGCCCAGGCAGAGTCTGGTAATCCCAATACCGCCCGAGGAATCTTAGAAGGCCTAATAAAGGCCTATCCCAACTCTCCCGCTGCCACTGATGCCAAGGAGCGTCTGAAATCATTGCGGCCGGGGGCGGCCGCCAAGCCTACGCCCAAAGCAGCCCCATCAAAGTAAACTTTGGGGATGCTTGACCCCGAAGAACTCGATCGACTTGAACAGACGGTAGTACTCATCGGCCTGGCCATCGGCCTGGTGCTGGGCTGGATATCGCGTTTTAGTAATTTCTGCACCCTTGGTGCGATCTCGGACTGGTATTCCAGCGGTGATCGGTCTCGGCTTCGCATGTGGCTGCTGGCCATCGCGGTGGCGATCATCGGAACGCAGTCCCTCATTGCGGCAGACCTCATTGTCGTAAAGGACGCGTTTTATACAGCCCCCCGATTTTTCTGGCTCTCCTATCTGGTTGGCGGGCTTCTGTTTGGTTTTGGCATGGTGCTGTCTTCGGGATGCGGCGGCCGTAATCTTGTTCGAATCGGCGGCGGAAGCCTCAAAGCAGTGGTCGTATTTGTTGTGATGGCGATCTTCGCCTATATGACCATGCGAGGAATTTTTGGTGTTTTGCGTGTCAATACGCTTGAGCAGATCACGATCACTTTCGCAACCCGGCAGGACCTGCCCAGCCTGCTCGGTGCGCCCAGCACCATCGTGACACCAATACTTGCTTTTGCATTACTCGGCTTTATTTTTTTGAATCAGGAGCTCCGCCGCCAGCCGCGACTCATCGTTGGTGGAATCGTGATTGGCTTACTGGTTGTCGCCGGATGGATCACGACCGGCAACATCGGATTTATCGAAGAGGATCCCAATACGCTTGAGGCGAGATTCCTCGCCACTAATACCCGGGGCATTGAATCACTGACTTTTGTCGCGCCACTCGCGTACTGGCTGGATCTGATGATGTTCTGGAGCGATACATCGCGGGGCTGGACGTTCAGCATCGCCACAGTCTGCGGCGTTGTGCTGGGCGCAATGGTTCACGCGATCAGCTCCAAAACATTCCGATGGGAAGGCTTTGTCGATCGGGCAGACCTAGCCCGACACCTGATTGGCGCAGCGCTAATGGGGGTCGGCGGCGTGACCGCCTTCGGCTGCACAATCGGCCAGGGCATTACCGGACTGTCACTACTTGCGCTTGGAAGCGTGGTGGCCACGGCCGCGATTATTGCGGGGGGATGGCTAGGCCTGCGTTGGCTGGAGCGCCATGCATAGGGCTTTGAAATCCGCTAAAATCTTCTGCTTTACATGACGAAGGCGGCCCCGCTTTCGTCTTCCCCGCGGGTTGTTAGCTCAGTCGGTAGAGCAGCGGACTTTTAATCCGTTGGTCGCAGGTTCAAATCCTGCACAACCCACCATTGATCACCGGGCCGTATAGCCGCCATCGATCACAAATTCAGCACCGGTCACGAAGGCAGATTCATCGCTCAGTAGATAGACCACGCACCAGGCAATGTCATCCGGCGCGCCCAGCCGCCCGAGCGGGTGGGATGCCGCAACCGCTGCCTTGGCGGCTTCCAGGTTCGGGCTGTTGGCCTTCAAATGATTCTCCACCATTGCAGTCCAGATATATCCAGGATGAATCGAGTTGAATCGAATCTGTTTTGAGGCGTACTGGATCGCATCATTTTTTGTCATCAGCCGGACTGCCCCTTTGGCGGCATGATAGGGCGGCACGGAAGCAAGGCCCACCAGCCCCGCAATCGACGAGATATTCACCACACTGCCGCCCTTGGCCTGAAAAAAATGGGGCAGCGCATGCTTGGTGGCGAAAAACACGCCTTTCACATTGACGGACTGCACCGCATCCCACTGGGCCTCGGTAACTTCGTGGGTGGGCCGACTAATTCCAGCAATACCAGCGTTATTGACCAGGCCATGCAGTGCGCCAAAACGTTTGGCGGCCGCATCTAAGGCGGACCTCAAATCCGCCTCGTGGGCGACATCACAGTGCCAATACTCCACCGTCCTGCCTTTTGCCCGAAGGTCTGCAATCAGCGCGGCGCCTTCCTGATCCAAGATATCCAACACCGCCACGGCGGCCCCCTCTTCGGTGGCCCGCTCCACACAGGCCCGGCCAATGCCCTGGGCCCCGCCGGTCACGGCAACCACCTTATTGCGCAAACGATGCATCGCTGAATCCTTCCTGAAATTAATCATCCTATTCTCCAATGAGACGCTACTTGAAAGGTTGCGAAAAAAGACCAAACTGCGGACCATGCCATCGAAATCCACATCGCACGGTGTGATCTAATTTAAGGCGATGAAATCCATTGTCTCAATTGAACATCTTCAGTTTTCCTGGCCTCACAGCCCGCCCGTACTGGAAATCGCGCAATTTCAACTGGCGCAGGGTGAGCGGCTGCTGGTTCAGGGGCCATCGGGCATTGGCAAGACCAGCCTATTGAGTTTGATCTCAGGAATTATTCGGCCCAAAGCCCGCTCATTTAATGTGCTGGGCGAGGATCTCCTCAGCAAATCTGCGGCCGCCTGCGATCAGCTCCGCGGTGCGCGGATGGGCGTGATCTTTCAGCAGTTCAACCTGCTGCCCTACCTCTCGGTGCTACAGAATGTGCTTCTTCCGACCCAGCTTTTTGCACAGCGTGAGAAACGCTGTATTGCCCAGGACGCCTCTGCTGAGGCCCAGGCAATGCGGCTATTGGAAGCCTTAGGCCTGCCAGCGGCCATCTGGCATCGGCCCAGCCATCAGCTCTCGGTTGGTCAGCAGCAACGGGTCGCGGCGGCCCGGGCTTTAATTGGCGCTCCTGATCTGATTTTGGCTGATGAGCCAACATCATCCCTTGATGAAGACCGGCAGCAGGAATTTATGCATCTGCTGATGGAACAGGTCCAGCTCACAGGTGCGGCCTGTATTTGTGTAAGCCATCAACGGGCGTTGAATCAATTTTTCGATCGCGCAATCGATCTTGCAGTAGTGAACCAAGCCAAGAGAAAAGCGGCATGAGCGCTTGGGGTTTCAGCAGCCTCACGCTCGCGGGCCGCAGCGCCTGGGCGCGCAGAGGGCCGCTTTCCTTATTAGTGGCGGCAATTGCGGTTTCGGTGGCCATGGTGCTTGCCGTCATGCAGCTGCGAGAAGATGCCCGCGACAGCTTTTCCAATGCCATTAGCGGCGTGGATCTGATTGCCGGATCCCGAACTAGCCCCAGCAATCTGCTGCTCTACGCAGTGTTTCATTTAGGGCAGCCGGTCCGCAGCATGTCTTATAACCACGTCGATGCCATCGTCAAGCTGCCCTCGGTGGCATGGGCGGTACCGCTTCAATTGGGCGACCACTTTCGGGGGTTTCCGGTGGTGGGCACAACGCCCATGTTTTTTTCTAAAGTGGGTGGGCCATCGGGCCTGGGATTTTCAAGTGGCGGCCCCTTTGCGAAGCTTTTTGATGTCGTGATTGGCGCTGAGGTTGCAGCAAAATCGGGGTTGTCCGTTGGCAGCAGCATTACGCTGACACACGGGACCAATGACAGCCTGGCCGAAGATCATTCCGACACGCCTTTTTCCGTAACCGGCGTGCTGCGCAGAACAGGATCACCGATTGACCGATCGGTGCTGATCTCGCTGGCGGGCTTTGAGGCCATGCACATTGGCTGGGAATTCGGCTCAAAGCCCAAGCAGTCGGCTTCGGCGATTCCATCGGATCCCCTGCGGCTTGAGCCTTCACAAGTGACGGCGGTCTTAATCGGCCTTGAATCAAGGACTCAGATCTTTTCCGCCCGGCGCGCAATTGAATCGCTGGGGGCGGGCACGCTCATGGCCATTTTGCCGGGTGTGACCCTCGATGAACTCTGGCAAGCCTTCGGCGTAATTGAGGTCACGTTATCGGTCATTGGCTGGCTTGTTCTCGCATCCGCATTATTGGGAATTTGCGCAACACTGCTGCTGTCGATTGCATCGCGACGCAAGGAATTCGCCGTGCTTCGGGCGCTGGGGCTCAGTCCAGCAGGGATCACAAGACTAATTCTCCTTGAGTCCTTATGGGTCAGCCTCGCAGGAATTGTGATCGGCTGGATAATGCTGCAAATCATGATTGCGATACTTGGCCCCTGGGCTGCCCAAGAATTTGGAATATTTCTGCAACTGCGGCCGCTTGATTTACAGGGCTGGCTTGCGCTTGGCGCAGTGCTTGGGCTCACCCTTTTGGCGAGCCTATTGCCGGCCTTAAAGGCAATGCGCTACTCCCTGCATGATGGTCTGCATCCCCCCACCGCATAAGTCTTTCACGATCCGGCCATGACCCGCAGATTCCCCCGCTTTTTATCGCTGATTTTTCTCGCTGCCTTTGTCGGCTTGCAGGCCTTACCTGCCTCGACCCAGCCGGCCGCCTCCGTTAAAACCATCACCTGGGATGATCTGCTGCCCACCCACTGGGCCAACGAGATCAAGCTTCAGATGGCGGCAGTGGGCCGTCTGGGATTTTTAGTTGATGGTTCGGAGCAGGCCAACGAGGCTATGCAGCAGCTTCGCAAGAAATGGGATAACGCACCCATTGATCCAACCCACATCAACTCTGCCATCCGTATCGCGGGATATGTTGTTTCGCTCGATGCAAACCGCAAGCAGATCTCAGAATTTCTTCTTGTGCCTTATTTCGGGGCCTGCATTCATCTTCCGCCGCCACCGGCAAACCAGATCATTCTGGTGAGATTGAAAAAACCGACAGCTAAGCTGGCATCAATGGATACGGTCTGGGTCCAGGGAATGCTTCGCGAGGCGCGGGTAGATACAGGCCTTGCCGTCACAGGCTACACCCTAGAAGGCTCAATCAGCGAACCGTATGCCGCAAAGAATTCATCCCGATCGAAGTAATCGTCGCGAATCAGTCTGACACTGCTCACGGCAGCCTATCGTGGCTCTAGACGAAAAAGTTTTCCGTCCGGCGCATCGGTCAGCAAATAAATCAATCCATCTGGCCCAACGCGTACATCGCGGATACGGCCAATCTGATTTACTAAAAGCCGCTCCTCAGCAACAATTCGCTCGCCATCAAGCACAAGACGCACCAGCGACTGGCCCCTGAGGGCGCCCACGAACAGGCTACCGTGCCACTGCGGAAAGACTTTTCCGAAATAAAAGGCCATTCCCGATGGCGCAATCGATGGCGTCCAGACATGCAAGGGCTGCTCCATTCCCGCCTTCTGGGTGCCCTCTCCGATGCGAGTACCGGTCACATAGTTAACGCCGTAGGTGATGGTTGGCCAGCCATAATTGCGGCCGCTGCGAATGATATTGACCTCATCACCCCCCTGTGGCCCGTGCTCGTGGGCCCACAACTCTCCGGTTACGGGATGGATCGCAGCCCCCTGAATATTGCGATTTCCTCGGCTAAAAGCTTCGGCCATAAAGCCGGGACGGCCTCGAAACGGGTTGTCGGCCGGAATTCGTCCGTCGTCGTGAAGCCGAATCACAGATCCGGCGTGGTCATTGGACCTCTGAGCGCGTTCTTCTTCACCGCGGTCACCAAGGGTGAGATACAGCATGCCCTGACGATCAAAGACGATGCGGCCCCCGAAGTGCCGCCCACCACGAGATTTCGGCTGCATAGAAAAAAGCCGCTCGCTGTCGATCAGACGATCTTCCTGTAGGCGTGCGCGCATCAGCGCAGTCCCGCTTCCTGCAGCCCTCGGGCCCTCTGTGTAGGCGAGGTAAATCCAGCCGTTTTTCGTAAATTCCGGGTGGACTGCGATGTCCAGCAGGCCGCCCTGGCCCTCGACCACCAGAGTGTTGGGCAGGCCTGCAATCGGTGGCGAGAGTCGCGAAAAATCACGCGATAGTTTCCGTAAACTTCCCTCGCGCTCAGTAATCAAGATCTCACCCGAAGGCAGCCATGCTAGCCCCCAGGGATGCGCAAGCCCATCGGCAAGCAGCCGAACGGAAAATCCGCTTGCCACAGTCGCCGGCCGAATCAGATCTTTTGATTGTGTTGTTGCGACGGCCGGCGACAGGCTCGTCAACAACAGCGTGAGGCCAGCCGTGCTGATAATGCTAGTGGCCCACCGGTTCAGCGGCCCAAAAATAAAGTTCAGTGATCGAATCATGGGTTCTATAATGGTTCGTACCAAATCAACGATTTCAATTTTTTCATATGGGCAGCCCATTCAACCAAAGCCCGTACACGGAAAGTAGGCATCGCGCCCATCGCCGGCACGTAATCGCAAGCTTAATACTGGCAGCGCTCTGCCCAGCCGCCATCGCCCAGAAAATTCCACTCGCCATTGGCCAGCAATTTCAGCCACCGGCCCTGACCCTGCTGGATGGCAGCCCAGTGGACTGGCAACGGCTGCAGGGCAACCTCCTCGTCGTTGAATTCTGGGCATCCTGGTGCCCCTTTTGTGCGCGGCAAAACCCGCTATTGGATCGCTTCTATCGCGAGCATCAATCTCGCGGCTTGGAGGTCATCACCATCAGCCTTGATAAATCTAAAGACGCCGCAGTGGCTTATATGAAAAAAGGGGGCTATGCCTTCAAAGCTGCAATGGCCACTGAGGCCTGGACCGCGATTTATCGCCAGCGCCAAGGCCTGCCGCAGGTTTTTGTCATTGATCGCCGCGGCCGGATTGTAGCCATCGAGGTGCGAGAAATGATGGAGGAAGATATTCGGGAGCTCGCCAGGTTCCTGTGAGCCGGCAGCAACATGATCTACAGTTGCAAAGAAAAGCCAGTGATCCTGCCTGACTTCCAGTGGATCCCGGTCGATTCAGGAACCGCGTGCCAATGATCAGCCTGAGAATCCGAGGGCTCTGAAGCAATGGTGTGAATCACATCCGGATCAGTGCTTTCACCCCGGGTCTGAGGTGTGCCATAAAACAGAGTCGGCGAATGCCCATCACTGGAGAACCGAAAAGCCCAGACCTCCTGGCCATCCGTGACGGCCAGCGATATCCGAAGCGGCTCATCAACGCCAGAGCGCTGCATCACTCGGAGCACTTCCCGGCAGGCTTGCTCAATCGCCCGACGTGGATCATCAACCAAGCCGCTACTTAAGGCGACAAGAAAGAGTGCCTCGCTATCGGTAGTACCCTGCCGATGATGATAAAGATCATGGTGAATCAAGGACTCTATTTCTTTACGGCAAGCCGACCAGCCGCCAATTTTTCCATTGTGCATTAATGCCCAATTTTTATAAGTAAAGGGATGGCAATTGGTGCGCGTTACAGC
>JAGWXV010000040.1 GCA_018969705.1 Betaproteobacteria bacterium
ATTCGTGATGTGATCGCATTTCCAAAGACACAGCGCGCCCAATGCCTGCTAACACAGGCTCCATCGCAGGTCGACGAAAAGCAGCTCAGAGAGCTGCACATTCGACTGCGGGAGGCGCCGCGAGTCTCATGATTCGGCCGCTCAGTAGCCTTGGCTACTTGGCATTGGCTGTGCTCATGGGGGGTGCTTTGGGCCTGCTGCGCGGCCCGGCAGCGATCGCGGTTAATCCTCTGTTGTTATTGATCCCCTTTCTCGTTGCCGCAGCGGCCCAGATTTTTTTTCGTAAAGCGAACCGCGTTGCGCAGCAGTCGGATCCCGACGCTCGGCAGCAGTTGCAGGCGGCGCTCATCGCCGGCCTGCCGATTACCCTTGTTGTGCTTACCAGTGAGTCGCTATTGATATTGGACTGGCCATCGGCTGCCGGATTTACTGCGGGCTTTGGGGCCGGCGTTGCGGCTGGGCTCATGGCAGAGCCGATGGGCCAAGGATCGTCTTCAGCCTATCGGATTCGGGTGCTGCTGCTGTATCTTGCGGCGGGAATCGTGGCGCTCTCCACGCTTCTGACCAGTCTGCCGCCAGCAGCGTTCTGGGTGGTCAGTGCGGTAATTCCGGCCTGGCAGGCCCGACGCCTTGCATTGCGCGATCAGATGGAGGATGCCGCCAGAATGCTCGTTGCATCTATTCGACTCTTTATGGCGGTGCTGACCATTGCACTGGTGCTGCCGGCCGCACTGATGCTGCGTTGATCATGCCAAGTGTCCGTTGCGGAAAATGACAGTCTTTAAAATACCCGAGTCGGTTCTGGTGGTGATTCATACGACAGATCTTCGCGTGCTGTTAATTGAACGGGCCGATCATCCTGGCTTTTGGCAGTCGGTCACCGGCAGCCGCCATACCCTCGATGAGCCGCTGCACGAGACTGCACGCCGCGAGCTATTCGAAGAAACAGGAATTACTGCGAATCATGGGTCAGGGCCCGAGCTGCTGAACTGGGATTTCTCGCAGACTTACGAGATCTATCCCCACTGGCGGCATCGCTATGCCCCGGGTGTTACTGAGAATGTCGAACATGTCTTTAGTGTTTGCGTTTCGCAGGACACACCCATTCGCTTATCGAGCCGTGAACACACTAATTTCCAGTGGCTGCCCTTTGGCGATGCAGCAGAGCGTTGTTTCTCTTGGAGCAATGCGAAAGCGATTCGCGAGCTGCCCGCCCGACTGCGCCGAGAATGAACATGCCGGATGCCTTCATCCGGCCCCCGATTGAGCTCCTGCAGGGGTCCGAGGAATATTTTCCGCAGCTGATCGGGGCAATTGATGCAGCCCGAACGACGGTCTACCTTGAGTCGTATCTGATTCATGATGATCCTCCGACCCGGCGTGTTCTGGAGGCCTTGATTCGGGCGCGGCAGCGCGGTGTCGCGGTATTCGTGCTGCTTGATGGCTTCGGGGCCGCCTCCGAAATGGGCTGGGCCAAGGCCTTATTGATGGCCCACGAAATTCAGATTGAATTTTATCGGCCAATAGTGAAATGGCGAGCGCCAAATACTTGGCGTCGACTGCATCGAAAGCTGGCCTTGATTGATGAGCAGACGGCATTCGTCGGTGGCATTAATTTGATTGGAGATCATTTCGATCTGGCACATGGCCAACTCCCGCGGCCACGTCTTGACTTTGCAATTCGTGTGGCTTCGGCAGTGCCTGTCGCAGCGATTTCTCGGGTCATGCGGCGGACATGGTGGCGCGTGAGCTTGCGTAATGCGTTTCGTGGCAGCCTGGGCCGCTTAATGCGTGCTGACCGGCGTCAGACGGAATTGGCCCGACTCCGTGAGGCTTGGCGCCGCACGCGAAGGCATTTGCGCTGGAGAGCACCCCGGGCCCGGCACCGAATGTCTCGGCGGGTTCGGCTCTTACTGCGGGACAATCTAAGGCATCGCCGTGATATCGAACGCTGGTATCTGCTGAGTATCGTCTCGGCCCGGACTGAGATTCTGATTGCCAATGCGTATTTCGTTCCCACTTTTCGTTTTCGTCAGGCCCTGCTTCGGGCAGCCCGGCGGGGGGTCCGAGTGCGGCTTTTAATTCAGGGCAATAGTGATCAGTGGTGGACCCACTGGGCGACCCAAGCGCTGATTGGCGAGCTGGTCGCTGGCGGAGTTGAAATCTACGAATACACAGAGAGTTTTTTGCATGCAAAGGTGGCCGTGATTGATGATGCGCTGACTGTGGGATCCTCGAATATTGATCCTTTCTCGCTGGCATTTTCACTTGAGGCGAATCTGATTGCAGAGGATGCAGCCCTGGCCACACAGCTTCGGCAGCGGCTTCAGGCAGCCTGTGATCGTGCGTCGCGGCGCCTGCTGCCAGCCGGCCAACGGCGCGGCCTGCTGCGCGCTCTGGGCCGCGCCGCGTTGATCACGTTTGCGCTAACAGCACTGCGTATTTTTATTGCGTTTAGCGGCAGCAGCCTCAGGATGCGTTAAGTTGGCAGCAGTGCATTTAAAAGTGCGTCGTATTTATGGCGTGGACTTTAGCTCTGCGCCGAGCAGCCGTAAGCCCATCACGATTGCGATCGGGGACTGCAGTGGCGCCCACTATCGGCTGGATCAGGTCGTAGCGGCGCCGAGTTTTGAGTCCTTTGAAACTTTTTTAAATCATGCGGGCCCCTGGATTGCAGGGTTTGATTTGCCCTTCAGTCTTCCGCGACCGCTCATTGAGCATTACGGATGGCCAAGCCAGTGGGCTGAGTTTATTCAATGGTATGGCGCACAGGATCGACATCAGTTGCGCCAGCTATTCAAGGCATTTTGTGATGCTCGGCCCGCCGGCAGCAAATATGTCTATCGCAGAACCGATCGGCCCGCAGGGTCGAGTCCGGCCATGCGCTGGACCAATCCGCCAGTGGCATGGATGGCCCATGCAGGTGCGCCGCGAATTCTTCGGGCTGGCCTTTTTGTACCGGGACAGCAGCCGATCGATCAGTCACCTGACCAAGCCCGTGTGGCGCTGGAGGCTTATCCGGGATTTACTGCGCGGCAGGTGAGTCGTAGCTCGTATAAAAGCGATGAACCGGCTAAGCAGACGCCAGGGCGTCGTCGGGTCCGCCAGCAAATTCTCGAGGCCTTAATCACGGGGTCGGCAGGCTTGAATTGTTCGCTCACTCTGAGTGCAACGTGGCGGCGACATCTGCTTAACGATGGCAGCGGGGATCTCTTGGATGCGGTGATCTGCGCACTTCAGGCAGCCCATGCGAGTCGGCTGCCCCGTTATGGCTTTCCAAGCGATCTGGATTCTTTAGAAGGATGGATCGCTTCGGTGCCGCCACCGCAGGCGCTTTAGATAAGATCCGCAGATGCGACATTTCCCGGCTGTTGAGCGGCCCAGTAAAGATTTTCCTCTTCCACCCGGGGCGCCACGGGGTGAATGGCAGACACTCGCCGCGTTATTGCCCTACTTGTGGCAGTACAGATGGCGGGTTGGCATCGCCCTCTCATGCCTGGTGCTTGCCAAGGCGGCCAATGTGGCCGTGCCGGTGGCGTTAAAAGAAATTGTTGACGCGGTAAGCCGCAATCCGACGATTGCGCTGGCGGCGGTGCCCCTGGGCCTGATCGCCGCCTATGGCCTGCTGCGTGTTCTGACCAGTCTATTTACGGAATTACGGGAGGTGGTGTTTGCCCGCGTGACGCAGCAAGCGGTTCGGCGTATTGCGCTGCAGGTATTCGAGCATCTGCATGCCCTGTCGCTGCGTTTTCACCTTGATCGGCAGACCGGCGGCCTCACGCGGGATATTGAGCGCGGTACACGCGGCGTCTCGAGTTTGGTGTCATTTACTTTGTACTCTATTTTGCCAACGATCATCGAGGTCGGCATGGTGTTGGCGTGGCTCATCGTGCACTACGAGGTCTGGTTTGCGGTGATTACCGTTTCTGCCTTGGTGGTGTACGTGATTTACACCATTGCAGTCACGAATTGGCGGACCAACTTTCGCCGAGAGATGAATGATCTCGACTCTCGCGCCAATACGCGGGCTGTGGACTCTCTGCTGAACTACGAAACAGTCAAATACTTCAACAATGAGGTCTTCGAGGCACAGCGCTACGACCGCAGCATGGCCCGCTGGCAGGAGGCCGCCATCAAAAGCCAGACCTCGCTATCGATTCTCAATGTTGGCCAGTCGCTCATCATTGCGATTGCGGTCACGCTGATGGTCTGGCGGGCAACGGTGGGCGTCGTCGAGGGCCGTATGAGCCTCGGAGATCTGGTGCTGGTTAATGCGTTCATGATTCAGCTCTACATCCCTTTGAATTTTCTTGGTGTGCTGTATCGCGAAATCAAGCAAAGCCTCGCCGATATGGAGCGGCTCTTTGGATTGCTGGCCGAACATCGTGAGGTTGACGACGCGCCACAGTCCCAGCCGCTGGCGCTGCATCAAGGTGAGGTGGTATTTGATCGGGTGGTGTTTTCTTATGATCCCGCCCGGCCGATTCTGCGCGATGTCAGCCTGACGCTGCCCGCAGGAAAGACGACCGCTGTCGTGGGCTCGTCAGGCGCGGGGAAGTCCACCCTCTCGCGGCTACTTTATCGCTTCTACGATATTCAGTCGGGCGCCATTCGGATTGATGGCCAGGAGATTCGGGCCGTGACGCAAGAGAGTCTGCGATCGATGATCGGCATCGTGCCGCAAGATACCGTGCTCTTTAACGACACCCTGGATTACAACATTCGGTACGGCCGGCCGGGCGCCTCTGATCAGGAGGTCCTGGCGGTGACAGAGGCGGCACACTTGTCCGCCTTTGTGGCTAGCCTGCCGGAGGGCTTCAAAACCCGGGTGGGCGAACGGGGTTTAAAGCTCTCGGGCGGCGAGAAGCAGCGGGTCGCAATCGCCCGGGCCCTACTTAAGCAGCCTGCCATCTTGATTTTTGATGAGGCCACCTCTGCCCTGGATTCCGAGTCCGAAAAAGCCATTCAGCAGGAGCTCAATGAGATCTCCCGCGGCCGCACCACTTTAGTGATCGCACACCGGCTGTCCACAATCGTGGATGCAGACCAGATCGTGGTGCTTGAATCTGGCCGGATTGTCGAGCGGGGCCGGCATGCAGAGCTTTTGGCATATGGCGGCCGCTACGCCGAGCTCTGGGAGTTGCAGGCCAAGGAAGCCCAGAACACTAGTGTTTTCCCGCAGGCTTCGAGTAGGGTTTAGTGGCACTATCGAGCGCTCAATTTTTAGAAGTGCCGTCTCGTCAATTCACTCTCAGGAGTAATCGCATGAAAAAGCAGCTGGCCGCGTTCGCGGTGGGTTTAATGGCAATGGGGGCCTCGGGCCTAGCGCTCGCAGACACTTTGGCCAAGGTGAAGCAGTCGGGGGTGATCACGGTTGGTCATCGCGATGCGTCGATTCCGTTTTCTTATTACGACGACAAGCAGCGTCCAGTGGGCTACTCAATGGACCTCTGCGCCCGAGTCGTTGAGGCCGTTGAGCGTGCCGTCGGCCGAAAACTCGAGGTGAAGTATCAGCTTGTCACCTCTGCAAATCGTATTCCACTGCTGGCGAACGGCACTGTGGATATGGAGTGTGGTTCCACGACCAATAACGCAGATCGTCAAAAGCAGATTTCTTATTTGCCGACCACCTTCGTTACTGCAAACCGGATTGTTTACAAAAAGAATTCAGGCATCAAGAAGCTGGCCGATTTGAAGGGCAAAACGCTTGTCTCAACCGCTGGCACGACCAACATTCGTCAGGTAACCGAGCTCAATGCAGCCCAAAATTTGGGGATTAACATTGTGTCGGCGCCGGGACATGCCGAGGCGTTTCTGATGGTGGAGACCGGCAGGGCTGCTGCATTCGCGATGGACGATATCCTTTTGGCTGGGCTGGTGGCCAACTCAAAAACCCCTGGGGATTTTGAGATTTCTACCGAGGCGCTCTCGGTAGAGCCCTACGGCATCATGGTCCGAAAGGATGATCCCAAGTTCAAGGCAGTTGCTGATCAGGCAATCAAGGATGTTCTGTCGACTTCGATGATCAATCGCATTTACGAGCAGTGGTTCCTCAAGCCGATTCCGCCAAAGGGTGTTAACCTGAACATTCCGATGAGCGCAAGCCTGAAGAAGACCATTGCCCGCCCGACAGACTCTCCGGACCCCAAAGAGTATCAGTGAACGTCTAGGATGGAGTTGGGCGTATAAGAAAAGGGGGCTCTTGCCCCCTTTTGTTTTATTGAAAACGAAAGTATTGCAGCGATGAATTACAACTGGAACTGGGGAATTTTTTTCGAGCTGGAGCCAGGTGCCTCGGGCAGCTATCTTGACTATTTAATCGGCGGACTCGGTTGGACCATCGTCACCGCTGTCTTTGCGTGGTCGCTTGCCTTGGTGCTGGGCCTCGTCGTGGGAACATTGCGGACCACTGGCCACAAAGGCATTGAGCGGATCTGCTTTGCGTATACCGAGTTATTTAGAAATATTCCTCTGCTGGTTCAGATGTTTCTTTGGTATTTCGTTCTGCCCGAATTGCTACCCCAGCAGCTTGGCAATGCCATGAAGGCGATGGCGCCGCCTTGGGGCTCGCTCGTGCCCGCAGTGCTTTGCCTGGGGCTTTTTATGTCCGTTCGGGTTGCTGAGCAGGTGCGATCAGGAATTCAATCGTTGCCACGCGGCCAGCAGCTGGCGGGTCTTGCCGTCGGACTTACGCGTGTTCAAACGTATCGATATGTGCTTCTACCGATGGTTTTTCGCATCATTCTTCCTCCGCTGACTTCCGAGTTTCTGAACACCATTAAGAATACATCCCTAGCGCTCACCATTGGTTTAATGGAGCTAACGGCCCGCGCACGGGCGATGCAGGAATTCAGTTTTCAGGTGTTTGAGGCTTTTGCGGCGGCAACGGTCATCTATCTTTTGCTGAATCTTTTGGTGGTTCTGGCTATGCGTAAGCTTGAGCAACGAATTCGAGTCCCTGGCTTTATTGGAAGCCAGCAGCAGACCGTGGCGGGGCATTGATCATGGGCGGCGGTTTTGATTTTGATGTGATCGAGCGCTCATGGGTTTATCTATTTCGGGAGGGCATGAGCTTTACAGTCACGCTGACGCTCTTGGCCACGATGGGGGGCATCGTACTCGGCACGCTACTGGCCCTGATGCGACTGTCCTCCTACCGCACACTGAACCTGATCGCGGGCACTTATGTGAATACCATGCGGTCCTTGCCGCTGGTTCTGGTGATTTTTTGGTTTTTCTTTCTGGTTCCCTATATTGGCGGCTGGCTGGTCGGCAGTAATCAGCCGATAAAAGTCGGCGCTTTCGCAAGCGCGCTGATTACCTTCACGATGTTTGAGGCCGCTTTTTTCTGCGAAATCATGCGGGCTGGCATTCAGTCCATTCCAAAAGGTCAGATGGCGGCCGGATATGCCCTGGGACTTAACTATCGCCAGACAATGGCCACAATCATACTGCCGCAGGCCTTTCGAAACATGTTGCCGGTCTTGCTCACTCAGACCATTATCTTGTTTCAAGATACTTCGCTGGTATATGTCATTTCAAGCACCGATTTTCTCGGTGCGGCCGTCAAGGTTGCTAACCGCGATCATCGTCTGGTTGAGATGTATACCTTTGCGGCCTTGATCTACTTCATTATTTGTTTTACTGCGTCCCTTTATGTGCGCAGGCTGCAGGCCCGTATTTCGATCATTCGCTAACTTTAGATTGATTTGACTATGATTGAATTTAAAAATGTCAGTAAATGGTATGGCACGTTTCAAGTGCTGGACGACTGCTCTACACAGGTCTCTAAGGGCGAGGTCGTTGTGGTTTGTGGCCCCTCGGGCTCGGGAAAATCAACGCTCATCAAGTGCGCGAATGGTCTTGAGCCTTTTCAGAAGGGAGAGTTATTTTTCAATGGCATCTCGGTGGGAGACTCAAAAACGAATCTCCCAAAATTGCGTTCGCAGATCGGTATGGTCTTTCAGCATTTCGAGCTCTTTCCCCACCTCTCTGTAATTGAGAATCTCACGTTGGGCCAGATGAAGGTGCTTGGCCGGTCGCCGGATGAGGCGGAGAAAAAAGCACTGCAGCTGCTTGACCGTGTGGGGCTCAGTATTCAAGCCAAAAAGTTTCCTGGCCAACTCTCGGGCGGCCAGCAGCAGCGTGTCGCCATCGCCCGGGCCTTATGCATGGACCCCATGGCCATGTTATTTGATGAGCCGACCTCTGCTCTAGATCCCGAAATGGTCAACGAGGTCTTGGATGTGATGGTGGCCCTGGCGGGCGATGGCATGACAATGATGGTGGTCACCCACGAGATGGGCTTTGCCCGAAAAGTATCGGACAGGGTAATTTTTATGGATTCGGGAAAGATCGTCGAGGACTGCAATACTGATGAATTCTTCGGGGCCCCGCGAAGCCCGCGGGCCCAGGAGTTTCTCTCTAAGATTCTGAGCCACTGATCAGCGATAATCGCCGCATGACTTCCTTTTCAATCGCAGTCATCGCAGGCGACGGGATCGGCACCGAGGTCATGCCGCAGGGGGTGCGCGTGCTGGAAGCGGCTGCGCGTCGGCTGGGCTTGAACCTCAGGCTGAACCATTTCGAATTTGCCTCCTGCGCTTACTATCAAAAGCACGGCGAGATGATGCCGGC
>JAGWXV010000041.1 GCA_018969705.1 Betaproteobacteria bacterium
GCACGATTCAGGCCGTGACGGACATCGAAATCGGGAAGTGTTGCCTGCTGGGCATACTGATTCCATGGACAGACCTGCTGACAGTCATCGCAGCCATAAACGCGATTGCCAATGAGCGGACGCATCGCGATGGGAATGCTGCCCTTTAACTCAATCGTGAGATATGAGATACAGCGGCGGGCATCCAGCTGATACGGACCGACAAAGGCCTGCGTTGGGCAGGCCTGCAGGCAGGCCGTGCAGGTGCCACAGTGGCCGGCGGCAGCCTGAGGTGGATCGGTGACCGCCTGCATCGGCGCAATCGGCAGATCCGTTAAGAGAACTCCAAGAAAGAACATCGAGCCCTGCTCGCGATTTAACAGCAGGGTGTGCTTACCGCGCCATCCAAGTCCACACTGACGGGCAAGTTCCACCTCAAGCACGGGTGCAGAGTCCACGCAGGCCCGAAACTGGGCGTCTTGATCGGACCACCGCCTGCCCAAGGCGCGCGCCATCTGAAGCAGCCGCTGTCGAATCACTTTGTGATAATCGCGGCCCCGGGCATAGACTGAAATTACAGCCCGCTCTGGGGCTCGAATCGCGGCGGCATGCTCCTGCTGCCACTGCTGGGCAGCCTCATGAAGGTAGTTCATCCCTACCACGATGGCCCGCAATGCTTTTGGTGGCTGCGGCATCAGCCGTGCGGGATCTTCGCGGAATTCTGCATGCCGACTGAGATATTCCATTTCGCCGGCGTAGCCTGCCGCGCACCACTGGCGATACTGGGCCATCGCGGGCGCCAAGCGGTCAGCGGCCTCGCCCGAGAGATCAACCACGCCAACGTGGCTAAATCCGAAAGAGCGGGCGATTAGAATCAGCTGTTCATGATCAGGCAGCATGCACCAAAGTATGAGCCAAAACCCTAAGCCCCTGCTGCGCAAAGAATTTCGTCATCTCGATGTGCAGGCCTGCGAGCAAATCGCTGCGGCGACTGCTCGGCTGGTGCTGCAAGCACTCCGTCAAGATCGCCACAACAAGACGGCCGTGCAGATTGAATTGCGCGGTGAGCTTGGCGCGGGTAAGACGACCTGGGTCCGCGGATTTCTCAGGGCCTGTGGCATCCGAGACCGTGTTAAGAGTCCAAGCTTTAGTGTGGTGGAGTCTTATGAGATCGACCTGGAGGGCGCCGCTCTTCCCATTCATCACATCGATTTTTATCGGCAAGCCTCACCTGCCGATTGGTCTTCTGCAGGACTACGTGATCTTTTTGCACAGCAGGCAATTGTCTTGATTGAGTGGCCGCAGCGGGCCGCTGGACTTCCTGCAGCCCATATCGTGCTGGAACTGTCCTGGGAAGAAGATATCAGCGGTGATGCCCCCCGTTGTCTTACGATCGAATTTTTTAACCGCCCAGACGGACTATCGTTTGACGGCCCGCTTGCCCAATGGATCGCCGACGTCGACAGGTCCTAATCGGCGCCGGCGGCACGCTGCTGCTGAGCCTGGTGGCCCAGCCTGGCATGGCCGCCCAGGTGATTGGCATTCGGCTCTGGCCGGCACCAGCCTATACACGAATTACGATTGAGCATGAGCCAGAGGGCCTGGTGTACAGCACGCAGCTGCTCAAAGAGCCGCTGCGTTTTGTGCTGGATCTTGAGGGCGTAACACTCAATCCCGCGCTGCGCGAACTCACAGCCCGTGTCACCAACAATGACCCCTTTATTCGAGCAATACGCGTGGCACAGTTTCAGCCGCGCGTGGTGCGGCTGGTATTCGAACTAAAGCAGGACATCAATCCTCAGGTCTTCAGCCTGCCTGCGGTTGCGCAGTATCAGGCCCGGCTTGTGATGGATCTTTATCCGACTGTTGATGAGGACCCGCTGTTTCATTTTCTCGCCACACTGGAGCGCGAACGGGCCGTACCGCCCGGCGTTGCGCGATCGCCCGAGTTCTCCGACCCCTCACAAAATCGCCCAACCGCCAAAGCGGATCGCAGGCCAGTAGTCAGTCGGCTGGTGACCATCGCGCTGGATCCCGGCCACGGCGGGGAAGATCCCGGCGCAATCGGAAAGCGCGGCACCTTTGAAAAAGATGTGGTGCTCTCGATTGCCCACCGTCTAAAGCATCTCATCGATGAAGAGCCCAATATGCGGGCGTATCTGACCCGGGATGGCGACTATTTCGTGCCACTTCACATGCGCGTTCGCAGGGCCCGGCGGGTGCAGGCGGACTTGTTTGTTTCAATTCACGCGGACGCCTGGATTTCACCAACTGCACGCGGATCTTCGGTCTATGCGCTCTCTGAAAAAGGCGCCTCCAGCAGTGCGGCCCGCTGGATGGCCAACCGAGAAAATAGCGCAGACTTAATTGGCGGACTTAATATCCGCCACAAAGATCCCTCGGTGGCCGAGATGCTCTTGGATATGTCGACCACGGCACAAATCAAAGACTCACTTAAGCTCGGCCGCGCCATGCTCACAGAAATCGGTGGTGTAAATGGGCTGCATAAGCCCCGCGTCGAGCAGGCCGGATTCGCTGTATTGCGCGCACCGGAGATTCCCTCGATATTGGTTGAGACTGCCTTCATCAGTAATCCTGATGAGGAGGCTCGGCTGCGCGATGAGCAGTATCAGCAGCAGATGGCCGAGGCCCTGATCGCGGGAATTCGCCGTTACTTCCGCGCCAACCCGCCTTTGGCGCGGTCACAAAAACTCTCCTGATTTATTTCCATGCTCTGTCTTTTAGGCCCCACCGCCAGCGGAAAATCCTCCTTGGCCTTTTGGCTTGCCCAAGAAATTCCAGAAGTAGAAATCATCAGTATGGATTCGGCGCAGATTTATCGCGGCATGAACATTGGCACTGCAAAGCCGACAGCGGCTGAATGTGCGCAACTGCCCCATCACTTAATTGACATTCTTGATCCTGCAGAGTCGTACTCGGCAGCCCGATTTGTACAGGATGCGTGCAGGGCAGCCGAACACATTCGCGCCCGTGGAAAAATTCCCGTCATCGTTGGGGGCACGATGCTTTACTTCAAGGCGCTCTCCGAGGGCTTAGATGATTTGCCGACAGCACCTGCCGAGATTCGCGCGCGCATTGCCGAGGAGGCCAGCGCGATCGGCTGGCCGGCATTGCACCAGCAATTGACGAGCATCGATCCCCAGACGGCCCGGCGGCTAAACCCCAATGATGCGCAGCGTATTTCCCGTGCGCTTGAGCTTTATCGGCATACCGGTGAGAGCATGACAGCGCTGATTGCCCAAAGCGCTGCCCGCGGCACTCGGCAGCCCGCTGGAGGGCGTCTGCATGTCGTTGGCCTGCAGCCCGAGGATCGTGCATGGCTGCATCAACGCATCGGCATTCGGTTTGAACAGATGCTGGCCGAAGGATTTCTCGACGAAGTCCGCGCGCTCTTTAATCGCGGGGATCTGCATGGCGGACTTCCCAGTATGCGTTGCGTGGGCTATCGCCAAGCCTGGGATCATCTTGCGGGACTGACCTCCACTGAGGCCTTTGTGGACGCTGCAATCGCTGCGACTCGGCAACTTGCCAAGCGCCAAATCACTTGGCTACGAGGATTTAGCAGCATCACGCGATTCGATCCGCGGGACCAGGCGCAGACTGCACGCGAAGTGTGTAAGGAGTTGATCCTGGCTGATTAGTCTACGCAGATGCGCGATCAGATGATCAGCCTCGCTGCGGGAATATTGATCGGACTTGGCGTTTCGAAATATCAGGCCCGAAGCTATTTAGAGTCTGGATTTCAGCAGGCGATCGCCAGCCAAGATCAGGCCTGCCTCACCTGGTGGTGGGGAGGTGATGCTGCTGCACTGGCGCGGGCAAAGGCCTCCATTTGTCCCGCACCAAGGCCAGTGCTGCCGGTTACGCCTGAATAAGGGTCTGCGGCTCGCCTTCTGCGCGTGCCCGAATTTCCCCGATGCGATAGACCCGCTCGCCCTGCAAGGTCAGATGGGCGGCAACTGCCTCGGCCTGCGCAGCCTGTACGATAACCACCATCCCAATGCCGCAGTTAAAGACCCGGTGCATTTCGTCTCGGGCGATATTGCCTTTGGTCTGAAGCCAGCGCATCACAGCCGGCATGGTCCAGGAATCTTCTTGCAGAACCGCCGTCAAATGCTCAGGCAGCACCCGCGGCACATTACCGGTAAGTCCTCCCCCGGTGATGTGGGCCATGGCCTTGATGTGATCACGATGTGTCGACAGGGCCGACAGCATGGGCCGGACATACAGCCGAGTGGGCGCCATGATCAATGTCGACAGCGATTGCTCCTCGCCCTCGATGCGCACGCTGTCCACCGCCGGCAAAGACAGACGGCCGCAGACATGCTCAAGGACTTTTCTCACGAGCGAATATCCATTGCTGTGAAATCCACTTGAGGCCAGACCCAGCACGACATCGCCCTGCGCGACCCGCTGGCCGTCAAGAATGTGGGCGCGCTCGACAGCCCCTACAGCAAATCCGGCGAGATCGTATTCGCCATCGGCGTACATGCCAGGCATCTCGGCAGTCTCGCCGCCGATCAAGGCGCAGCCCGAGGCTTCGCAGCCTTTTGCGATGCCCCCAATGACACTGGCTGCGGTTTCCACCGCGAGTCGGCCGCAGGCAAAGTAATCCAGAAAGAAAAGGGGTTCGGCACCCTGCACCAGAATGTCATTGACACTCATCGCGACCAGATCAATGCCAATGGTGTCGTGTTTGCCCAGCGCAAAGGCCAGCTTGAGCTTGGTTCCGACGCCATCAGTCCCCGAGACCAGCACTGGGTCTTTAAAGCGCTTGGGCACCTCGAAGAGGGCGCCAAAGCCACCGATACCAGCGAGCACTTCGGGCCGCATCGTGGCCCGCGCAAGGGGTTTAATGCGATCCACCAGGGCATCCCCCGCATCAATATCGACCCCCGCATCTCGGTAGGTCATCGCAATGGCCGGGGCTTTATCCAGCTTGTCAGAACTCATGAGGGAGAATCTTCCTAAAATCGCCATTTTATTGGACTTGTCGTCCCAACCTGCCAAAGCCCTAAGGATGCAAATCCCCCTCAATCTCATGGAGCCTCCCAGGCCCCATCTCGTCGATGGTGTTATCGGAAAGAACGCTGCTGCGCTCAGCGCGCTGGCTGCGCTGATTGAGGGGCCATCCAAGGGGTTTGAATCATTATTTTTGTGGGGCGCTCCGGGAAGCGGCAAGACCTTCTGGCTGAAGGCTTGGGCTGAAGACCATCCAGATTCTGCGATTTATATTGATTTAAAAGCCCCCGAACCGTCTCAGCAGGCCACGGACCCGCTCAGCCAAGTCCTTGCGCAATATCAGTCCGGCCCGCCACAGGCCTGCCTTTTGTTGGACCATCTGAATACGGCGCATGCCGCTACTGCAGGCCAACTTTTTCAACTCTACAATGCCGCGCGGGAGGTCGGTGGCCGCATCGTCTGTGCAGCCGCCTGCGCGCCGCTGCATCTTCAGCTGCGCGATGACCTGCGGACCCGCCTGGGACAGAGCCTCATTTTTGAATTGCAGGAATTAAATGATCAAGAGAAACGAACGGCCCTGCAGGAGCGGGCGATGCGATTGGGACTGCCGCTGGCCGATGAGCTTATCGGCTATCTACTTACCCGCCTGCCGCGGGATCTCGGTCGCCTGATGCAGGTGGTTGATGGTTTAAATGAATTGGCGCTGTCGCGGCAGCGGCCTGCGACACTGCCGCTGCTGAAAGAGCTACTCGATTCCTGATATGCAAGCCCTGGCGCTATTTGATCTCGACAATACCCTGCTGCCTATCGACAGCGATGTCTCCTGGGCCCAGTTCTTGGTCGATCGCAATGTTGTTAATGCCCAGTGGTATTCACAGCGCAACGACTACTTCTATGCACAGTATTGCGCAGGAACACTTGATATTTACGAATTTTTAGACTTTCAGCTTGCGCCCTTGGCCCAACATCCGCGGTCGCAGCTGCTAGCCTGGCGCGAAGAATTTATGCGAGATGTGATCCGGCCACAGATCCGCCCGCCCGCCCGTGATTTGGTCCGGCAGCATCAGCAGGAGGGTGCGCTCTGCGCCATCGTGACAGCGACCAATTCATTTATCACCGGACCGATCGCACGCGAGTTTCATGTCGAACACCTGATTGCCACCGAGATTGAAATTGGCGCCGACGGTAATTTCACGGGTAAGCCCGCGGGACTGCCCAGCTTTCGCGAGGGCAAAGTGACTCGGGTCGAGCAGTGGCTTTCCCTGCAAGGCCTTGGCCTGAGCGATTTTTCGGAGTCGTGGTTTTACAGTGACTCCATGAATGATCTGCCCTTATTGGCCCGTGTCGGCTCGCCGGTGGCCGTTAATCCCGACTCCCGGCTACGTGCCCACGCCCAGGCCCAGGGCTGGGATGTTCTGGATCTGTTTAAGCGGACCGAAAGCACAGACGACTAGGCCCGGATGATTCGCAAACTCTTTAAGAATCTCTCGCGACTCGCCCCGGGCCGGCTGTCCATGAAGGCCCTCCGACGATCAAAGGCGCCTGCCCATGAGCCCGAAATTCATAAAGGCAGCCGGCTGGGTATTGATCGCCGGCTGATCTCTAATGCAGCCAGCCGTACCGTTGAGGAATTGCAGCGTGCAGGCTTTAAGGCCTATGTGGTGGGCGGCGCCGTTCGCGATCTACTGCTCGGCATACGGCCAAAGGACTTTGATGTGGCCACCAACGCAGAGCCCGAGCAGATTCAGCGGAGTTTTCGGCGGGCACGCATCATCGGACGGCGATTCCGGCTGGTCCATGTCATGTTTGGCCCAGAAACGATTGAGGTTTCAACTTTTCGTGCGCTTCAATCTGACGATATCGAACTCGATGAGCATGGGCGTGTGCTGCGCGATAACGTCTTTGGCGAACAGCATGAAGATGCGACCCGTCGAGATTTCACCGTCAATGCCCTGTATTACGACCCGGTCAGTGATCAGGTGCTGGACTATCACCATGGCGTGAAAGATCTTAAGGGCCGAGTGCTGCGCATGATCGGGGATCCTGAGCATCGCTATCGCGAGGATCCCGTGCGGATGCTGCGGGCGGTGCGGCTGGCAGCAAAACTGGGCTTTGAGATTGATCGGGCCACCCGCCGCCCAATTCGTGAGATGGCCGATCTGATTCGCAATGTGCCCAATGCGCGGCTTTTCGATGAAATGCTCAAACTCTTGCACTCCGGCAATGCCCTGGAGGGCCTCACGCAGCTCAGGGCAGAGGGCCTGCATCACGGCTGTCTGCCGCTGCTGGATCTGGTGTTCGAACATCGTGATCCGCGCGGTCTGGATTTTGTTACCCGGGCGCTGAAAGCCACGGATGCTCGAATCCATGATCGCAAGCCTGTTTCGCCGGGATTTTTATTTGCTGCCCTGCTTTGGAACTTGGTGAACGAACGCTGGCTGCAGCGGCATGGCCAGGGCGAGCATCTGATTCCAGCGCTGAACGCTGCGATCGATGAAGTGATCGAAACCCAACTTGATGCCTTGGCGATCCAGAGACGCTATGTCTCGGATATGCGCGAAATCTGGCTCATGCAGCCCCGCTTTGAAAAACGCCAGCCAGCAACGATCAGCCGATTGATGGAGCATATTCGCTTTCGTGCGGCCTATGACTTCATGCTGCTGCGGGCAGAAGCCGGCCTATGCGATGCAGCGCTTGCGCAGTGGTGGCAGGCCTATCTTGATGCAGATGCGGATGAGCGCAGCGCGTTGATTGCGCAGACCAAGTCGCAGCGAGTGCCCGCCGGCAGCCCGAGACGCCGCAGGCGGCGCAAGCCTGGGGCGACATCCGGGGGCAGCGAATCCGCGGGTCCCAGCCCATCCGATTAAGCGTGAATCCGATCACCGCCTACATCGGCCTAGGGGCAAACCTCGGCCAGCCAGATATTGCCTGCAAGTCAGCAATCCAGCGCATCAGCGCCGTGCCGAGAATTACCGTTTTGAGATCATCGGCGCTTTATCGAACAGTGCCGATCGATGCACCGGGCCCCGACTACTGTAATGCCGTTATCGAAATCGCTTGTGAACTCTCCGCAGCGGCGCTCTTGGAAAGCTTGCAGGCCATTGAGCTCGAGTTTGGCCGCACGCGGACGGGCCGGAATTCGCCGCGCACCCTGGACTGCGACCTGATTGCAATGCAGACGGAGCGGATTTGTGAGCCGCGACTGATCTTGCCCCATCCACGGGCCCACCTCAGAGCCTTTGTGCTCGTTCCCTTGTGCGAACTGAATCGTGAAGTCCTGCTGGGTCCGCCCGAGGCGCAGACGCTGGAGCCTGCGGGAGTATGGATTTCAAGGCTCTCAAGTACATCCCGCAATGAAGTGGAGCGCTGGTGAGACAATAGCGAGATGAATATGCCTGCGACATTTACGGCATCCCGGCCCGCCTGGGCCAATCGCTTTCGCTCGATCGTCATCGAAGGTCCAATCGGTGTCGGCAAGAGCAGCCTGGCAATGAAGTTTGCGGAGCGCTTTGGCTATGTGCCACTCATGGAGGCGCCACAGGAGAACCCCTTTCTTGCTAAGTTTTACCGCGACAGCAGCCGCTACGCACTGCCAGCCCAGCTGTTTTTTCTTTT
>JAGWXV010000042.1 GCA_018969705.1 Betaproteobacteria bacterium
GTTGAGCGGGAAATCGTGTTTCAGGCTCTGGAAAGCGCCCTCGCATCGGCGACAAAAAAACGCTTTTCTGAAGAAGTCGATGTTCGTGTATCGATTGATCGCGAGTCGGGCGATTACGAGAGTTTTCGCCGTTGGCAAGTGGTTCCTGATGGTGAGCTGGAGGATCACGACCTCCAGATTATTCTGGCTGAGGCCCGTAAGCAGATTTCAGACATTGAGGTGGGCGACTTCATTGAAGAGGAGCTCGAGCCAATCGAATTTGGCCGCATCGGGGCCCAGGCCGCTAAGCAAGTCATTCTGCAGCGCATTCGTGAGGCTGAGCGTGAGCAGATCCTGAAAGATTTTCTGGAGCGCGGCGAGGTCATCATCAATGGCACCGTCAAGCGGCTTGAGCGTGGTGATGTGATTGTTGAGTCCGGCAAGATCGAGGCCAGACTGCCGCGGGATCAGATGATTCCCAAAGAAAATCTTCGCCCCGGTGATCGCGTGCGCGCTTACATGCTGCGCGTTGAGCGCAGTCAGCGCGGACCGCAGATCATTTTGTCGCGTACTGCACCCGAATTCATCATGAAGCTCTTTGAGCTAGAGGTGCCTGAGATCGAGCAGGGCATGCTGATTATCAAGTCTGCCGCCCGGGATCCGGGCGTTCGGGCCAAGATCGCGGTATTTACCGCTGACCGCCGTATTGATCCGATTGGCACCTGCGTGGGTGTGCGTGGATCCCGCGTGCAGGCGGTGACCCATGAGCTCGCCGGAGAGCGGGTTGACATTGTGTTGTGGTCTGAAGATCCCGCCGAGTTTGTGATTGGCGCACTGGCACCCGCCAATGTCTCGTCGATTGTGGTGGATGAAGAGCGCCATGCCATGGATGTGGTGGTCGATGAGGCCGAGTTGGCAGTGGCCATTGGCCGCGGCGGCCAGAATGTGCGGCTTGCCTCCGAGTTAACCGGCTGGCAGATCAACATCATGACGGCCGACGAGTCAGCACAGAAGTCTGAAACCGAACGGCAGAAGCTTCGTGAGTCGTTCATGCAAAAGCTCGATGTTGACGGTGAGGTCGCAGATATTCTGATTGATGAGGGCTTCTCGACGCTTGAGGAAGTGGCCTATGTGCCGGTCGCCGAGATGATGGAAATCGAAGCACTTGACGAAGAGACCGTCAACGAGTTGCGTAATCGCGCCCGCAATGCGCTACTGACTGCTGCAATTGCTCAGGAAGAAAAGCTTGAGACCACGACCCAGGATCTGCTGGATCTTGAAGGCATGGATCGCGAACTCGCCGTCAAACTTGCCGATTCGAAAATCTTCAGCCGGGATGATTTGGCCGACCTCGGGGTTGATGAGCTTGTGGAAATCGCTGGCTTAGATGAAGAGCGGGCAAAAGAGTTGATCATGAAGGCCCGTGCCCACTGGTTCGCATCCGAAGAAGCCGAGGCAGGAGGTGCCGCCGATGGCCGCTAATAATGTTGAGAAATTTGCTGCAGAGCTAAAGCTACCGGTCGAAACGCTGCTTGATCAGCTGCGCGCAGCAGGCGTGGTGAAGTCGGCAGGTACCGATTCGCTGACTGAGACCGATAAAGAGCAGCTGCTCAGCTCTTTGCGTAAGGCCCACGGCTCGGACGAGGCGCCGCGCAAGAAAATCACGCTGACCAAGCGCCAAACCACCGAAATCCGTCAGGCTGATGGATCGGGTAAGTCCCGCACGATTCAGGTCGAGGTTCGCAAAAAGCGAGTCTTTGTTAAACGCGAGGCTGGTGAGACGGCTGAGCCAGCGGCTGCCGAGCCCGCTACAGCGGTGGTGTCAGAGCAGGAGCTTGCCCAGCGTGAGGCAGAAAGCCGTCGTCAGTCGGAGTTGCTCGCGCGTCAAGAAGCAGAATTAAAAGAAAAGCAGGAGCGGCTTGAGCGTGAGCGTGAGCGTGAAGCCCGTGCCCTTCAAGAGGCCGAAGAAGCTGCTCGCGCAGTTGAGGCGGCTAAAGATTCCTCCACAAAATCATCGTCTGCCTCCGCAAAAGCAAGCGCCGTGCAGGAGCGGGCCCGCAAGGCGGCCGAGGATGCTGCAAAAAGTGTTGAGGCCCGAAGAGCGGTAGAAGACGAAGTCGCAGCGATTAACAAATTAATGACCGCGGCCCGTAGCGGCAAGCTCGCAGCAACTGCGCGGGCCCCCGAGAAGGCTGAAGAGGAAGCGGCCTCGACAACTCTGCATAAGCCTGCGGTTAAAAAGACAGAAGGCAAGGCGGAAGGTGAGGAGCGGCCCAAAGAAAAGAAAAACGAAAAGCAGCTCAAAGCCTCTCAACTCTCCTCCACCTGGCAGGACGATGCTGCAAAGCGCCGCACCATCAAGACCCGTGGCGATTTATCGGGCGGTGCGGGCGGCTGGCGTGGCGGTCCGAGGTCGAAGACCAAGCAGAGCGCCTCGGATGCACCCGCGTTTGTGCCCCCGGTCGAGCCCCAGACCCGCGAGATTCATGTGCCTGAGACCATCACGGTGGCGGACCTCGCCCACAAGATGTCGGTAAAGGGCGCTGAGGTTGTGAAGACACTGATGCAGATGGGCCAGATGGTCACTATCAATCAGGTCTTGGATCAAGAGACTGCAATGATCGTGGTGGAAGAGATGGGCCATAAGGCCTTTGCCGCAAAGCTTGATGATCCCGAGGCATTTCTGGAGGAGACCGAAGCGGAAAAGGTCGCTCAGGCCTCAGCGATCACGCGGCCGCCGGTGGTTACTATCATGGGCCACGTGGATCATGGAAAGACGTCGCTGCTTGATTACATTCGGGCCACAAAAGTCGCTGCTGGTGAGGCGGGCGGCATTACGCAGCATATTGGCGCTTATCACGTCGATACGCCCCGTGGTGTAGTGACCTTTCTGGATACACCAGGCCACGAGGCTTTCACGGCCATGCGTGCACGGGGTGCCAATGCCACCGATATCGTGGTGTTGGTGGTCGCGGCCGACGATGGTGTCATGCCGCAGACCAAGGAAGCCATTGCCCATGCCAAGGCGGCCAAGGTGCCCATCGTGGTGGCGATTAACAAGATCGATAAGCCCGAGGCCAATCCGGATCGTGTGAAGACCGAGCTTGTGGCAGAGGAGGTAGTGCCCGAGGAATATGGCGGTGACTCGCCGTTTGTTGCGGTATCCGCGAAGACCGGCCAGGGCATTGAGTCATTACTGGAAAACGTGTTGCTACAGGCCGAGGTCTTGGAACTAAAGGCTCCTGTGGACGCTTTGGCCAAGGGCCTCATTGTCGAGGCCCGTATCGACAAAGGCCGCGGTCCCGTGGCGACTGTATTGGTCCAGTCCGGTACCTTAAAAAAGGGCGATGTTATTTTGGCGGGCGCTGCCTTTGGCCGTGTGCGTGCCATGCTGGATGAAAACGGACGGCAGGTCGAGCAGGCGGGCCCCTCGATTCCGGTAGAGATACTCGGCATGACCGAGGTGCCGCAGGCGGGCGATGAAATGATGGTCTTGGGCGATGAGCGCAAGGCACGCGAGATCGCGCTTTTCCGCCAAGGCAAGTTCCGCGATGTACGGCTCGCTAAACAGCAGGCCGCGAAGCTGGAAAACATCTTCGAGAATATGGGCGACGGGGTGAAGACCTTATCGCTGATTGTGAAGTCGGATGTTCAGGGCTCACAAGAGGCGCTAGCTTCTGCCATGCAAAAGCTCTCGACCGAAGAAGTCAAAGTCAACATCGTGCATGCCGCCGTAGGTGCAATCACCGAGTCGGATATCAATCTGGCGATTGCTTCGAAGGCAGTGGTGATCGGCTTTAATGTGCGGGCCGATCAGTCCGCAAAACGGCTTGCTGAGGGCAATGGCATTGACTTGCGTTATTACAACATCATTTATGACGCAGTTGATGATGTGAAAAACGCAATGCAGGGCATGCTGGCCCCAGAGCGTCGTGAAAACGTCATCGGTCTTGTGCAGATCCGGCAGGTCTTTAAGGTCTCCCGACTTGGCAATATCGCTGGCTGTATGGTGGTTGAGGGCCTGGTTCGGCGAGGAGCCAGCGTACGACTGCTGCGCGATAACGTTGTGGTCTGGACAGGCGAGCTCGATTCATTAAAGCGCTTTAAGGATGACGTCAAAGAGGTCAAAGAGGGCTTTGAATGCGGCCTGACCCTAAAGAACTACGACGATATCCAAGAAGGCGACCAGCTCGAAGTCTTTGAGATCCAGGAAATTGCGCGGACACTCCAATAGACCCTCCGAGCGCGGCCATCGAATAGCGGATCAGATTCAGCGTGACCTCTCCGAGCTGATTCGTCTGGAAGTCAAGGATCCGCGGCTTGGCCTGGTGACCTTGACGGATGTGGAGGTCTCACCAGACTACGCCCACGCACGGGTCTTTTACAGCGTGCTGCCTGATGATCCCGCGCAGCTCGCTCGGACCGAAGAGGGCTTGACTGCCTGCCGTGGATTTCTTCGGGCAAGGCTGGGACGTCTTTTGAAAATTCATCAGACACCGGAGCTTCATTTTGTGCGGGATGACTCAACCGCAAGAGCGATCGCGATGAGTGAGTTAATTGATCGGGCCCTGGCAGGAAAATCCAATGGTTGATGGCGTATTACTCCTCGATAAGCCGGTTGGCCCCTCGTCACAGCGGGTCCTGGGCCACGTGAAACACCTACTGGGCGCGAAAAAGGCGGGCCATGCGGGCACCTTGGATCCAATGGCCAGTGGCCTGCTGCCGATTTTGTTTGGCGAGGCAACGAAATATGCCGCCCAGGGCTTGGATGCGGATAAAACCTATCTCGCAGAGATTTGTCTCGGCGCCCGTACGCGCACTGGCGATCGCGAGGGTGATGTGATTGAGCAGGCGATGGTGCCGGCCTTGGATCAGGCAAAGGTCGGGTCTGTTTTGGTGAAATTTCTTGGCCAGAGTTTGCAGGTGCCACCCATGTACTCGGCGATCAAAAAAGACGGACGGGCGCTTTACGACTACGCCCGATCGGGAGAAGAGGTGGTGCGTGAGCCCAGATCGATCACGATTCACGCCCTGGAATTGATCCGCTTTGATCTGCCGGTGCTGGAGGTGCGCGTCGTCTGCAGTAAGGGCACCTACATTCGGACGCTGGCCGAAGATATCGGTGCTGCCCTGGGCTGCCCCGCCCATCTGCAGTCGCTTCGGCGCACTGGCGTTGGGCCGCTTTCTGCGCCCGAGATTGTGCCCCTTGAGTCGATTGAACAGGCGGACTCGCAGGGCCGTCTACGTTTTTTAAAGCCGGTGGACTGGCTGATTCGTGACTGGCCTGAGGTGGTGATTGATGCAGCAGCTACCGAGCGGTTTTTTCACGGACAAACCATTTCTTGCTCTGGCCATGCGCCGCTTTCGCAGTGCAGGGTCCGAAATGAATCCGGAGAGTTTCTTGGCACCGGCCGAGTCGATACGGCAGGCCTTTTGCACCCGAGCCGGGTGCGATCACTTCATTCTTAGATCGGAGACCCGTATGCGGGCCCTACGTAATATCGCCATCATCGCCCACGTTGATCATGGCAAAACTACCCTCGTTGATAAGCTGCTTCAGCAAGCAGGTACGTTTGCCAGGCATCAGCAGGTGGCTGAACGGGTGATGGATTCCAACGACCTGGAGCGTGAGCGCGGAATTACGATCCTGGCAAAAAACTGTGCAGTCGACTATGAAGGCACCCACATCAACATCGTCGATACTCCTGGCCATGCTGATTTCGGCGGTGAGGTGGAGCGGGTCCTTTCGATGGTTGATGGCGTGTTGCTTTTGGTGGATGCCGTTGAAGGCCCGATGCCCCAGACACGATTTGTAACCCGTAAAGCCCTTGCCCAGGGCCTGCGTCCGATTGTGGTGGTCAATAAGATTGATCGGCCTGGTGCACGGCCAGACTGGGTGGTGAGCCATACCTTTGATTTGTTTGATAAGTTGGGCGCCACCGAGGAGCAGCTGGATTTTCCAGTGGTCTATGCCTCGGCGTTAAATGGCTATGCCACGCTGGCCCATGATCAGCCGGGAAGCGATATGCGGCCGCTGTTTGAGGCCATCTTGCAGCATGTACCTCAGCGGGCCGACGATACCGAAGGGCCGCTGCAGCTGCAAATTTGTTCTTTGGATTATTCAAGCTACGTCGGAAAAATCGGCATTGGCCGAATTAACCGCGGCCGATTGAAGTCCCTGCAGGATGTCATCATTCAAGATGGGCCCGAGGGTGCGCCAAGAAAAGCCCGTGTTAATCAGATTCTGAAATTCAAGGGCCTGGAGCGTGAAGTGGTTCCGATCGCCGAGGCGGGCGATATTGTGCTGATCAATGGAATTGATGAATTAAATATCGGCACAACGGTTTGCGCCCAAGAACACATCGAGCCACTGCCGATGCTGCAGGTTGACGAGCCGACGCTGACCATGAACTTTATGGTGAATGCCTCTCCGCTTGCTGGCCGCGAGGGCAAGTTTGTGACTAGCCGTCAGATACGTGAGCGCCTTGAGCGCGAGCTGAAATCTAACGTTGCGCTCAGGGTTGAGTTTGGCGAGGACTCCGACACATTTATAGTCTCCGGCCGGGGTGAGCTGCACCTGACCATTCTTTTAGAGAACATGCGACGCGAAGGCTATGAGCTTGCAGTGTCTCGTCCGCGGGTGGTGTTTAAGACTGCAGCCGATGGTGAACGTCTTGAGCCGTATGAGACCTTAACCCTGGATGTGGAGCAGGACCACCAGGGTCCGGTGATGGAGGATTTGGGCGTTCGCAAGGGCGAGCTTTTAGATATGGTGCCCGATAATCGTGGCCGGGTTCGGCTGGATTATCGTATTCCGGCCCGCGGGCTGATCGGCTTTCAGGGCGAGTTTCTAACCATGACCCGGGGCACAGGACTGATGAGCCATGTCTTTGATGACTATGGCCCCTTTAAAGGCGCCATGATTGATCGGCGTAATGGCGTTTTGGTCTCCCAGGACGATGGCAATGCGGTGGCCTACGCTTTATGGAAGCTTCAGGAGCGTGGCCGGATGTTTGTCAGCCCCGGAGATGCGCTCTACGAGGGCATGATTATCGGCATTCATTCCCGAGACAACGATCTCGTGGTTAATCCGGTAAAGGAAAAGAAGCTGACCAACGTGCGGGCCTCCGGCAAGGATGAGCACATCGATTTAACGCCCCCGATTGAGCTAACGCTGGAGAAGGCGGTGGAATTCATTGCGGATGATGAGCTTGTCGAAATCACGCCCAAGAGCATTCGGCTGCGCAAACGCTATCTCAAAGAGCATGAGCGCAAGCGCGCCCTGCGTGAAGAGGCCGCCTAAGCCGCCAAGGCTTCAGATTTTTTGCAGAAGGAACAATGATGCAAGATGAAATCCGAATCTCTTTAATGGCAACCCGCCAGGTCATGGAAGATATGTTGGCCGATAGCATGCTTCAGCAGCAGCTGGTCAAGGCGGTGGATTGTTGTGTGAATGCCTTAAAGTCCGGCGGCAAACTCATGTTTGTTGGCAATGGTGGCAGCGCGGCAGAGGCCCAGCATTTCTCAGCAGAGATGGTGGGCCGATTTTTGCAGGAGCGAAAGCCCCTGCCATCGATTGCATTGACTACGGATACCTCTGCGGTCACGGCCATTGGCAACGACTATGGCTATGAGCATGTATTTTCCCGGCAGGTGCAGGCCCTTGGCCGCAAGGGCGATGTCTTAATCGCGATGTCGACCTCCGGCAGAAGCAAAAATATTGTGATGGCGATGCAGGCTGCCCGTAGTGCGGGAATTTCCACCATTGGCCTTACCGGAATACATCCGCGCGATATGGTTGAGCTGGCCGATGTCAGCCTGAAGGTGCCCTCATCGCACACCCCCCAGATCCAGGAAGGCCATCTGGTCCTAGGACATTTGCTGTGCGGAATGGTGGAGAAGCAACTCCTGTCGTAGCGCGGGCGCTGCAGCTGCTGCAGGCGCTAGGGGTAGACGAAGCCATCGAGACTGCGACGCGGCTGTCGGCGGATTTTGACGGCAGTCCGAAGGCGGCCGAGGCCTGCCGCAAGCAGTGGGGCAGTGAAGTCGCCACACTTTTGGTCGCTCTGCATCGGATGGCAGGACTTGGCCATCGGGTCAGTGCAGATGGCGCCGAAGATACGCCCGGCCAGATTGAGACCCTGCGTCGTATGCTGCTGGCCCTTGCCGATGATATTCGGGTGGTGGTCATTCAGCTGGCCCTGCACATCGCGACTCTGGAGTCTGTCGCCAGTCAGATCAAAGCGCAGGATGCGGTAGCGCTTGAGCGTGGCCGGCGGCTTGGCCAGGAGACCTTAAAGGTCCAGGCACCTCTGGCCAATCGCCTGGGAATTTGGCAGCTGAAGTGGGCGATGGAGGATCTCGCCTTTCGCATGACCGAGCCGCAGGCTTACCGCGCCATTGCACAACGCCTTGATGAGACCCGGCAGGAGCGCGAGGCG
>JAGWXV010000043.1 GCA_018969705.1 Betaproteobacteria bacterium
TAGTTGCCATCAAAGTCAGCCAGGTCGACATCAATTAAATGCAGATGATGAATTGCAACATCAGCAGTAATCGCCAGTCCTTCACGCTTGGCCTGCCGTACGAGATCAACTCCGGCAGCTGAAGACAGCCGGCAGACATGGACCTGGGCGCCCGTTGCGCGCATCAACTCAAAAACAGTCTGAAGGGCGATGGTTTCATTGGCCACTGGGATGCCCGGCAGGCCGAGCCGGCCGGATACGGGGCCAGAATGGGCCACACCGCTTCGGCCAATCCATGGGTCCATCGGATAAAACCAGACGGGATATTGAAACGTACTGGCATATTGCAAGGCACGGAAAAAGATCTGGGTATTCACAATCGGGATCGGCCCCTGCGAAAAACCAACGCAGCCGGCCTCGGAGAGCTCTGCCATCTCGGTGATCTGCTCCCCTTTCAGTCCAACGGTGAGTGCCCCCAAGGGATGTACATGGGCCTGAATCAGATTGCGGGCACGATGCTTGAGCATCTCCACAAGGCCAGGCTCATCTAAAGGCGGATCGGTATCGGGCGGGCAGACCAGACGGGTCACGCCACCCGCAATGGCTGCACGCATCTCCGACTCGAGCGTCGCCTTGTACTCAAATCCCGGTTCACGCAGTCGTGCACATAAGTCAATCAAGCCAGGGCAAATCACGCGGCCCCTCGCATCAATCTCTTGGTCAGGAGAAAAACCTGCAAGGCGCTCCCCGGGTGGCGTGATCGCGACCAGGCTGCCATCATCAATCCAGAGGTCCATCGGCCGATCGGTATTACTCGCTGGATCCAAGAGGCGGCCGCCAACGATCCGCAGTCTCGGCAGGCTCGCGGACAAAGACAGGCGTCGCTGCGCGGCGGCCATCAGTGACGGGCCTCTGCGAGCATGCTCATGACTGCCATTCGGACCGCAATGCCGAAGGTAACCTGCGAGAGAATGACCGACTGGCTGCCATCTGCGACTGCTGAATCAATCTCAACACCACGATTCATCGGACCGGGATGCATGACAATGGCATCGGGCTTTGCCACGGAGAGCCGATCAGCCGTCAGGCCATAATTTTTAAAGTACTCCTGGGTGCTCGGCAGCATCGCGCCCCGCATCCGCTCGTTTTGCAGGCGCAATGTCAGGATGACATCGACATCACGCAGGCCCTCAGAGAGATCCGTGTAGACCTGCAGCCCAAGTTCTTTCAATCCCGAGGGCAGCAGGGTCCGCGGGCCGATGGCACGAATCTCCGGAACCCCAAGCGTGGTCAACGCATGGATATTGGAGCGGGCCACCCGCGAGTGCAAGATATCGCCCACAATCGCCACACGAAGGTGCTGAAAGTCACCTTTGAAGTGACGAATCGTAAACGCATCCAAGAGGGCCTGTGTCGGGTGCGCATGCCGACCATCTCCAGCGTTCATGACGCGAATATGGGGCGCGACTTTATTGATGTGCTTGGCAATCAGTGTCGGTGCACCGCTTTGGCCATGACGAACGACAAACATATCGGCCTTCATGGCCGCGAGATTATCAATCGTATCCAGTAGTGACTCGCCTTTTGCGGTGCTCGAGGCCTGCACATTCAGATTCACGACATCGGCCGAAAGCCGCTTGGCAGCAATCTCAAAGGTAGTGCGAGTACGGGTAGAATTTTCAAAAAAGAGGTTGAAGACGCTCTTGCCATCCAGCAGCGGCGCGTTGACGACTTCTTTTGGGTTTTTGGGATCGAGAAAGGCCTTGGCGCGATCCAGGATACGCAGCATTAAGGCCTTCGGAATGCCCTCCGTGGTGAGCAGATGGACCAGCTCACCGCTTTCATTGATTTGAATGGACCGGGGCATTAGCCGACAGTGTATCTAAAACGCCCTGCAGAAGGATTGCTGCTGCCTCGGCGTCAATCGGGTCGCGGCCCGGCGCAAGGGCAGAGGTCCAGCGCTCATCGGTGAGTTCTACCGGCAGGCCGAAGCGGCCCTGCAGCTGATGGGCAAAGCGCTCGCAGCGCCGTGCAAACGGGTGTGGGTTGCCATCGGGATAGCGCGGCAGTCCCACGACCAATCGCTGTGGCGCCCATTCGGTGATCAGATCCGCAAGCGCTTGAAAACGCAGATCGCGGCGCTGCGCGTCAATCACCGTTAAAGGGCGGGCGCCGCCCGTGAGGGTGTTGCCAATGGCCACTCCAATGCGACGCTCACCGAAATCGAAGGCCATGAGGGTAAGACCCCCACGGGCCGGGTCATGCATGCCCGGCGGCCCCCGAAAAATGCAGTGGGTCAACGCCCAAAAGCCGGAAGGCATACGCGAAGCGCTCTTCGGCTGGGATATCAAACATCAGGGAGGTATCGGTGGCCGGCACGGTAAGCCAGGCATTGGCTGCGAGCTCTTGATCCAGCTGGCCCTCGCCCCAGCCGGCATAGCCGAGTGAGACGAGCATCCGCTGGGGGCCGCGGCCGCGGGCAGCCGCCTCCAGGATGTCGCGAGACGACGTCAGGCCAGTGACATCGTTGAGCACCAGCGTGGAGTTCCATTTACCGACTGGCTCGTGCAGCACGAAGCCACGATCGGTCTGCACCGGACCCCCGAGAAAGACCGGCTCCTGGCCAATGGGCCCATAGCTCTGGCCAGCACGATGCACCGAGATGCCCTCGCGCTCAGGCGGCGAGAGATCGATACGATCGAAAAGCACTGAGAGGGTCATATCGGATGGGCGGTTGACGACCAGGCCCATGGCGCCCTTCGGCGTATGCTCGGCAAGGTATACCACTGTGCCATTGAATTGGGGATCCGTCAGGCTGGGCATCGCCACGAGATAATGATGAAAGAGAGACTGATGGCCCATGAGGAAATTCTAACCTTGTCTGATCACAAATCACAGCCCTGCACACTGGTGTGGCTTCGACGGGATCTTCGGCTTGAAGACCACGCCGCAATTGCAGCCGCACTTCAACATACGGAAAGTCTGCAGCTGGTGTTTATTTTTGATCGCACCATCCTGTCCGCTTTGCCAGGTGCCGGTGGGTCAACGCTGGCGGAGGACCGTCGGGTCGCCTTTATTCACGCGGCTGTCACCGAAATCGGTCAACGACTGGAGTCCGCGGGCAGCCACCTGATCATCGCTGATGGCGATCCACGCCAGCTGATTCCTGAGTTGGCCGAGCAGCTCGGGGCCAATCGAATTTGCTTTGCACACGACGATGAGCCCGAGGGGCTGCAGCGTGATCAGATCGTTGGCCAGCGGCTACAGCAAAGAGGAATTGAGGTCATATCGGTGAAGGACCAATGCATCTTTGAGCGTCGCGAGGTACTGACTGCAGCGGGCACGCCCTTCTCGGTCTTCACGCCATACAAAAACGCCTGGCTAAAACGATTCACGCCTCACGATGCAGCAGCGCGTATCACCGGTGCAGGCCCTGCCAGTCATCACGCTATCGGCCCGGGACTGGCCCGGCGGCTGCGGCAGAAAACGACACTGCCCAAGGCCCTGCAGCAGGCAGGTCCGACACTAAAGGCGCTTGGATTTTCTGCAGGCAATCTTCATGAATTAAAAATCCCGCTGGCTGAGACGGGCGCGCAGATTCTGCTCAATGAATTTAAGCCGCGTATCGTTGCTTACAAAACAGCCCGTGATTTTCCCAGCGCTAAAGGGCCCTCGTATCTGTCAGTGCATCTGCGCTTTGGCACGATCTCGATTCGTGAACTTGTACGATTTGCAATGCAGTCTCAGGCCACATCAAAAAATCCGGAAGGCGCCGCAACCTGGCTGTCCGAACTGATTTGGCGAGACTTCTACATGCAAATACTGCATCATCATCCACATGTGGTAACGCGCAGCTTTAAGCCCGAATACGACGCGATTCAGTGGGCTGAGGGGCCGCAGGCTGATGGGCTATTCGTCGCATGGTGCGCAGGCCAGACCGGCTATCCACTCGTAGATGCAGGCATGCGTCAGCTAAATGCCACCGGCTATATGCACAATCGACTGCGAATGGTCGTCGCCTCTTTTTTGACGAAAGATTTGGGAATCGACTGGCGACGTGGAGAGCGTTACTTCGCCTGGAAGCTCAATGACTATGATCTGTCGGCCAATAACGGCGGCTGGCAGTGGGCGGCCTCGACCGGCTGTGATGCGCAGCCTTATTTCCGAATTTTTAATCCGGTGAGTCAGAGCGAACGCTTTGATGAGCGGGCCGCTTTTATTCGCCGCTATGTGCCAGAGATCGCTGCACTGGATGACCGGCACATTCATGCACCCTGGGCAGCCCCCGGACTGGCACTGCAGGCTGCAGGAATTGTCTTAGGCAAGACTTATCCCATGCCAGTTGTCGATCATGATCAGGCCCGACAGAAGACCCTGATGCGATTTTCTGTCGTTAAAAAGAAGGCTTAAATTTCTACCATCTCAAAATCGGACTTCTGGGCGCCGCACTCGGGGCAGGCCCACGTGATCGGGATGTCTTCCCATTTTGTGCCCGGTGCGATGCCATCGTCGGGCCAGCCCTTGGCTTCGTCGTAGATCCAGCCGCAGATTAAACACATATAGGTTTTCATGAATTCGCTATTTCCTTTGGTGAAACTGTACCAGCATCGTCAAGGC
Source organism: Betaproteobacteria bacterium (assembly GCA_018969705.1). Taxonomy (GTDB): domain Bacteria; phylum Pseudomonadota; class Gammaproteobacteria; order Burkholderiales; family Burkholderiaceae_A; genus Lacustribacter. Next base: position 4,597 of record JAGWXV010000043.1, read on the forward strand.
CGGGTCCGATCGACATAAAATAGCCGCGGGGAGAAGTCGGCGACCACGCCGAAGGGGACGGCTGCCATGCAACAAAGTATAAAAACTAGCGAGGCGCTATTCGCGCAGGCGCAGACCATGATTCCAGGCGGTGTGAATTCGCCGGTCCGGGCGTTTCGCTCGGTGGGGGGCACACCGCGATTTTTCGCGAAGGCCCAGGGCGCCTATGGCTGGGATGCTGATGGCAATCGCTATGTGGATTACATCTGCTCCTGGGGCCCCGCCATCGTGGGCCATGCCCATCCTGAGGTCATTGCAGCGGTCCAAAAAGCCGCTGCAGACGGCCTGTCCTTTGGCGCGCCAACGGCGGCCGAAGTTGAAATCGCCGAGTGGATTCGCAGTCATCTGCCGTCGATGGAGATGATGCGACTGACCTCATCAGGCACAGAGGCCACTATGTCAGCAATTCGGGTCGCGCGAGGTTTCACAGGCCGATCCAAAATCATTAAGTTCGAGGGCTGCTACCACGGCCATGTCGACAGCCTCCTGGTTAAGGCTGGATCGGGGCTTTTGACATTTGGTAATCCAACTTCGGCGGGCGTACCAAAGAGCTTTGCAGAAGAAACCTTGGTGCTGGATTACAACGATATCGAGGGCGTAGAGGCCTGCTTTGCCGAACACGGCCCGCAGATCGCGGGGGTCATCGTCGAGCCTGTGGCCGGCAATATGAATCTTGTAAAGCCTCGCAAAGGTTTTCTTGAAGCACTGCGGGCAGCATGTGATGCCCATGGTGCAGTCTTAATTTTCGATGAGGTGATGACGGGTTTTCGTGTTGGGCCACAAGGGGTTCAGGGCCTAAGCGGCATTCGGCCGGATCTCACCACCCTGGGTAAAGTCATTGGCGGTGGCATGCCAATGGGTGCATTTGGTGGCCGCAAAGACATCATGCACTGCGTCGCTCCGCTTGGCCCCGTCTATCAGGCCGGCACGCTGTCGGGCAACCCGGTCGCCGTAGCCGCTGGCTTAGCGACGCTAAAACTCATCAGTGCGCCGGGATTTTTTGATCGGCTCACCAGCATGACCGCACAGCTGATGCAGGATCTGCAGTCGATTGCCCATGAGTGCGGGGAGGAAAACTTCTGCGCAGACAGCGTGGGAGGCATGTTTGGAATCTATTTCAGTAAGTCGCCACCGATCACGTTTGAAGATGTCAACAAATCTGACCGCGATCAATTCAATCGATTTTTTCACGCCATGCTCAAGCGCGGGGTTTATCTCGCACCATCGGCCTTTGAGGCGGGATTTTTATCCATCGCCCATGCGGGAGAGCCAATCGCCCAGACCCTTCAGGCGGCCCGCGAAAGTTTTAAAGAAATTACCGGCGCCCGTTAGATCTTTCGAATCATGCGCGCAAAAAGCCGCTTTGCCCCATCGCCGACCGGCCCGCTGCACCTCGGATCGCTGGTGACAGCTCTGGCGAGCTGGCTTGACGCGCGGGCCAACGGCCAAGATTGGTATGTCCGCATTGAAGATCTCGACCCACCACGCGAAGAGCCAGGTGCAAGCGCCGTCATTCTCATGCAGCTCAAGGCCCATGGCCTGCAATGGGATCACTGGATGGATCCGACTGCACAGAATGGCGTACTGTTTCAGAGCACACGGTCGGCCCACTACCAGGCCGCACTCGAGCGGCTAATTGCGCAAGACCAGGCGTATCTCTGCAGCTGTTCTCGGAAAAAACTTCAATACGCAATCGAGGCCGGCAAGACCATTCACAATCCCGACGGTGAAATTATTTATCCAGGCTATTGCCGGCCGCGGCAGCAGACCTCCTGGCAGGCCGACAAGGGATTACAGCGTTTTGAGCGCGAGGATCGCGAGGGATGCGCCTGGCGATTTCGTAATCCCGACGGAGATGATTTTGTAATTCGCCGGGCCGATGGATTCTGGGCTTATCACTTTGCGGTGGTCGTGGATGATGCCGCCCAAGCCATCACCCATATTTTGCGTGGTGATGACCTGCTGCACTCTGCTCCTCGGCATGAGGCGCTGCGCGAAGCCTTGGGCTATCCATCCATCTCGGTGCAGCATGTGCCCGTTGTTAAAAACGAATTGGGCGAAAAACTCTCCAAGCAGACCAAGGCCCTGCCGCTTCGAACCGACAGCGCAGAGGTGATTCGTCTGCAGCTGGAATTCGCCTGGTCGCATTTGGAATTTCATATGCCGCAGGGCTGGACCGCCCGCGTGCAGGGCAGCTGGTCACGGCTACGTCAGCAGCTGATACAGCCAGCGGTTCAGGCCTTCTAGGAGCCTCTGTCAGGCTTTTTGTTTACCGCCCAAAAGGGCGGGTACTGTGCGCGGCGCGCGCCGAATCCCCGACGGCAAGGTCCGGCCCGAGACCGCGGGCTTTACAGGCGCAGCAGATGCTGTCGATCCCGAGACAAGGGGCGCCTGGCCAACTGCGTCTGCCGCCTTCGGCTGATAGGGCTGAGAAAAGATGGGATCCTGAGGCAGGCTTTTTTCTTGGCGCGCGCTTTTTTCTTGGGGCACACTTTTCCCCCGCACAGGCTCGCGCTGCGGCCGTAAGGACTCCTTGGGAATCGATCGGCGCAGCATCTTTTCGATCTCTGACAGCAGGCGTTGATCCTCTGCGGCCATGAGTGACATCGCCTGACCACTCGCGCCAGCGCGGCCCGTGCGGCCAATGCGATGGACGTAATCTTCGGGCGAATACGGCAAATCGAAATTAATCACTGCCGGTAATTCGGCAATGTCCAGCCCGCGGGCGGCGACATCGGTGGCCACCATTACTTCCACCTCGCCTTTTTTAAAACGCTCAAGCGTGGCCAGTCGCTCAGGCTGCGATTTATCACCATGAATTGCATCTGCAGGAATGCCTTCGCGCTGCAACTCACGAGCGAGACGGCTAGCGCCAATCTTAGTGTTGGTAAAGACAATGACCTGTCGTAGGCCTTGGCTTCTCACGAGATGGGCCACTGCAGCGCGCTTTGATTCGGCGCGGTCCACCACATAGACCACCTGCGATACATTTTCGGCGGCCGCATTTCGGGCAGCAACCTCAATCACCACAGGATGATCATCAAGAAATGTCTTGGCCAGCTTTCTGATTTCAGGCGAGAACGTCGCCGAGAACAACAGGCTCTGCCGGGCCTTGGGCAGCAGATTCACAATCCGCTGCAGATCCGGCAAGAAGCCCATATCCAGCATTCGATCTGCCTCATCCAACACCAGCACAGATACCGAGGACAGCGAGACGGTCTTTTGTTGGACGTGATCTAAAAGCCTGCCCGGTGTTGCAATCAAAATCTCAATGCCGGATCGCAGCGCAGCGGTCTGCGGATTCATGTCGACACCGCCAAAAACGACGGTGCTACGCAGCGGCACATAACGCGCATACTGGGTCACATTCTGAGAGATCTGATCGGCAAGCTCGCGAGTCGGGGCAAGAATCAGAGCCCTTACCGGATGGCGCGCTGGCGACGCGCTGCTGTTAGCATGCGGCATGAGCCGCTGCAGTATCGGCAGAGTAAAGGCAGCAGTCTTTCCGGTGCCCGTCTGGGCAGCGCCCATGACGTCCTTGCCTTCGATCACGACAGGGATCGCCTGGCTCTGGATTGGGGTGGGACTGGTGTAGCCT
>JAGWXV010000004.1 GCA_018969705.1 Betaproteobacteria bacterium
ACCATTGTATGACGTGTGAAGCCCTACCCATAAGGGCCATGAGGACTTGACGTCATCCCCACCTTCCTCCGGTTTGTCACCGGCAGTCTCATTAGAGTGCCCTTTCGTAGCAACTAATGACAAGGGTTGCGCTCGTTGCGGGACTTAACCCAACATCTCACGACACGAGCTGACGACAGCCATGCAGCACCTGTGTGCCGGTTCTCTTTCGAGCACTCCCGCATCTCTGCAGGATTCCGACCATGTCAAGGGTAGGTAAGGTTTTTCGCGTTGCATCGAATTAATCCACATCATCCACCGCTTGTGCGGGTCCCCGTCAATTCCTTTGAGTTTTAATCTTGCGACCGTACTCCCCAGGCGGTCGATTTCACGCGTTAGCTTCGTTACTGATTCAATGAAGAACCAACAACTAATCGACATCGTTTAGGGCGTGGACTACCAGGGTATCTAATCCTGTTTGCTCCCCACGCTTTCGTGCATGAGCGTCAGTACTAGCCCAGGGGGCTGCCTTCGCCATCGGTGTTCCTCCTGATCTCTACGCATTTCACTGCTACACCAGGAATTCCACCCCCCTCTGCCGTACTCTAGCTCGCCAGTCACAATCGCAGTTCCCAGGTTAAGCCCGGGGATTTCACGACTGTCTTAGCGAACCGCCTGCGCACGCTTTACGCCCAGTAATTCCGATTAACGCTTGCACCCTACGTATTACCGCGGCTGCTGGCACGTAGTTAGCCGGTGCTTATTCTTCAGGTACCGTCATCCTTCCGGGGTATTCGCCCAAAAGATTTCTTCCCTGACAAAAGTGCTTTACAACCCGAAGGCCTTCTTCGCACACGCGGCATTGCTGGATCAGGGTTGCCCCCATTGTCCAAAATTCCCCACTGCTGCCTCCCGTAGGAGTCTGGGCCGTGTCTCAGTCCCAGTGTGGCTGATCGTCCTCTCAGACCAGCTACTGATCGTCGCCTTGGTGGGCTTTTACCCCGCCAACTAGCTAATCAGACATCGGCCGCTCCAATAGCGCGAGGCCTTACGGTCCCCCGCTTTCACCCTTAGGTCGTATGCGGTATTAGCGCACCTTTCGGTGCGTTATCCCCCACTACTGGGTACGTTCCGATGTATTACTCACCCGTTCGCCACTCGCCACCAGGAGCAAGCTCCCGTGCTGCCGTTCGACTTGCATGTGTAAGGCATGCCGCCAGCGTTCAATCTGAGCCAGGATCAAACTCTTCAGTTCAATCTCTTGGCGTCAAATAAATACTTCTGACGCAATATTTTTTTACTCAAAAAAATTACGAGGTATTTCTCTTGACAGACAAATACACACGTATATTTTTTGTGAGCACTAAGTTTTGAGCATTCAGCATTGTTTTGTCACGTGAGTTCGAAAACATGCTGTGCGCTTCTGCCCTAGTGCCCACACTTATCGGCTGTTCATTGTTAAAGAGCGATTCGTCTGGCTTCCGAAATTTGCGGGAAAAAGAGGGCCCTTGGTCTTGCTAGCACTCTGGAATTTTTTGCACCGCGTCATTCGCAAGCAGCGAAGAAGCGGAATTATGGCTGGCCGTATCGGATATGTCAAACGCATTAAAAGGGCTCCACACCCGGTGTGCAAAACGTGTCTAGGAGCAATGCGCCTCGGTAAAGACTAGGAAGGGAAAAACAGTGCCTTTAGCGCCGCGCCAGGGGAGGGCGCCCGCATGAAGGCCTCTCCGATCAAAAACGTCTGGATACCGGCCTCGGTCAAGCGCGCAAGATCCACCGGAGTGTGAATCCCGCTTTCGGATACCAGGAGTCGGCCTGGCGGCATCTCTCGGGCGAGCTCCAGGCTGGTCTCCAGCCGGGTCTCAAAGGTCCTGAGGTTGCGATTGTTGACCCCGATTAGGGCCGATTTGCAGTGCCCCAGGGCGCGCTCTAGCTCGCTTAAGTCATGTACCTCAACGAGGACATCCATCCCCAGCGCGAAGGCCGCAGCCTCGAGCTCCTGCAGCTGAGTCTCAGAAAGGGCCGCCACGATGAGCAATATGCAATCAGCCCCCCAATAACGCGCTTGCAAAACCTGGTAGGGGTCGAGCATGAAGTCTTTGCGGAGCACTGGCAGGCTGCAGGCAGTCCGGGCGGCCCTGAGGTGCTCGGGATCGCCCTGAAAAAATTCAATGTCAGTAAGTACTGACAAGCACGCTGCGCCGCCCCGCTCGTAATCCACAGCAATCTCGGCAGGCGCGTAGGGGTCACGAATCACGCCCTTGCTGGGGCTGGCCCGCTTGACCTCGCTGATCACCGCTGACCAGCCCGCTCGATGTTTGGCCTGAATGGCCGAAACGAACCCCCGGGGCCGGTGGACGGCATCGGCAGCAAGCGCTGCCAGCTGTTGCTGCAATACTGCCTCGGAGGTATGCCGGCGAGCAGCCGCGATCTCGCGGTGCTTTACCTCCAGAATCCGCTGCAGGATGTCCGACATTTAGCCGGCCGCAGATAGGGTCTGGGAGAGTGTGATGAACTCCTGAAGCTTGGCCTTAGCCGCGCCGGACGCAATGGTCCGCATCGCAAGGTCGACCGCTGACTGCCAGTCAGCCGCTACGTTGGCTGCCAACAGTGCGCCCGCTGCATTCATTCCAACAATGTCGCGTACCGGCCCGAGTTCATTATTGAGCGCCGCACGAAGTTTGGCCTCGGACTCCTCGGGGCTGGACGCGCGCAAGGCAGCATCACATTCTTGCACCGAGTAATTCGGAAATCCGAACTGCTGCGCTGTGATCGCATAGTGCTGGACATGACCGAATTGAAGCTCTCCAATCATGGTCTCACCGTGCAGGGCGATCTCATCCATGCCGCTTTTCGCATGCACGACTAGCACATGGTTGCTGCCCAGCTTGCGCAGCACCTCCGATTGAATCGATACGAGCTCAGGGTGAAAGACTCCCATCAGCTGATGGGCCGCGCCGGCAGGGTTAGTCAGCGGGCCAAGAATATTGAAAATCGTACGAACGCCAAGCTCTTTTCGAACCGGAGCGATGTGTTTCATCGCCGGGTGATAGTCCGGTGCAAACATAAATCCAACACCACAGCCCCGAATACAGTCGGCGACCTGGGTTGGCGAGAGATGAATGTTGGCGCCAAGCTTCTCGAGAATGTCAGCACTTCCTGTTGACGAAGAAACCGAACGGCCGCCATGCTTTGCGACTTGTGCTCCAGCTGCGGCTGCAACGAACATTGCTGTAGTGGAAATGTTAAAGGTATGTGCACCATCACCACCCGTGCCACACATATCAACCAAGTGGGGCGCTTGCACGCTGACACGGGTTGCGAACTCGCGCATGACCGTTGCCGCGGCTGCCACTTCGGTGGTGGTCTCTACCTTTACCCGCATCGCGGCCAGCACGCCCGCGGTCTGCACCGCCGAGGCCTGGCCCGACATGATGGCGCGCATGATGTCGATCATCTCCTCGTGGGTGAGATCTTGATGGGCCACTACCCGGTTGAGTGCTTGAGCAATCGTGAAAGCCATGGTTTTACCGAGGGTTATGTAATACCGGAATCATCCAGGAAATTTTTCAAAAGCGCATGGCCGGATTCACTGAGGATGGACTCCGGATGAAACTGCACGCCGTGAACGGGCAGGTAGCGGTGCTGCAAGCCCATGATTTCGCCGTCGGCGGTCCAGGCCGTCACGGTGAGCTCCTCGGGCAGGCCATCTCGGCTGACCGCCAGAGAGTGGTATCGAATCACTGTCATTGGCGACGGAAGGCCGTGAAAAACCCCCTGGCCAATATGTTCAATCGCAGAGGTCTTGCCATGCATCAGGGTCTTGGCCCGCACTACCTGAGCGCCAAACGCCGCGCCGATCGCCTGATGGCCCAGACAAACCCCAAGCAGCGGAATCTCGCCCGCGGCTTTTTGAATGAGCTCGACAGAAATTCCAGCCCGATCGGGACTGCACGGCCCCGGGGAAATCACGATCCGGTCAGGCCGCTCACCGGCCGGCCTGCGCAAAATCTGATCTACAGAGATTGCATCGTTTCGAACGGTCTCCACTAATGCACCCAGCTCGCCTAAATACTGCACGAGATTGAATGTGAACGAATCGTAATTGTCGATCATGAGCACCCGCATCAAGATGCCCACTTCGCAGAAGTCTTATGGATCTCCTCTTTTGCTAAACGCATGTAAATTTGTTGATTAATACCCTTGATACAAAATCCTTGCTCTTTATGACGACACTGAAATCCTTTGCAGTGACCATTTGGAATTTCTGCATAACCATGAAGTCTTTTTGTAGAGCGACATGCGAGCTCACCGGAATACTGAAAAATTCGATTTGGGAAAAATAATTCAGAGTGCGCCAGGCGTGGTTGACTCGACCCCATGATCACTACGGTCCTAACACCCAACGATGCTGCCAAGTGAGTGACCCCCGTATCTGGGCCAAACACTAACTCAGATCTCGCCAAGATTAACAGCAGCTCAGGCAAAGAGGTTTTATCAATTAAGCTGATCGCATTAAGTTCGAGCCCGGCCGGAAGTCGGTCTCCCGTTCCGGTAAATACTGGCGTGATTCCCGCTTCTATCAGATTGTTTTTTAATTCCGCGGCAGTATCGAAATCAATCCTACGGAACTCACCGCGCCCCGACAAATGGATAACCGCATAGCGTTCGCAATCAAACTTAAGTCTCTGTTTCGCCACTGAAGATAGGTTCCAAAAACTCTGTGTTAGCTGCCTGCGTCGGACTGGCGACCTCAACTTTGAAGACGTGTAATCTAGAAAATCAATGACTAAAAAATCCAACATCTCAGCGATCGGCAGTGCCGATACTTTTTCGAAACAAGGTCCATGAATAAATCTAGGTGAGTCATGATCACGAAAAGCCCATATTTTTCTAGCGCCGGATGCGCGCACAATCTGAAAAAGGCGCTTCTCAAAAAAACAAATTGCTAAACTCACTTTGAAAGCACGAATAGAACGAAGCGTTTGTGTATTTTTATAAAATGAAATTACATGATCGATTCCAATTATAAGTTTTGCAAGAGCTTCGAGCTCCGGCCGCACAAGCAGGATGATTCTTTGGTTGGGCATCGACTGCTTTAGTCTTGCCAGGGCTGGAAGTGCCATACAAAGGTCACCCAGGTATAAGGGTGCTGCCACAAGAACCGCCGGCTCGCCTGGGAGGTTTTCAGGATTAAATGATCGCCGTGGCATCTTTGAATACCAAACAATCAGTAGCTTGAACTGAAGCTTTTGTATCAGGGAAAAAATTGTCGACAAATCGGACCTCAGACTCGATCGCCTTCTGGTGCTGGTTGGAGGCCGTTCTCCGCGAGCTCCGCCGCACGAATCACGGCTTTTGCTTTATTTTCGGTTTCAAGCCACTCATTTTCAACAATGGAATCTGCCACAATCCCAGCAGCTGCCTGCACATGAAGCAGGCCGCCTTTCAATACTCCGGTTCGGATCGTAATTGCCAGGTCTAATTCGCCTGAGAACGATAGATAGCCACAGGCACCGCCATATAAACCGCGCTTCGTGGGCTCCAGCTCATCGATGATTTCCATGGCCCGAATCTTGGGTGCGCCAGACAACGTTCCAGCCGGAAAAGTTGCACGCATCACATCAAGGGCGCTTAAGCCGGGCTTAAGTATTCCCTCCACATTCGAGACAAGATGCATCACGTGCGAATAACGCTCGACTGTCATTTGTTCGGTCACACTTACTGAGCCAATTTTCGCAATTCGGCCAATATCATTTCGCGCTAAGTCGATCAGCATGACGTGCTCGGCGCGCTCTTTTGGGTCATCGCGAAGTTCTTGTTCAAGGACCAGGTCTTGCTCAGCAGTCGGACCCCGTGGCCGTGTACCCGCAATAGGGCGAATCGTTATTCGCGTCTCTGGTTTGTTATCGATCTTGATCTGATCTTGGCGCACTAGAATCTCGGGTGATGCACCAATCACATGAAAATCACCGAGATCATAAAAATACATATAAGGCGACGGATTGATCGAGCGCAGGGCACGATATAAAGTAAGTGGTGCGCCGTAATAAGGCTTACGTAAAACCTGCCCAATCTGTACCTGCATCACATCACCAGCAGCTATGTAATCTTTGGCCGCCGCAGCTGCTTTCAGGTAATCCTCTTTTTTGAAATCCCGGATCACCTCTGTCGGACTTAAGCGCTCTGAGCGAGGCGCGACAACGGGCGCTACGAGTTTTGACTCCAGCTGATCCAGGGCAGCCATTGCCCGATCAAAGGACTGATCCAGCGTTTGACCGCTGACAGTGGGATCCGCATAGACAACGAGATATAAATGCCCCGCCAGGTTGTCAATGACAGCCAGCTGCTCGGTAAGCAATAAAACAATATCCGGCACGCCAATCGGGTCCGATTTTTGTTTTGCAGCCTCAGTCGCAAGCCGGGGCTCGATGTGTCGAACAGTGTCGTAACCGAAATAGCCCGCCAGCCCACCACAAAAACGTGGCAACTCAGGTGTTAAAGCCACCTTAAAACGGGCAAGGTAGCCCTCGGCAAACGCAAGTGGATCGCCGGTGAATGATTCAACCAGCCTGCCATCATCAATCACCGAGACCTCATGGTCTCGGGCCTCGATCCGAGTTTTTGCAGGCAGTCCGATAAAAGAATAACGGCCGAACCGCTCACCGCCCACGACTGACTCCAAGAGAAAACTGTTTGGCCTGTTGGCGAGCTTTAAGTACAGCGATAGGGGCGTGTCGAGATCGGCTTGCAGCATCCGCATCAAGGGAATGCGGTCATAGCCCAGGGCTGCCAGGGCCTTAAACTCAGCCCTGCTGATCACTGCCCGCCCGACTTCAGTGCAGAGCGAAACTTGGACATCACCCCACGATAGCCGCCATCGGCATCAGCGGCACCGAAGATGGCTGAGCCGGCTACAAATGTATCGGCACCCGCAGCCGCCACGGCAGCCACATTCTCAACCTTAATTCCGCCATCGACTTCTAGAAGAATTGGCTGGCCACCGGCGATTACATGCTGATCAATTTTTTTTCGGACTGCTTTGAGCTTATCCAGGGTCGAAGGAATAAATGATTGACCCCCAAAGCCCGGATTCACAGACATGAGAAGAACGATATCCAGCTTGCTCATCACCCAATCCAGATGCTCCACCGGGGAGCCCGGATTCAGCACCAAGCCTGCCTTACAGCCCTGATCGCGAATGAGCGCGAGCGTCCGATCAACATGGGGTGAGGCCTCGGGGTGAAACGTAATCAGATTCGCACCGGCCTTGGCGAATTCGACCACTAAGACGTCTACCGGCGAGACCATCAGATGCACATCGATTGCAATCTCGACATGGGGACGAATCGCCTGACAGACCATGGGCCCGATGGTGAGGTTCGGAACGTAGTGGTTATCCATCACATCAAAATGGATAAAGTCAGCACCGGCTGCCTGCACCTGACGAACCTCGTCTCCGAGTCGGGCAAAATCAGCGGACAAGATGCTTGGGGCAATCCGATAAGTCGTGGAGGCTGTCATGGTTTCGATTTTAGATCAGCGCTTACCGCGCATGGTCCACCAGACAATAAAAAGCAGGAGGGCCAGCGCAACCCCGGCCTCGAGAAAAATGAGCCACATACGTTTGATGTTCGAGTTAAGGCTAGCAGATTGTACGGGGCGTTACCCGCTGCCGCTTGCGCGCTTTTTAGCGGGCCTGCTCTGGATTTGCGCCCTCGGGCTACTGCCTGCGATCGCCAATGCCCAGTCAGAGGCGCGGCTGCGGCCCGTCCCGTTTTCAGAGCTGCCAGGCTGGCCAGAGGACGATCTCAAGGGATTTTCGACCGCACTGACGACCAACTGCTCTGCGATGCGCGCCAGGACGGCGGTCTGGGGGCGCTTGTGCCGAGAGGCCGATCAGATAACTGCTACCGATACAACGGCCCTGAAGCAGTTCATTGAATCGCAATTTCTCGCTCACGAGCTCAGTGATACCAAAGGCAGTCGGACCGGTCTGATCACTGGCTACTACGAACCGCTACTAAAAGGATCGCGTACACGCGGCGGTGCATTCCAAATTCCGCTGTATCGGACGCCTAAGGACTTGATCAATGTCGATCTCTCCTCCATCTATCCAGAAATCAAATCCCTTCGGCTGCGTGGCCGGCTCGAAGGCAATCGCATCGTGCCGTATCCAACCCGCGCCGAAATCGAACGCGGTGGGCTATTGGCGGGCGGGGAGCTGCTTTGGGTAGACGACCCCGTCGAAGCTTTCTTTTTACAAGTACAAGGCTCAGGCAGAGTCCAGCTGCATACCGGAGAGACAGTACGGGTGGGCTATGCCGAACAAAACGGCTATCCGTATCGCTCGATTGGCCGCTATCTCATCGATAAAGGCGAGCTCAAGCCAAATGATGCTTCGATGCAAAGCATTAAGGCTTGGATGGCAGCCAATCCGCATCGCCGCGATGAGGTCCTGCATCAGAATCCGAGTGTGGTTTTCTTTCGGGAAATCACCACCCTGCCGAGCGCACAGGGGCCCCTTGGTTCAATGGGACTTCCGCTGACCGCCGGGCGCTCGCTCGCGGTGGATCCGCGATTTGTGGCGCCAGGCAGCCTTGTCTACCTCTCAACCCGCGTACCAAAGCCCGGCGCGCCACCGAAAGATCACGGGCTCTCTTTTCAACGGCTCATGATTGCCCAGGATACGGGTAGCGCTGTTTTGGGCGCCCACCGGGGTGATATCTTTTTCGGTACCGGCAATGACGCGGGAGAAGTCGCCGGCCGGATGCGGGCCGATGGGAGGATGTTTGTCTTGCTTCCGAAATAGACAGCAGTGTGCTTATAAAATTGTTTTCCGGCGCTCAATAAACCTATTTGGTATCCGCAAATAGCTGCTCTAACCGATCCCGACTAATCGCACCGGTGAGTCTGCGGCCATCGGCTAGAAATGAGGTGGGGGTTCCCGAGACACCGAGAGATCGGCCCAATTCAACAATCTTGGCTGATGGAAATCGGCAATCTGCGGATGCTTTCGGGGGCTCTTTTCCAAAAAGCATCCAATCATTCCAGGCCTCCTCCCGATTTTTTGCACACCATGCATTTCGAGAAACGGTTTCCGATTCAGCGCGCAGTGTGGGATAAAAATAGGTATAGATAGTGACATTGTTTAATTCAGTTAATGTTTTCCGGTAGGTTCTGCAGAAGCTGCAATAGGGATCCTCAAATACCGCAAGGGTGCGCTTTCCATTTCCGCGAACAGTCTTCAGAGCAAGATCCTTAGGGAGTTTTGCGAAATCAATTTTGTTGATTTCTTCCAGCCGAGCCGCGGTGAGATTTTCACCGGTCTTTAGATTCACCATCTGACCTTCAACAATTGCAAACTGGCCTTTTTCATCAGCATAAATTAGGTCGGTGCCCAGCCGAACCTCAACGATGCCGGGCATTACGGTGCGATTGACGCTGTCGACCTTAAAGCGGCCTTTCAGCCAAGACTCCACTGCTATCTTAACTGGTGACTCAATTGCGGGACTCACGCGCTCTTGTGCCTGCAGGGACTGTGACCATAATCCGACAACGAAAATCCAACAGAAGATTCCACCGGCGAGAAGTTTGACGTTTTTGATTTGACAAATTTCCGAAAGATTCAATCTTGACATTTTGATTTCCTTAAGAAGGGCCGATTGCTTGCCGAATCAATAGCTGACGCAGAAGGCCTGTGTTGGCGACAACGCGCATGCCCAATTGGCTGAGACGCTGTAGCGTAGGATGGGGTTGAACCACCCAGCGCTGCAGGAGGTCTAGGCTCCACTGAACGGTTTTGATGCGGCGCAGTCGCTGGCGACGATACGCAGCGAGTGCCGACCCGTTGCCAGGATCGGATCGGTACTCCTTCCAAATGTTCTCGAGGCAGAGCAGATCTTGGATGCCCAAATTTAAACCGTATCCAGCAAGTGGATGTACCGTATGGGCAGCATCCCCCAGCAGTGCAATACGTGGCGCTGTCAGCTCATCAGTGAGCAGCATACGTAGAGGGCTTGAAGTCAGGCTCCCCACCAGCCGTAAGCGCCCAAATCGCATCGCTGTTCGATCAGCGATCTGATCTGCAATGGTTGCATTCAAATCCGGGGCGAGTAGATCGACCCGCGAAGAGGACCACACCATCGAAACCTGCTGAGGGTCGGCTAAGGGTAAGAGCGCAAGGATATCGCCCCGATCAAACCACTGGGCAGCAACACCGCCGTGGGGAAACTCAGTGTGAAAAGCAGCAACAATCGCATTCTGGCTGTAATCCCGCTGGCCCCAGAGAATTCCTGCCTGGCCCCTCACCCAAGATCGGGCGCCGTCGGCCCCTAGTACAAGCTGCGCATCAAAAGTCTTTCCGTCGACACCAAGCCTCACTCGGTCCGGGAGCGCCTCTAAGTAGTTCGGCCGCACAGGAACACGCGTAACCGGTGCACGAAACTTGAGCGCCTGCTCAAGGACATCCAACAAATTCCGATGTGTCACCATGGCGGAGAGAAATTCCACCCCCGAATCCGAGGCGGTAAGGTCAACACGCGATGCCCCCGAGAACACCTCCATTCGGGTCACTGTACAACTGTTTGCCTCCAGCGCAGACCATACACCAAGACGCTTTAAAAGGCCGACGGTCGCAGGTGAGAGCGCGTAATTGCGGGCATCTGCGCCATCTGTACGATCCACCTCGGCCGGACCAAACCATAGTACTTTTAACCCCAGCTGTGCAGCCGTCAAGGCCGATAAGGCACCGATAACTCCACTGCCCACAATGGCAAGCGGTGAAGTAACGGTGGGGTCGGCTGCGGTCGGGCGGCTCATCGCGCTGGAAGGAATACCCGAGATGTCGCCTCATGGCAAGTGGGAAGATCGCTTCGGCTATACTTTCGACTCTTCTCCGGCGTCTGATTTTCGGCGCCCGGCTGGCTCGGTAGCTCAGTTGGTAGAGCAGAGGACTGAAAATCCTTGTGTCGGTGGTTCGATTCCGCCCCGAGCCACCATCCCTGAACGGTACGTACTCGAGACATCGTTTACAGATCGTACCGATCACATAGTTAACACTTTTGGCCCAAAGGGGTTCTCGAGTGGTTCAACTTTACAGCTGTCTAAATCGAAGTATCCCAAATCGTAATCCATAAAACTGGCCAGCCAGACACGGTCCTCGACCTGGCGCACACCCACATTTTGACCGGCAAAGACGGTGCCAAGGTGAATTAGCGTTGGAAGCTTCAATTGTCTATTCGGCATAGCACCCCAGTGTCTTAATTTAGGGGGAGACTATAGGGGCATCTCGGGTCATTACGTCGCAAGAAGGTTATAGGGGCAAGACACCTCAACAAATGAGTCGACTATCACGGCATCGACTCTACTTATAATGCTTACTAATAACCGAGGAAGGACTATGCGACGTCTACTAAATAAACTGTTTGGTTCTGAGCTCGGAGAACTTATCAGAAAAGAGTGGTCTTACCGGCAGCTAAAGAAGAGTGGTAGGTTCGCTCGATTTGATATCGATAAAATCCTAGAGGAACTACTGCCGCACAACAACGGGTTCTATGTAGAGCTTGGAGCAAACGACGGTGCGCTGGCATCAAACTCATATTATTTTGAACTAAAAAAGAATTGGCGGGGAGTGCTCATCGAACCAGCGCCAAACTTATTTCTTAGCTGCCTTAAACGTCGCAGGGAGAAAAATCATGTTTTTTGCGCCGCTTGTGTACCGTATGGGCACTCAAAAGAACTCGTCGAAATGCGTTATGCCGACTCCATGACAATATCGTCCGGGCTAGACCTCGATATTGGAAATCATGATGCATTTTTAGATCGTGGAAAAAAATTTCTTCGAGATGGGGAAGAATCTTTTAAATTTGGCGCTCCATCAGCAACGCTGAATGAACTTCTACTCGCCGCAAATGCACCCAGCGAGATAGATTTTCTCTCACTTGATGTTGAGGGGGCTGAACTTAACGTTTTGCAAGGAATTGATTTTTCAATCTACAGATTTAGATATATCGTAGTCGAGAGCCGGAGTATCGACCGCTTGCTTTTGTACTTGGAACCAAAAAACTATTTTTTAGTGAGAAAAATATCGCATCACGACTATCTTCTAGCGTTTAGATTTTAATGGCAGACTCTAAACTCTAAATAGTCGCGTTCAGATCACAGTTTTGCCATACAAAACTTATTTAAATTTAGAAAAATATTATTAAGCAGGGAAAAATTGAGTCCTCTATCGGAATTTCGGGGGCTGACCTAACCACAACTTACCTTGAGAGTTATAGGTAAATGCCTGCTGGTCTAGATATGGTTCACTAGATTGCATAGTAGTTTAACTGCCGAAGCACAAACATCATTCCATTTCTTTTTTCCATTCGCTTCGGCCATTCACTACACGTTTTGTAAGTCGCTTACCGTCTCTCCACTCACGACCTAGGTCACAAATTAACTCTGCTTCCTTCGTTCCGAGGATAAATTTACTTCGATATCGGCTCACATACTCAAACAATGTTGGGTTCCACGGCGGCTTAGCTTGCTTCTCTGGATCGTAATTTAAATCCATTTTCTTAGCCCATTCGCGCAAGAAGTCTCCATCAAAAAATCCTGGCGAAGTGCCGTGTCGGTTGTAGGGTTTTTTTGAAATAGTGATTCCTAAAACTTTTTTCCGAATCCAATCAATATCAAATTGCTGATCAAGCTCTAGTACTCTGCTTTTTTCCTTGAAATAGAACTTCACAGCTTTCGTTTTATCATCGAGTGCGCTTATAAATCGTTCTGGAGAGCACTCTTCCAACAGTATCCAGTCGTCCTCTAAGTGCAGTACGACCCGTTCAGTTGTCCCTTCCCACACACTTTTAACTGCGACTGTTAAGTTAGGGACTCTGGGTGTAAATATCTCGACATTTGGAAAATAGCTGCGAATTAGATTGATACACTCTCCTCTACTACGCTCGTCACCGCCAAAGAGATCTACGTTGGCGATACACTTTTTAACCTCTAAATTTTTTATAAGTTGAGAGTGAAAAGAAAGGAGCGTACTTCGAAGCAGCTCAGGGCGGGAGCCAGAAATTAGACAGACATCAACAAGCGGCATAATTTTTCGAATTAAATTTTTAATAACGCCTGGTCCACAGCTTTCTACTCATCCAATAATCTGCTTACGGCTGCTTAACTCCAAGCATGACGGTTATTCGATAAGACTTAAATAGCCATAATATTCTGAGGCTCCGCCTCCAAGAGCCCCTACTCTGCAGCGGCCAAAATGGCCTTATAAGCTTTCGAAGTTGCTTTAGTGGCGACATACTAAGGAACTCTTGTTTATACGACCCTGCGCTCACGATTGTCTGTTCAATCCACTTGAGAGGTATGGTTTTAGCCAATTCCGGTGGGCTCGGTCGGAACATCGTATCGATAGGATCGGGATGGTACGGATAATCAAAGGGGGCTGTTATCAGCAGTGCATCCTCTGCACGCATCGAAGAGCAAAGCCTTCTAAGAATCTGATCTCGTGAAGATTCCGGCAAATGCTCCACAACATTAGCGAGAATTAGTAGCCTCGGCGCAGGGAGTTTAAAAATAAATTCAAACGCATCAGCAGACTCGAGATCACAAACGACGTCAACTCCAGCATGCTTTGATTGATCGACGTTTATCACGCATAATCCCGCATTTCTCAGTCGATCAAAGATTTGCTCATCGATCCATGGTTTTTTTTTGCGTAAACTTTCAATATCTCCACATCCAAGGTTAATGCAAACCCTGAAGTCGTGAATGTCAAGTCGACCAAAAATAAACTTTGCAGCAACCTCTGACTCCTGTTGTCTCATTTTTCCTTTTCTTCTAGCAAGGCGTACGCGGATTAAGCAGTCATTGGTAGCGATTCTTCGGTAGGCAAAAATCAGTATGCGCTACTGAAAATTCTTATAAAGTGATTTTAGAGCCTTAATTCTACGGTCATTGTTACTTAAGGTATCTATTATTGATTCTTTGCTCATACGGTCAGTCTTTCGTAAAGAAACAAAAAACTCACAGCCCTCTGTTGGGAATTCTAACTCGATCTTCAGTCCAATAAGCTCGAGAAAGTAAAGATCACTCACTATCAATCTAAAAGACTCCGGTATAAACCGCCAACAATGCACATCAAAGTATTCGCCGCTGGAAGAATACCGATCAACACAAGTTCGCGCATCCTCTATACCGTGAACCAAACCGTCCGGAATAAATGTATCTGAGCCCCACGCAATCGAGTCTCCAACTTTCGCAGCGTTAGCAAAGTGATCGAAAATTTGACCAATGGTTGAAGATTTTCTTTCTGAATAGAAAGCATCGAGCAATGCGCCTGTTTGGCTAATTGGTGAAAAGTAATCAAAGCATCGACGTTTGTCAGGAATTACGAGGGAAAGCACACCCCCTGGTTTTAGTATTTTTTCACATTGCTGGAGAAATAGAATGGGGTCTGGCATGTGCTCAATTGCGTGGCTACAGATAATCCAGTCGTAGTAGTTTTGAACTCCGATCAGTTCAGAATAGGGCTCTCCTCTCGAAACGAAGTCAACTAATTCAATGTTTTCTAAATTTACATTATGAAATTTGTATTTCTCCCTCAACTCCTCAGTACTGGCATGATCGAGAATGTGAACGTTATAACCTTCACGTTTCGGTGCGATAGGATTATGGCTCGGTCCGATCTCCAAGCCAATTCCTTCGGAATCTAGTAAAGAGAATACTTTTTCTTTACGATTCTTTTCTTTTTTTGAAACACTAGGCTGCCTAAAAACTGTCAATTTGTGCAGGGCAGATTTGAGAAAATTTTTTACGTTATAGTGAGTCATGTAGTGTTCGATCTGTATCGCGTATTAAATTTATTTAATGATCAAGACAAAAATCTTCTAAAACCAAAACGGCTAGCCTTTATCTGTATTTTGAACTATCTTCCAGTGACTTAGTGTAAGAGTCGATTCGGCCATAAAATATCAATGAATAAAAATCTTGACGACGAGGTGTTTCTCGCGTTGTGTAATTGGATCAAACCGGGTGATACAGTTCTCGATGTGGGCGCAAATGTGGGGAGTTTTACCAATCACATGGCAAAACTCGTTGGCCCCGGAGGGCATGTTCATGCATTCGAACCAGAGCCTAATAACTTTAGCGCACTTGAGAAAGCTGTCAGCAATCGAAAACTCCACAATGTAAGTTTGCACCGGTCTGCCCTGGGTGCGATGCCGGGTTTTGCAAAACTATATCTCAGTCAATTTAATGTGGGAATGCACCGCTTATATAAATCCGAAGTCTGTGGAGAGGAGTCGATTCTTACGGAAGTTCAAACAATTGATAATTTGTTTAAACCAGATGAAATATCTTTGATTAAAATTGATATTGAAGGATTTGAACCGTACGCATTGTTCGGGGCGGAGTCGCTTATTAAGCAATCGAAAATCACTGTAGTTGCTGAGCATTGCCCACCTTCAATTTTAGAAGCTGGAGCATCTATAACTAAATATCTTTCATGGCTTAGATACCATCAATTTCGTGTTTTTAACTGCACCAGCGAGGAAGTTGATTGGGAGTCACTTATCTCAGATGGGCAACGATGGGATTCGTTCGGGTGCGAAAGACTAAAGCGACGCTGCAAAGAAAAGACAAATCCTCAAATTGCTGAAGAGGTTCAAGCCATTGGTTATGAATTGAGCTGTAAACGCCCATATATCGAAAACCTTGTTTTCATCCGATAGAATCTTCATCAGATTGAGACTTGTCAACCATTGGTTATATGTTTTTTTAAGGTGGTTGCAGTCTAGTTTCCGGCAGAATGCGGCGGCTCTATAAATTTCCTTTCCGAAGATAAACTGATTTGGCCATTTTCCAATAGCCTCATCACCAATAAATGGAGAATCAAAATGCAAACTCTTCCTTTGGTTGCCCTTTTGGTTTCAGGAGGCTTAACAGTCAGCTGCGCAGTGCAGAACTATGGAGATAGCCTCTATCACTTGCGGAGAGCTACTGCCGGAAAAGACGTGATGTGGATTCCAACAAAGGTGGAAACGATCCATCAAATGCTGGCGATGGCCGAGATTACGCCGCACGACTATCTGATTGATCTCGGCTCGGGGGATGGCGTTATTCCAATTGAAGCAGCAAAAAAATTTGGTATTCGATCGCTGGGAATTGAGTATAACCGAGATCTTGTCGCGCTGTCACAACGCAATGCAGACCGGGCGAATGTAAAACATTTGGTGAATTTTCGACAGGGAGATATTTTTGCCGAAAATTTTTCTGAAGCAACAGTCTTAACACTTTATCTCGGCGAATCACTGAATAATCGACTGAAGCCAGCCCTTCTCAACATGAAGCCTGGTACGCGCATCATATCGAATACATTCCGTATTGATGCATGGACTCCCGATCGAGAGTTAAAACTAAATTCTGGGGAGAGCGCTTTTTTATGGATTGTTCCCGCTCGTTTCGAAGGCGAATGGGAACTCCAAGGTCTGCCGGGGAGCTCTAAAGCGAGTATGAAAATTCGTCAAAAAACGCAATTTTTCGAGGGCACAATCGATACTGGACAGCGGCGGCCTGCCGTAATCGAGGATGGCAGACTCTCTGGTACCCAGTTTACGTTTAGTTATCTTGACCATAACAATCGATCCCGGACACTAACAGGCACAATCAACGGACCTGAGTCAAACGAATTTACAGCTCAGTCGTTAGATCAGGGTGGCCAAAAAATTTTCGGACAATTGCGCTCTCGACGTTAGCATTATCCAAAATCGTTAGTTGCTAAGGCTCAACTCCAAATAAAGTCAAAGCCATTGCTCTGCTACGCACCGACATGAGCGCGCAATATTCTGGGCTTAACGACCAACGCTCGGCATCCTCTTTGCTTGGAAAGGACAGCTCAACGAAGGCATCGAACTCACCGATGCCCAGTTCGTTCCAAGGCATCAGCTTTCGACGACCCCTAAACTCGATGCTGCCTCGGTAAAGGGTGACAGTCTGACCCACCTGGCTACGATAGTCCTCAAATGCCTCTTGATTCAGAACTTTTATAAGACCAATTACTTTCATAAATATTTTCTCTCTTTTTCACTTAGCCCTTCGACTTCTTGCGGCTTGGGCCAAAAGATCTAGCAGTGGCCTTGTCTGAGAAAAACTAATACAGGAGTCAGTAATAGAGACTCCGTGCTGAAGCGGCCGGCCCGACACTAAGTCTTGCCGGCCTTCTTTAAGATGGCTCTCGATCATAACGCCCATAATCCGTGCATCGCCCTGCGCAATCTGCTGGGCGACATCCGTCACAACATCAATCTGACGCTGATGCTGCTTATCGCTGTTGGCATGCGAAACATCGATCATAAGCTGCGGGCGCAGACCCGACTGCTGTAAAAGGCTGGCCGCAGCGTTTACCGAATCAGCCCCGTAATTTGGCGTCTTTCCGCCGCGCAAAATAATGTGACAGTCCTGATTGCCGCAGGTCTCAAAAATCGCACTCTGGCCAAACTTCGTCATGCCGATAAAAGCATGACTTGCCTGGGCGGCTAGTAGCGCATCTACCGCAACCTTGATACTGCCTTCAGTGCCGTTTTTAAGGCCGACCGGGCAGGAGAGGCCGCTGGCCAGCTGACGGTGACTCTGACTTTCTGTGGTGCGGGCGCCGATGGCGCCCCAGCTCACTAAATCGCTAAAAAACTGCGGGCTCAGCAGATCAAGAAACTCGGTGCCTACCGGAAGGCCCAAATTCAGAATATCCAGTAAGAGCTGCCGGGCCAACTCAAGCCCTTCGTTGATAGCGTAGGAGCCATCGAGATGCGGGTCATTGATATAACCCTTCCAGCCGACGGTTGTTCTGGGTTTTTCGAAATACACACGCATCACGACAATCAGATCATCAGCGAATCGCTTAGCCTCGGTGCGAAGTAGCCCGGCATATTCCATGGCCTGATCATGGTGATGAATTGAGCAAGGACCGACGATGCAAAGCAATCGATCGTCCTGGCCCTCCAGGACCGCCGTAATGTCCGATCGGGCCTGAAAAACAACTGCCTGCGCGGTAGCCGACGCCGGCAGCTTTTCCAGCAAAAGCTGGGGAGAAATAAGGGCGCGAATCGCCCCGATTCGAAGATCCTCTAAATTCTGCATGAGCCTGATGTTAATTGATGAACGATTCCCCGAGATGGTCTAGACTTTCAAACATGGATCGTTACCAAATAGCGCTTATCGTCGCTTTCTCAGCGCTGCCGATGGCGGCCCTCGCCCATCCGGGCGAAGCCACCTATAAAGCGGTCTGTGCAGCGTGCCACACCGCTGGAGTCGCTAATGCGCCCAAGCTTGGCGATGCCAAGAAATGGGGGCCACTGATCCGTGAAGGCCAAGCGGTTCTTACCGCCCATGGCTATGTCGGCATTCGGGGTATGCCCGCAAAGGGGGGTAAGCCTGATCTCAGCATCGAGGACTTCGCTGATGCGGTCGTTTATATGGTGAATAACTCAGGGGGTAAATGGGTCACACCCGACACCAAAATGCTGGCTGCGATTCGTACTGAGATCGAGAAACGCGAGAAGGCAATCGCTGCCAAAGCCCGAAAATAAAAGCGCATCTCAGATGGACTCACTGCACCCTGTTTATATTCTGATTGGCGGCATGATCGGGATCAGCGTGCTGGTGCTGATTGGTCTAAAGATCTACATGAATCGGGCTATGCGCGACTCAGGCCATCAATCCGCTTTTCTAATCGATCAAGTGAATCACGAAAATTTCGAAGCATCTGATCATGCTCCGCAACCTGATTGCGGCTCACTAACACGCCTGCTTCATGAACAGCGAACTCCGCTGCCTGCCGCGCGAGCTGGCCTGCAGGCGACTGATTCCAAAAATGCTCCCAGGGGCTAAGTCGATCCTTAATTAGCTTTACTAGTGGCGCAAGACGCTCCACCACCATGGCATCACCCTCAATGCGTGGGCCACGAGAAATCTCAGTGCTGAATCGCAGGGTCACATCGGGCTCACGGCGCGGGCTTCTCGCCCCCGCCGAATTCACCTGCACCACTTGATGGCTCAGTCCGATTTCTTTCAGTAGGCCATCGGCCTCGATTTCCCAATCGAGGCTACCGACTACCGGAAGAACGACCTGTAAACGCTTGCCGGATAAGCCCTTTAAAGCAAGATGCAGGGGCTCATCCTTCGCGATCGCCCAGTTCAGGGCGCTTACAACATCAATGGCCAAGCTGGGCGATTCCCGCCAGCATCCAGCCGGTATCTCCACCCTTTGCACGGTGAAGGGTCCAGACCTCGTCAAAGTCAGCTGCAGCCGCATCAGCCGCTTCTCGGATTAGACCGCTGAATCGAATCCGAACTTCATCAACAGGTTTGCCGAAGTCATCCTGGCTGTCTTGCATGCCGAGCCATTCGGCCTGAAGACTCACGACCTGGGTCACATTGGCCGCGCCCTTACGGTCCGCAATCTGATGCGAGAGCTCGCGGGTCATCTCGGGCGTGCAGAATTCGGATAAGGCATGAATGTTTCCAGAATCCCAAATTGTCTGAAGCCGTGTGAACTGCTCGCGGGCGACTTTGAGAAACTGATCGACTTCTTCTGCGCTGATGTTCGCGCCTGAAGCGGGCTCTTCGATCGCCGCAGGCTGAGCGGCCGACATGCTGCCCGCGCCGCCTGCGGATTGCGGCGCCCAGCCCTGCTGGCTTGGGGATCCTTGCGTACCTGGGCCCGATGCGCCATAGCCGGAGCGGGCCATGGCGGGCTCGCCGAAAGCGCCTGCCTGCGCGGTGCGACGACGCAGCGAGATCCAACGAAAGAGTGCGAACGCAAGCACAACGGCCAGCACAATCAGCATCAGGCTCATGAGCTCTTCGCCAAAGCCCAGATACGAGGCAAGCGCTGCAAGGCCGAGACCTGCGGCGATGCCAGCGATCGGTCCGAGCCAGCTATTTTTGGCTGGCTGCTGTGCGGCTGGCGCGGGCGAGGCTGGCTTAGCCGCTTGCTGGCCCTGCGGGGCCGCCTGAGGCGCTGGGGCTGCGGGCTTAGCGGGCACCGCCTGAGGTTTCGCGGATGGCGAGGGCGCAACACGTCCGACGTTACCGCCGCTGCCCAAGCGCTTGGCCTGGGCCTCAACGATCGGCGCAGTCAACACAGCCACACAGGTCACGAGAGCGAGAAACTTTGTCTTATTCACGGAATTGCACTCCTATCAAAACAACAATCAAATTTTTTACAAACGGCTTCTAAATTTTTACAGCCTGATGTAGGGCAACTACTCCGGCCGACATTGTGTGATGGCGCACGATGTCAAAGCCCGCGCTACTGAGCATCTCGGCGAGTTCTTTTGGGCCGGGATGCATGCGAATCGACTCCGCCAGGTAACGGTAGCTTGCCTCATCCCGGGCAATTTTTTGGCCTAACCAGGGTAAGACCTTAAACGAATACAGATCATAGATTTTTTCTAAAGGCGCTGCTACTTTGGAAAACTCTAAGACAAGACATTTACCGCCAGGTTTCAGCACCCGCGCCATCTCTTTCAAAGCGGCCTGCTTATCTGTCATGTTGCGCAGCCCAAAAGCAACCGTCACCAAATCAAAACTGGCATCAGGAAATGGCAAATGCTCGGCATCACAGACCACAGACTCGACCGGACAACCTTGGTCAATTAAACGATTGCGGCCACGGGTAAGCATCTGGCCATTGATATCGCTCATCACGACACGGCCCTGGGGGCCGACACGCTTGGCAAACGCGAGGGCTAAATCACCAGTGCCACTGGCGACGTCCAGCACGTGCTGGCCAGGCCGCACATTGGCCTGCGAGATTGCCACAGCCTTCCAGACCCGATGTAGGCCCATCGACATCAGGTCGTTCATGAGGTCGTAGCGGGCAGCTACCGAATCAAATACCCGTGCGACCCGTTGGGCCTTTTCGCCCGCCGGAACCTGCACAAACCCGAAGTGAGTGGTGTTTTGATCCATCCAGTGATTTTAGTGGCTGCCACAGCCCCCCGAACCACAACCGGGCTTTCCACAGCCGCCCCCGGCATCGGCAGCAAGCGCCGCAAAGTCCGGTTCCCGGGACGCGCCCGCAACCTTCAGCCGGGCCAGATAGTCCGCCCAGAGGGCCTCCTGGTTTTCTCCAAGCCAAGCAATGTAATCCCAGCTGAAAATTCCGGACTCGTGGCCATCGCTGAATTTAGGCTTCACTGCATAGTGGCCGACTGGCTCGAGCGACTCGATGATGACGTGCATTTTGCCGACCTGCAGGGTCTCCTGTCCGGGCCCATGGCCCATCACCTCTGCCGAAGGCGAATAAACGCGCATCAGCTCAAAGGGGATACGGTAGGTCTTGCCGGCCTCGTAGCCGACCTCCAGCAGCTTGGACTTCACGTGGACGGTTAGGCTTGAGGGCAGGGCTGTCGATGCAGTTTCTTGGCGCATGGTCGTGTCACTAAATTGTCAAAAATCAGGTTTAGGATCGGGTTATCCGGACAGAAAGGATCGCAGAAAATCAAGCCAAACACACTGCCAATCTCTACGGATTTCTCCCTGCCCCGACTGACCCATGACCTCAACCATCCTTATCGTTGAAGACGAGCCCGCGATCGCGGAGCTCTTGGCGATCAATCTGGAGTTCGCGGGCCACCGGGCGGTACGTGCTGCTGACGCCGAGGAGGCGATTCGGCTGATCCAGCACGAGCTTCCCGATCTGATTTTATTGGACTGGATGCTGCCCGGTATTGCGGGAGTCCGGCTTGCGGAAAAACTTCGGGCAGATGAGCGGACCCGGGAGATTCCAATCATCATGCTCACGGCCCGCAGCGATGAGGGCGATAAGGTGCACGGCTTGGAGATGGGCGCCGATGACTACATCACCAAGCCCTTTTCTCCAAAGGAATTGATGGCCCGAATCAAGGCGGTGTTACGCCGCAGAGCGCCGCAGCTTACCGATGACATCATCAGTAGCGGCGGGCTTAAGCTCGATCCCGCAACGCATCGGCTTTGGGCAGTACAAAACACTGCCGATGTAGCCCTTGATCTCGGGCCCACTGAATTTCGGCTGCTGCATTTTTTTATGACACACCCCGAGCGTGTGCACAGCCGCAGCTATTTGTTGGATCAGGTCTGGGGTGACCATGTCTATGTCGAAGAACGAACCGTCGATGTTCACATTCGACGGCTACGCAAAGCCTTAGAGCCGACAGGCCACGACGCACGGATTGAAACCGTCCGAGGAAGCGGCTATCGGTTTAGCGCGCGATAATCGGTCCCATGGTTGGTTTCTGGATCCGCATTGTGCTGTCCATGCTCGCGATTGCAGGCATGGGCTGGCTATTTGCCGCAATTGGTGAGGCCCGCTCCGGCTGGCTTGTAGCCGTCCTGCTGCTCGGAGGGTGGGTGGTGTACCACCTGTTTTACTTGCAAAAGGCCATGGCCTGGCTCGAGGATTTCCAATTGGATCGGGTGCCCCATGGATCGGGCGCCTGGGAGTCGCTTTACGCAAAAATCTATCGGCTGGCGAAATCCAGCGAACGACAACGGCAGCAGCTCACCGAAACGCTGAAGGATTTTCGCAGCGCGACTGAGGCAATGCCCGATGGTGTGGTCACCTTAGATGAAGACAACCAAATTCTTTATGCCAACGAGCAGGCGGAAGACCAGCTGGGCATCAGCACCGAAAAAGATGCGGGCCGAAACCTGATCAATATTGTTCGCCACCCGGAGTTTGTCAGCTACCTCAATAGCGGATCATGGGAGAAATCAGTTGTGATTCGCGGCATTCGAAGTTCGAATCGGGTGCTCCAAGTCCAGCTCATTCCTTATGGCACGCGCCAGCGTCTTCTCATGACCCGCGACATCACGCAGATCGATCGGCTGGAGACCACCCGACGAGACTTTGTCGCCAATGTGTCGCATGAACTCAAAACGCCGCTGACGGTACTCAATGGCTTTTTAGAGACTCTGCGAGACCTGCCTTTGCAAGAGGAGCAAAAAAGCCAATATCTGGGGCTGATGCAGATTCAGGCACAGCGCATGCAAAATATTGTCGAAGATTTGCTGGTGCTCTCTAAACTCGAGTCGACCGCCTCGGTGACACAAGAGGACCCGATCGCGATGCCGGCACTAATTGAGCGGCTAGGCAATGATGCAAAAAGCCTTAGCCGAGACCAGCACCAGATTCATTGCCACTGCAGCGCGAATTCAATCCTGATTGGCGCAGAAGATGAGCTCAGCAGCGCCTTTGCAAACCTGGTCAGCAATGCCGTGCGCTATACGCCGGCCGGCGGATCCATCACGATTCAGTGGGCTCTGGAGCCGGACGGATCGGGGAGCTTCTCGGTTGCTGATACGGGCCCTGGTATTGAATCTCAGCACCTGCCTCGATTGACCGAGCGGTTTTACCGAGTTGATCGAAGCCGATCGCGCGAAACGGGCGGCACCGGCCTGGGCCTAGCAATTGTCAAGCATGTAGCAACCCGGCATCAAGCCCAGCTTCTGATTGACTCCGAGGTCGGCAAAGGCAGCCGGTTCACGCTGCTTTTTCCCGAAAAACGACTCAGACCAGGACCCGCTCAATCCCGCCCTGATTAGCACTCGCAACATAGTGCGATAGCCACTCCTGGCCCAAAACATGACGGGCGATTTCGACCACGATGTAATCGGCCTCAACCGATACGTCCTCGGAATACCGTGATAAGCCCTGCAAACAAGATGGGCACGCCGTGAGAATCTTGACCTCAGCGGCCGATGACGCCTCACGCAGGGCCTGAGCGCCTTTACGCATTTCCTCTTCTTTTCGAAAACGGACTTGGGTTGAGATATCCGGCCGAGTCACTGCCAGAGTACCTGACTCACCACAGCAGCGCTCATTTTTCTCGACCTTGCCATTAAGATCACTGTTCATCAGTGTGTTGACGACCTTTAGCGGCTGGTGCTGCTTCATCGGGCTGTGGCATGGATCGTGGTACATGTAACGCATGCCCGTCGCTTGATCTAGGCGCACGCCTTTTTCCATCAGAAATTCGTGGATATCGACAATCCGGCAGCCCGGAAAAATCTTCTCGAACTCATAGCCCGCGAGCTGGTCATAACAGGTGCCACACGACACCACCACGGTCTTGATATCGAGATAGTTCAGAGTATTGGCCACTCGATGAAAGAGCACCCGGTTATCGGTGATGATCTTTTCGGCCTTATCAAACTGCCCAGCGCCTCGCTGGGGATAACCACAGCAGAGATACCCCGGGGGCAAAACAGTCTGCACTCCCACATGCCAGAGCATGGCCTGGGTGGCCAGACCCACCTGAGAAAAAAGCCGCTCAGAGCCACAGCCCGGAAAGTAAAACACCGCCTCGCTTTCGCTGGTCGTCGCGCTCGGATTGCGGATGATCGGCACAAATGCTGAGTCCTCAATATCCAATAGCGCGCGGGCAGTCTTTTTCGGCAGATTGCCCGGCATTTTTTTATTCACAAAGTGGATGACCTGCTCGCGAATTGCAGGCTTTCCAACCGTTGCCGGCGGCCTTGCGGTCTGAGTCTTGGCAAGACGCTTTAAAAGATCGTGGGCGATCCTCTGGGCCTTATATCCCCAGTCCATCATCATCTTTCTAAGAATCGTGATGGTCTGCGGGTTGGTCGCATTAAGAAACAACATGGATGCGGCTGCGCCAGGATTGAATTTTTTCTTGCCCATCTTGCGCAAGAGATTGCGCATATTCATTGAGACCTCGCCAAAATCGATATCGACTGGGCAGGGAGTTAAGCACTTATGGCAGACCGTGCAGTGATCGGCGACATCTGAGAATTCTTCCCAATGTTTAATCGAGATACCACGGCGTGTTTGCTCTTCATAGAGAAACGCCTCAATTAAAAGAGAAGTCGCAAGAATTTTATTGCGTGGCGAATACAGCAAATTCGCGCGTGGCACATGGGTCGCACAGACCGGCTTACACTTGCCACAGCGCAGGCAGTTGGCAAATGAGTCAGCAATCGAGCCGATATCTGACTGCTGCATGATCAGGCTCTCAGCGCCCATCAGGCCAAACGAAGGTGTATATGCATTTTCAAGATTGCCGCCGCGCAGCAGTTTTCCAGCATTAAAGTGCTGATCTGGATCGACCTGATTTTTATAGGCATGGAATGCATCGAGTTCCGCCTCGGAGAGAAACTCCATCTTGGTAATTCCGATGCCATGCTCACCCGAGATCACGCCATCCAAGGACTTTGCAATCTCCATAATGCGCGCCACGGCCCGGTGGGCCTCCTGCAGCATGTCGTAGTCATCTGAATTGACGGGGATATTGGTGTGCACATTACCATCACCCGCATGCATGTGAAGCGCGACAAAGACGCGCGATCTGAGTACCTCTTGATGAGTCGCATCAATCTTCTCGACAATCGCTGCAAAGGCGCCGCCGCCGAAAATGCCACGCAGTGGCTCTTTTAGCTCGCGTTTCCACGAGATCCACACGAGATGGTCCTGGATGAGCTCAACGATCCGCGTGTCGGGCTGGCTGGCCATTCGCTCAGCGATCAGTGTCTCGTTGATATCGACTCCCAGCCCGCGCAATTTTTCACTTAACCCCGCGACATCATCGTAAAGATGGGAGAGCAGAAATGACCAGCGCTGGGTGATGCGATCCAGAAGAGTTGCGGCAAGCGCTAGGCGGCGCTCCAGATCTTCGTGAAGGGTCTGCTCCGGTGTGAGATCCGTCTGATGCAGATGGGCGGCCGGCCACTGGCTTGCGAGAAGCACCCGGCAGGCAGCGACAAACTTTAACTTGTTGCCGATCGAGAGTTCGATATTGATGTGCTCGATGGCATTGGTGTATTCGCCCATCCGATCCAGCGGAATCACAACATCTTCATTGATCTTAAATGCGTTGGTATGCCGTGCGATGGCGGCTGTTCTTGCCCGCTCGGCCCAAAAGGCCTTGCGGGCCTCGGGAGAAACAGCAACAAAGCCCTCTCCGGCATGGCCGTTGGCCAGCCGAATCACCTCTGAGGCTGCGCGGGCAACCGCCTGATCATCATCACCCACGATATCGCCAATCAGCACCATCTTTGGCAGCGACCCGCGTTTACTCTTAGTGCTGTAGCCCACCGCACGAAGATAGCGCTCATCGAGATGCTCAAGGCCTGCCAATAAAGCGCCGCCCGGCTTGCGGTCAAGGTGATTCTTGATTTCAACAATCGAAGGCACTGCCTGCTGGGCATTACCAAAAAACTCAAGGCAGACAGTACGAATATGATTGGGCATGCGGTGTAGGACCCAGCGGCTGCTGGTAATTAAGCCATCACAGCCTTCCTTCTGAATGCCTGGAAGGCCGCCCAAGACCTTATCGGTGACATCTTTGCCCAGGCCGAGTCGACGAAAGCGCCAGCCCTCAAGCTTTAAAAGTTCTTTACGAAAGGGTTCGCCCCGCATCACCCCGACTGCGCCTGAGCCCGCAGTCGCAGCCTCGTATTGTTCAGGCCGATACCAGGCGAGCTCGAACTCGGCCCACTCGGCATCATGAATCTTGCCCAGATTGTGGTGAAGACGGGATACCTCAAGCCAGTTGCCTTGCGGGTCCACCATGCGCCACCAGGCCAGATTATCAATGGCCGTTCCCCAGAGCACCGCTTTTTTTCCGCCCGCATTCATGGCAATGTTGCCGCCAATGCATGACGCATCCGCTGAGGTTGGATCCACTGCGAACACGAGCCCAGCTGCATCCGCCGCATCCGAGACCCGGCGGGTCACCACACCGGCTCCGCTAAAGATTGTCGCAACCGGCTCCGCCAGGCCCGGCAGGCGCAGCCGCTCAACTGCACCAAGTGTTTCGAGTTTTTCGGTATTGATCACTGCCGAGCGGGGAGTCAGCGGCACCGCGCCACCGGTGTATCCAGTGCCACCCCCGCGCGGGATGATCGTTAAGCCCGCCTCAATGCATCCGCTGACCAATGCAGGAATCTCTTGTTCAGCATCTGGTGTGAGCACAACAAAGGGATATTCCACACGCCAATCAGTCGCATCAGTGACATGAGAGACCCGCGATAGCCCATCGAACTTAATATTGTCCGCTGCGGTCACACGGCCAAGAATTTTTCTTACCTGCCGACGCAGCTTTGCAGTCTCATCAAATCCGGAATTGAACAGAGCGACCGCTTGGCGGGCGAGCTCAAGAAGCCGAGCGACTTTCCGATCGCGGGAGCCGGTCGTCAACGGCGATGACAGCAACGCAGGATCCAAAGCATCCTGCTGACGGCGTCGATCAATCTCGGCAAGCCGATGATGCAACGCCCCGATTAACTGCTGACGACGCTTTGGGTTATCCAGTAAATCGTCTTGCAGGTAGGGGTTGCGACTAACGGCCCAAATATCGCCCAAGACTTCATACAGCATGCGTGCTGAGCGTCCGGTCTTGCGCTCGCCCCGCAATTCTGAAATCAGCGCCCAGCCCTCTGCGCCCAGCACCCTAATCACAATCTCACGATCCGAAAATGAGGTGTAGTTATAGGGAATCTCGCGCAGGCGTGCCGGATTTCGGCCAGGATCGGCCTGATCCAGGCGGGCCAGCAGCATCGGGTTTAACGGGGCATTCATGAGGGAGAAAAGTGTATCGGAATGGATCGTTTTCAGGCCCTATTGTCGCCCGAATCAACATCACCGATGGCGCGTGAACGCGGCCTTGGTGTAGGGCTTTGCGTAAATTGGGTTATAAAACGGGCATGGGATCCGATTACCTGAGAAGAATACTGACTGCCCGGGTCTACGATGTCGCCCAGGAAACGCCGCTTGAGGTCGCCAAGGGCCTGAGCCGGCGGCTTGCCAATCGCATCCTGCTCAAACGCGAGGACATGCAGCCGGTGTTCTCATTCAAATTGCGCGGGGCCTATAACAAAATGGCGCACTTAAGCGCGGACCAGCTGGCCAAGGGGGTGATCGCCGCATCAGCCGGCAATCATGCCCAGGGAGTCGCACTCTCAGCACGTCGCATGGGCTGCCGGGCCGTGATCGTCATGCCGGTCACAACGCCAGCGGTAAAAATCGATGCGGTTCGGGCCCTAGGCAGTGAGGTGGTATTGCAAGGCGACTCCTACTCCGATGCCTATGCGCATGCGCTGACGCTGCAGCAGTCGCAGGGGCTGACCTTTGTTCATCCCTTTGATGATCCAGATGTGATTGCAGGCCAGGGCACGATTGCCATGGAGCTGCTTGCCCAGTACCAAGATCCGATTGATGCGGTCTTTGTGGCCATCGGCGGAGGTGGATTGATTGCGGGCATTGCCGCCTATCTCAAACAGGTTCGGCCTGAAATCCGCGTGATTGGTGTTCAGATGACCGACTCAGATGCGATGTCCCAGTCTCTGAAGGCGGGCCAGCGTGTCGTGCTCCCCGAGGTGGGCCTCTTTTCTGACGGCACTGCAGTCAAGCAGGTCGGC
Source organism: Betaproteobacteria bacterium (assembly GCA_018969705.1). GTDB lineage: Bacteria > Pseudomonadota > Gammaproteobacteria > Burkholderiales > Burkholderiaceae_A > Lacustribacter. The sequence continues at coordinate 28,399 of JAGWXV010000004.1, forward strand.
GAAGAGACATTCAGGCTCTGCCAGAAATATGTCGATGAGATTGTGTTGGTTGATACCGATGCAGTCTGCGCTGCGATTAAAGATGTTTTCGAAGATAGCCGCGCAATTCTTGAGCCCGCGGGAGCATTATCGATTGCCGGCATGAAAGCGTGGGTCGGCCAGCAGGCCTGCCAAGATAAGACCCTGGTGGCGATTGCCTGCGGGGCCAATATGAATTTTGACCGGCTGCGCTTTGTCAGCGAGCGGGCTGAAATCGGTGAGCAGCGTGAAGCTGTCTTCGCTGTAACGATTCCAGAAGAGCGCGGCAGTTTTAAAAGGTTCTGTGCCAGTGTCGGCAATCGTAATGTGACGGAGTTTAATTATCGAATCGCTGATGCCCGTGCCGCCCATATTTACGTGGGAATTCAGATTCGAAATCGCGGTGAGGCCCATCAGATCGCGGCCGATTTTGAATCGGCAGGTTTTAAAACCCTTGACCTCACAGATGATGAACTCGGAAAGCTTCACCTGCGCCATATGGTGGGTGGCCGCTCGGCCTTGGCAAAAAAAGAGCGTCTGTTTCGATTTGAATTTCCGGAGCGGCCCGGTGCACTGATGCGGTTTTTATCCTCGATGCATCCCGATTGGAATATCTCGCTTTTTCATTACCGAAATCATGGCGCTGACTATGGCCGTATCTTGGTCGGTATTCAGGTTCCAGATGACAGCGATCGCGCCCTCGAGGCGTTTTTGAGCCAGCTGGGCTATCCCCACTGGGAAGAGACCCAGCACCCGGGCTATCAACTCTTCCTGTCGGCATCTGGCCTGTAAAAAATCCTTACAGAAAAAATTTCTTACAGCTGGAAAACCCGAGGAAATCCTTTAACTTGGCGGTCTTTTCACCGCCATGATGCAAGTCGCAATTATCGAAGACAGCCCTGAGCAGGGCCGGCACTTAAGCCGATTGTTTGAGTCGTTTGGAACAGCCGCCGAGGTTTTTGCCTCGGGTCGGCAATTCCTGCATCGAATCCGCTCCACGACCTTTGATCTGGCGACTTTGGATTTACAGCTTCCCGATATCAGCGGCCTGGAGATTCTTAGGCAGCTTCAGACCGAGCGACAGCTGTTTCATCGCGGACCCCCAGTAATGATTGTTTCGGGCCATCATGATCTCGCCACAATGAAAACCGCATTTTCAAGCGGTGCGGATGATTTCATCAGCAAGCCCTTTCGGCCAGACGAACTGATCATTCGCGCCGAAGCGATCGCGCGCCGGCATCAGCCCAACCTTTTTCAAGATCAGCCGATCGCTGTGCAGGGCGTTGAATTGAATCTGGCGACCCTGCAGGCCTTTTGCGGCGGACAGGAGGTCGCGCTTTCGGCAAAAGAATTTCGTCTGGCCTGGCTGCTTTTTCATAAGCGTGGCCAAACCGTACCCCGCTCGCAGATCATGAAGCTCATCTGGGGCCGCTCTGACTGGCCGAGCTCCCGAACCGTCGACACCCACATCGGCCGGATTCGCCAAAAACTCGGCCTTGAATCCCACCCTGGGCTGCGGCTGCGGCCCGTTTACGGAGTGGGTTACCGGCTGGATGTTTTCCCGTAAAATCAAGGCCTTAGTCACTTTTCGTCGCATGGTTGATGCAACTGATCACGCTTGGACTGAATCACCAGTCCGCCCCACTGCAGCTTCGGGAGCGCCTTGCGTTTCCTGGTGATGCCCTGCGTGATGGCTTAAACGAACTGCGCGCCAGCCTCAAGGGCTTCGCCCCCGAGCAAGCGTTGCTCTCGACCTGCAATCGCACCGAGATGTACTTGGCGGTGGAGAACTCAACTCAGGCCAAGGGCCAGGCGATGGGCTGGCTGGCTTGGAAGTCCGGCACCCGAGAGTCCGAACTCAGCCCCCATGTTTACCAACTGCCCGATGACCGGGCAGTGCGCCATGCATTTCGCGTGGCCTGTGGGCTTGATTCGATGGTGCTCGGAGAACCGCAGATTCTTGGCCAGATGAAACTTGCTGCCCGCGAAGCCCAAGAGGCGGGTTGCCTGGGCACCCACCTGCATCACTTATTTCAGCAGGCCTTCTCGGTCGCCAAAGAGGTTCGGACTACCACGGAAATTGGTCTGCATTCGGTCTCGATGGCGGCGGCCTCCATCAAACTCGCCCAACGAATTTTTGGGGATCTCTCCAGCACGCGGGTGCTGTTTATCGGCGCCGGGGAAATGATTCAACTCTGTGCAACACACTTTGCTGCCCAGCATCCTCGGCAGATCGTGGTGGCCAATCGCACACTGGATCGCGGTGAACTTATTGCAAAAGATTTTGGCGGCGAGGCAATCACACTGTCTGAGCTGCCGCTACGCATGCATGAATTCGATATTGTGGTGAGCTGCACGGCCAGCACACTGCCGATTATTGGTCTGGGTATGATCGAGCGTGCGATCCGTCAGCGTAAACATCGACCCATGTTTCTGGTTGATCTTGCGGTGCCGCGCGATATAGAACGCGAGGTCGCCGATCTGCCTGATGCGTTTCTGTATACCGTTGATGATTTAGGCGAGCTGATCAAAGAAGGGGCCCAAGCCCGGCAGGATGCGGTGCTGCAGGCCGAGGCCATCATTGATCATGGTGTTCAGAATTTCATTCAATGGCGTGATTCACGCCAGCATGTGCCCGTGATCAAAGCGCTTGCCGAGCATGCGCAGGCCATTCAAGCAGGTGAGCTTGCGCTGGCCAAGAAACGACTGGCCAAAGGCGAGGACATCGAGACGGTGCTGCAGTCTCTCGCCCATGGCCTATCTCAGAAGTATCTCCACGGCGCCTACAGCCAGCTACACCAAATCGGAAACGACAGCCCTGAGAGCCGGGAGGCCAAGGCCGATCTCATTCGCGAACTGTTTGGACTTAAGCCCGACCGACACCACTAGATGAAGCCCAGCCTGCTGGCCAAACTCCAGCAGCTGGCCGAACGCCTTGAGGCGGTCGACCGTCTGCTGTCAGCGCCCGACGCCACCGATCGCATGGATGAGTTTCGAAAACTCTCCAAAGAACGTTCGGATCTCGCGCCTGTGGTGGCAGGCTTTCACGACTATCAACGATTAGAAGCCGACTTGTCCGCCGCCCAGGACTGGATGAATGATCCTGAGCTTAAGGAATTTGCCCAGGAAGAGATTCTTCGGCTGAAGACAGCAGTCGAAGAAAAAGATGCGGCCCTGCAATTGTTGCTGCTACCGAAAGACCCAAATGATGAGCGCAATGTCATTCTTGAAATTCGGGCAGGCACCGGCGGGGATGAATCGGCGCTTTTTTCGGCGGATTTGCTACGCATGTATATGCGGTTTGCGGAGCGCAATCGCTGGCAGGCCGAAATCTTATCTGCCAATGCCTCGGACCTTGGGGGCTATAAGGAAGTCATCGTGCGTATCGCTGGCAATGGCGCGTACTCCAAACTGAAATTTGAGTCTGGTGGCCATCGGGTCCAGCGGGTCCCCCAGACCGAGACCCAGGGCCGGATCCATACTTCGGCCTGCACGGTGGCAGTACTGCCTGAGGCCGACGAAGTCGCTGAAGTCATCTTTTCCCCCGATGAATTAAGAATCGATGTTTTTCGGGCCTCCGGCGCGGGTGGCCAGCATGTCAATAAAACGGAATCGGCAGTTCGCATCACCCACCTGCCAACAGGCCTTGTGGCGGAATGCCAGGACGATCGCAGTCAGCACAAAAACAAGGAGCGGGCCCTAAAGGTTCTGGCAGCCCGTGTTCGTGATCAGCAGATGCGTGAGCTACACGCTAAAGAGGCTAGTGCACGTAAGCTGATGATCGGATCGGGCGATCGATCTGAGAGGATTCGAACCTACAACTTTCCACAGGGCCGAATCACCGACCACCGTATCAACCTCACCCTTTACAAGATCGATGCCATGATGGATGGCGATCTGGCTGAACTCACGCAGACCCTGATGTCGGAGCACCAGGCCGAGCAGCTCTCGGCAATGGCCGATGCTTGACGATTTACTGAATGCCTCAGGCCTGCCGCGCCGAGAGGCAATCGCCCTGCTTGAGGCAGCAAGTGGGCTGCGCCGTGAGGCCCTGATTGCACATGGATCGGATCCCACGCCCTCCGAGGTTCAAGCGCTTTTTGAGCGCATGGTGGCCCAGCGCAGGCTTGGCGTGCCGATCGCCTACCTGACGGGATTTCGCGAATTTTATGGCCGCTCGTTTTGGGTCAGCCCTGCAACGCTAATTCCCAGGATTGAGACCGAGCTTCTGATTGACACGGTGATTGACTTAACCCGAGCGGCTGAGAGGCCGCTTCGGCTTGCGGATCTGGGTACTGGCAGCGGCTGCATCGGCATAACATTGGCTTTAGAAATTCGGTCAGCAGAAATCACGGCGACTGACCGGTCCGCGGCGGCCTTACAGGTGGCCCGCAATAATGCGGCCTTCCTCGGGGCAGCGCCAAAGACCCGCTTTTTTGAAGGCAGCTGGTTTGATGCCTTGCCTCGCGATCGCGTGAAATATCATGGCCTGATCAGTAATCCACCCTATGTTAGCGCTGGGGATCCGCATCTGTCGCGGGGGGATCTTCGCTTTGAGCCAAAAGCCGCGCTCAGTCCAGCCGCTACTGGGGATGGCACCACGGCGCAGTCCGACGGGCTCAGCGACATCGCCATCCTTGCCACCGGCGCCCCAGAGTGGCTTGAAACTGGTGGATTTTTGCTGGTCGAACACGGATCAGAGCAGCAGGCGGCTGTCATTGAATTGTTTCGTCAGGCAGGCCTCACGAGAGTCCGGGGCCTCGTCGATGATCAGTCACTGCCGCGGGCGGTGATTGGGTTTCGGGCCAGCTAAAGTAAACTTTCAACTTCTTTGGAGGCAGGACATGGACGTAAAAGAATTCATTCAAAAAACCGTTTCGGAACACCCGGTGGTGCTTTTTATGAAAGGCACCGCACAGTTTCCTCAGTGCGGCTTTTCCGGCCGTGCGATTCAGCTGCTTAAGGCCTGCGATGTAAAAAATGTGGTGACTGTCAATGTGCTGGATGATGACGGCATCCGACAGGGCATTAAAGACTTCTCGAACTGGCCGACTATTCCGCAGCTGTATGTGGGCGGTGAGTTCGTCGGGGGCTCGGACATCATGGGTGAGATGTACGAAAGCGGAGAGCTGAAAAAGGTGCTGGAGTCGGCCGGCGCAACTGGCTAATTCAAGGCATACGCAGACATTTTGTCTGCGTATGAATAGGGGTGCCGACTATCTGACTCGAACAGATGACCTATCGCTTACAAGGCGATTGCTCTACCAACTGAGCTAAGTCGGCGAAAAACTTATTTTACGCGAGTCAGTTTCGGACGGCCGCCTGCAGGTGGTCGTGGCGGGTCCTCAGTGATCGATAAGCCTGCAGCAGGCTGCGCTTCGGACTCCTGCACCGCCTGCAGATGCGGCTCGACCTCCGCCAATGGTTTGCTGACCTCAAACGCCATGCCGTTGCCGGTTTCCTTGGCGTAAATCGCGACCACATTTTCTATTGGCACCATGATCTCGTGGACCCGGCCAGAGAATCGGGCCTGAAAGCTAATGACATCGTTGGCAATCATTAACCGATCAGTCGCAAGACTGCTGACATTGAGCACAATTTCGCCATTGCGCACATGTTCTTTGGGCACCTGGACCTGCCCATTGACCGATACCGCCAGGTAAGGCGTTAACCCATTATCCGAGCACCACTCGTGGATTGCTCGGATCAGGTAAGGCCTGGTGGACGATGGGGTTGATTCGGTCATGCCCAAAGATTAACGACGCATGATTTTTTCAGGCGGCGTTAGGGCCTCAAAAAATGCGGGTCGCGAAAAAATACGCTCTGCATACTTCTGAACTGGTGCTGCGGTTTTGGGCAGCTCGATGCCGTAGTACTCCAGCCGCCACAACAACGGCGCCAGGGCAACATCAATCATCGAGAAGTCCTCGCCCAGCATGAATTTATTTTTTGTTACAACAGGCGCTAACTGGGCAAGGCGATCCCTGACCAAGACGCGGGCCTTATCAATTTTTTTGGCGTCTTGTTTTTCTAAGGCTTCGACGTGTACGAAGAGCTCCCGCTCAAAATTAAACAGTAAAAGCCGCGCACGGCCGCGCTGTACGGGATCCGCCGGCATCAATTGCGGATGGGGAAACCGCTCATCAATGTATTCGTTGATGATGTTGGATTCATACAAAATCAGATCGCGCTCAACCAGAATTGGAACCTGGCCATAGGGATTCATGACTGAAATGTCCTCGGGCTTATTAAAAAGATCAACATCCCGAATCTCAAAATCCATGCCCTTTTCAAACAACACAAAACGGCAACGATGACTAAACGGGCAGGTGGTTCCGGAGTAGAGGACCATCATGATGGAGCATTCCTTAAAGAAGAAGGGCGGGAAAGGCCCCCGCCCTTATGCGAAACAAACGAAAACCAGTCCTACTTGATGTTTTTCCAGTAGACCTTATTTAAGCGCCAGGCCAGCACGAAGAATATGGCCAGGAATGCCATAACCACCATGCCGATAGTCTTGCGTGAGAATTGGGCAGGCTCGGCAACATAGTTTAAAAATGCAGCCAGATCGCCGACCATCGAATCAAACTCAGCGGGTGATTTAGACTTCTGTGCATCCCAAAGCACATGCGGCATGCCCACGCCAACATAAGTCTTATTGTTCCAGCCAGTCGGACGGCTGGCATCTTCGTAGTAGGTTCTCAGAAATGTGTAGATCCAATCGGTGCCCGCACCGGAGTGGGACGAACGCGAGCGGGCTGTGACAGAAAGGTCTGGGGGTGCAGCACCAAACCAGTCTTTCGCCTCGGCGCGATTTAATGAAGTCCGGATATAGTCGCCCGGCTTTGCTCCGGGCGGCATGACGGCCTTGATCTGCTCTTCGGTCATGCCGATGTCGGCTAGCCGGCTGTAGCGCATCGCCGATAGTCCATGGCAGCCCAGGCAATACGACATGAAGGTCTTGGCACCATTTTGCATTGCTGCCCGATCGGAGAGCTTCTGCGCCGGGATCGCATCCAAGGCCACCGGGCCGCCAGCCGCAAAAGCCGCGGGGGCGACGGCGAAAGCCAGCGATGCGGCGATTGCCGCCAGAAAGGATTTAAAAATTTTTTTCATGGTGAGGTCCTTGGCGCGGCGCATTAATGAGGCTTGAACGTCACGCGTTCGGGAACAGGCTTGAAGTCTCCGATCCGTGACCAGATCGGCATGAGCGCAAAAAACGCGAAGTAAAACACGGTGCCCACCAGCGAGTAGGCCTGGCCGAACGGGAAGGGAGGCAGCACGCCGAGATAGCCCAGGATGAAGAAGTTCACCAGGAACACCATGTAAAGCGCCTTGTGCCAGTTCGGACGATAACGAATCGACTTCACAGGGCTGTAGTCTAGCCAGGGCAAGAAAAACAAAATAATAACGGCGCCGCCCATGATCACCACGCCCCAGAACTTGGCATCGAATACACGGAAGGTGATGGCCAACACCAGCAGGGCTGCGATTGCGCCGGCTTTAATCATCATCGGCCAGCGGGCACGCAAGACCGCAAGGGCGCCAAGCCCGGCAGAGGCCACCATGATCCAGGTAAACAGATCCGTGACAGCACGGAGCATGGAATAAAACGGTGTGAAGTACCAGACTGGCGCGATGTGCGGCGGCGTCACCAGGGGATCAGCAGGGATGAAATTATTAAATTCCAAGAAATAGCCGCCGAGCTCGGGAGCAAAAAATACGACCGCGCAAAACAGAATCAAAAAGCCCGCGATTCCCAAGATGTCATGTACGGAGTAATACGGATGAAAGGGAATGCCATCAAGCGGGATGCCCTCTGCATTTTTGTTTTTCTTAATTTCCACGCCATCGGGATTGTTGGAGCCGACTTCATGCAGGGCGATGATGTGGGCCGCAACCAGGCCCACCAGCACGAGCGGGATCGCAATGACGTGAAACGCAAAGAAACGATTCAAGGTGGCATCGCCCACCACAAAGTCGCCGCGGATCCAGACCGAGAGATCTGGGCCAATGAGCGGAACAGCGGAGAAAAGATTCACGATCACCTGGGCTCCCCAGTAGGACATCTGGCCCCAAGGAAGCAGGTAGCCAAAGAAGGCTTCTGCCATCAGACACAGGAAGATCGCGCAGCCGAATATCCAGATGAGTTCACGGGGGCTGCGATAAGAGCCATAGATCAGTCCGCGCCACATATGGAGATAGACCACCACGAAAAACGCCGAAGCGCCTGTGGAGTGCATGTAACGGATGAGCCAGCCGAAGGGAACCTCGCGCATGATGTATTCCACGCTGGCAAAGGCCACCGGAACGCCTGCGGCGTTTAACGATGCATCCGGCTTGTAGTGCATGGTCAGAAAAATGCCGGTGATGATCTGCAGGGCCAGCACCACCATGGCCAGCGAACCAAAGAAATAAAAGAAATTAAAGTTCTTCGGAGCGTAATACTCCGAGAGGTGTTCTTTATAAAGCTTGGTCAGAGGGAATCGGGTATCGATCCATCCGAGTAGGCCGGTGGTGGTGACATTCTTTTCAGAGGCCATGCAATTCTCCGCGAGCTCAGGTCTAACTTATCGACTTAAAAATTTAAAAGCGCCAGACAAAACGAATCAGGCCTCGCCCTTTTCATCCTTACCGACAACAATCCGCGTATCCGACAGGTACATGTGACGGGGGATTTCCAGGTTATCGGGCGCAGGCTTATTGGCATACACGCGGCCCGCATGATCGAAATTTGAACCATGGCAGGGGCAGAAGTAGCCACCTTGCCAGTCCGTGCCAAGGCCCGGCTGGTTGCCTGTGTCGAATTTGCTGACCGGCGAGCAGCCGAGATGGGTGCAGATGCCAACGGTCACCAGAAATTCCGGCTTAATCGAACGATGTCGATTCTTGGCGTAGGTCGGCGTCGGAAAGGCGGTCCGATCCGATTTTGGATCAGCAAGCTGGCCCTCAATTTTTTCTAGGGAGGCCAGCATCTCGGGAGTGCGGCGGACAATCCAGACGGGCTTGCCGCGCCACTCCACGGTCTTTAAGCCGCCAGGGGGAATATCGCCAATATCGACTTCAACCGGAGCGCCGGCAGAGCGGGCTTTTTCGGCTGGCGCCATCGAGGTCAGCAGGGGCACGGCGGTCGCGGCGGCAGCGACGCCCCCGGCCGCGCCGCAAGCAATCAGCCAGGTTCGGCGTTCAGATTTGGCGCTAGAGGAAGGCTGTGCGGGAAAACTAAGGTCTTGCGAGGTTTGAGACATAAAACCGCTCTTTCGACGTTCAAAGTTAGGGCAAACAAGTATTTTAAGCCAGCCAAAAGTCCAGTTCCAGCAATAATGGCAGCATGGTCCGACGTATTTGGCTCATTTTCGCCCAGGCCACCACGCTGGCCCTTGCTGCCCTGTTTGTGGTCCTGACCTTTAAGCCGCATTGGGTTGCCAATCTGGGCTCAGGCTCGGAGCCCGCCGGCTCGGGGGAGCTCGGCCTGCGCGAGGGAGGCTCTCCGATTGCGGCCCACGGCTATCGTGAGGCGGCCGCCCGGGCCATGCCGGCTGTGGTCTACATCTACACCACCCAAAAGGTCGCGGTCCCCAACCACCCCCTTCTAAATGACCCGACATTTCGCAAGTTCTTTCGTGACCAGCCCGAGCGCGAGCCCACCGCGGGCCTGGGCTCTGGGGTCATCGTGTCCGAAAAAGGTTATGTTCTGACCAACCATCACGTGGTCTCGGGTGCCGAACAGATTGAAGTAGGCCTAGCGGATGGCCGAAGGGCGGGCGCAATCCTGGTGGGCACGGATCCCGATACCGACCTCGCGGTGCTGAAAATCTCACTGAACCGGCTTCCGGTAATTGCCTTTGGCCGGCCCACCGAGGCCCGGGTCGGCGACACCGTGCTGGCCATCGGCAATCCATTCGGTGTGGGCCAGACCGTGACCCAGGGCATCATCAGCGCGATGGGCCGCAGCCGTCTTGGCATCAACACTTACGAAAATTTTATTCAAACCGACGCGGCAATTAATCCGGGCAACTCGGGCGGCGCATTGATTGATACACAGGGTCAGCTACTGGGCATCAACACCGCGATCTATACCCGCTCGGGCGGCAACCAGGGAATCGGCTTTGCGATTCCGGCAGACACAGCGCGAATGGTGATGGAGGCATTGGTCACGAAAGGCAAGGTGAGCCGTGGCTATATTGGCGTGGAGCCACGTGATGCAGTCGAAGGCGAGGGAAGCCTGATCGCTGGCGTATTAAGAAGCGGGCCTGCTGATGAGGCCGGCATTCGTCCAGGCGATGTGGTGATCGCGGTGAACGATCGGCCGATTCGCAATATGACGGAACTCATGGCCATGGTCGCCGCAATCGCCCCCGGCAGCAAGGCCAAGTTCAAAGTGAGACGGCAGGATCAGGTCTTCGAGGCAAGCGTTAGTATCGCCGAGCGGCCCGCCATTGCAGCGAAACGCTAGGCGGCTTCGGCGACTTTTTCGCGTGGTGTGATGTAGCGCGACATAAAGATGCCGAATTCATACAGCAGGATCATGGGCACGGCCAGCATGAACTGGCTGATGACATCCGGCGGCGTGACAATCGCTGCAATCACAAATGCAATCACGATGAAGTACGGACGAAACTCTCTGAGCTTTTCGATAGAGACTATTCCCAGCCGCACCAGTACCATCTCGACAACGGGTGTTTCAAAAGAAAGCCCAAACACGATAAAGAGCGTCAGCACAAAGCTTAAGTACTTATCAATGTCGGTGGCCATCTGAACGCCGCTGGGCGTGTAGGCGGCGACAAACTTAAATACGGCAGGAAACACAAAGAAATAGGCAAAGGCCATGCCCAGCAGGAACAATAAAAAACTGCTCAAAATAATGGGTGCCGCAAGTTTCTTCTCGTGCTCATACAGGCCTGGAGCAATAAAGGCCCAAACCTGATACAGCACATACGGCAGGGCAATTACGAAGGCCACCATCATGGTGACTTTCATCGGCACGAAAAACGGTGCGGTGACATCTGTGGCGATCATCGATGTGCCCGCAGGCAACGCACTCACCAACGGATCGGCAAGCAGCGAGTAAATATCCGGAGCCCAATAGACAAGTGCCAGAAAACAAATAATCACTGAGGCTGCAGCCCGCATCAGCCGATCGCGCAGCTCAATCAAGTGGGTAACAAAGCCCTCTTCTTTTTGGGCGGCTTCGTCTTTCTGTTCTGAATCAGTCATAAGTCAGGAGTTAATCACGGGGCCGCTTCACATGGAAACGCTTGCGAAGTCGGCCGCGGACACGTTCACGGATACGACGCTGCTCTTGCTGCTCTGACCAGGAGGGCTCAGGCGCATGAATGTGGGTGCCGAATTGACGCGTCAGCGGCGACGAAGCGGCTGCCGGCTCACCAAAACCCTCCCAGGCATCGGCGGTCTGCGACAGATCAGATGTCACCGCACCCACCTCAGACTCCACACGCTGGACTCCACTTTGAATTTGTTGGCCGACGTCTTGGACCTGCTGCTGCACTTTTCTTAGTTCATCGAGATCCATTTGTCGCTGGATATCAGTCTTCACATCACTGACATAGCGCTGCGCCCGGCCAATCAGCGCCCCCAGCGTTCGCGTGGCCACCGGTAACCGCTTAGGCCCCACCACCACCAAGGCAACGAGGCCGATTACAACAAGTTCGGAGAATCCGATATCAAACATAGCCTGCGGGGATCAGAGGCGCCAACGCACTGCAGCCTCAAGAAGTGAAAGGTCCGACAGCATGCTGCGGACCCGATGCCATTAGCTGGGAGTTTTGTCCTTGGCCTGAACGTCGATGGTCGGGGCCTC